>CAYLJO010000004.1:0-66151 GCA_964383905.1 uncultured Blastocatellaceae bacterium
GAACTGTCAAGATAGTGTACGGGACGGGGGACATCGGTAACACTTTTTCTAATGACAGTCCAGAGCGATATAACCAATATGCGCGCTGACATCCGAGAGATCAAAAACACGGTAGCCAGCATAGATAAGCGTGACATTGAAAACCACAACGCCTTTGCCAAAGATATCGTGAAGCCACAGAAGGATGTGAAGGAACTAAAGATCAAGCACACATCGTAAGAGGGATTGAAGAAGGCGGGCGGGGCCGGTTTTTTAGTTGCTATAGGAAAGCTCTGGCTCAAGCCGGGGCATGCATCCCTCTGGGGATACAGAGTCGGTAGCGGTCGCTTCCTCACCCGCGATCCAATCAGTTACAACGGCGGTATCAATCTCTATGCTATTCCCAAGAGCTATTTTGGGCGGTCTGTTTATTCATCGCCGGTGCGTGAAATCATCGCTTCTCCGTCCAAACTATTCGACGGGGTCGGTATGGATGTGCACGCGTGCGCGCGGCACCTCAGCTTCGATTGTCCGCAAGACCCGCACGGTCAGGTCGTGCGCTTCCTGCAAGCGCTGGTCCCGCTGAACCTCTAAATGGAGGTCGATAAACTTCTGCGCCCCGGAGCGGCGCGTGCGCAGGTCGTGAAAGCCGACCACGCCCTGATCTTTGAAGCGGCTGACGATATCCGCGATCCGTTCGTCCACATCCAGGGGCAGGCGGCGATCCATCAACACGTCTATTGACTCCCGTCCGACCTTAATGGCCGACCAGAAGATATAGACCGCGATAAAGGTTGATGTCAGCGGGTCGATCAGACGCCAGCGCGTCAGGGCGGTGATTAAGAGCGCAATGAGCGCGCCCAGGTTGGTGAAAATGTCCGAGACGTAGTGCGCGGCGTCCGATTTTATGGCCAGCGAATCTGTCTCCCGCGCCACCCTTCTGAGACGCACCACGAGCCACACGCTCACGCCCGTCGCAATGAGCATGGAAACAGCGCCGAGACCCTCGCTGCGCGTTTGATGGATCTCGATGATCCGGTGGATCACCTCCCAGATTAAAAAGAGGCCCGAGGCAAAAATGACGATCGCCTGGAAAAGGCCGGCGAGAGATTCGGCTTTGCCGTGCCCGTAGGCGTGATCTTCGTCGGCCGGCCGGGCGGCGGCTCGCACGGCGAAGAGATTGACCGTCGAGGCCAGGATATCCATCACGGAATCGAGCAGCGATGCCCAGACGCTGATTGAGCCGGTGAGGAATCCGGTCGCCGTCTTGAGCGCAATCAGGAAGGCGGCGACCATGACGGAGAGTCGCGCCGCAGAATTCTTCGCCGCCTCCTCAGCCTCGTACAAAGTTGTCTGGTTTTGCTTTGCGGCGATCGCCATCCCGCCCTGACCCGGAGAATTCACTTAAATCGAATGGGTCAGGATAGTCGTCCTGACCCATTCGATTTAAGCCAAAGGTGACCTCGCCCCTGAGACCGGTTAGCCACTTGGAAAAGCTTATGAATACTCGCCGGCGCGTGCCCCGGTGCCTTCCCCCGTGATCTCATCCTCGGGCCTTGTATCCTTTTCAGCTTCGGTCTGTGATTGCCAGCCGGCCTGAGAAGGTGGCTTCTCGCCCGCTTCTTGATTGCTGCCGCCCTTCTGTTCCGGACCCGGTTGCTCCCGTTCCTCTTGTGCGCTCATGATTTTTGACTCCCTCGCAGGCTTGTTCAATCGGGTGTTTGCTTCAGACGATCATGTAGAGCGGGTTCTCCAAAATCTTCTTGAATGTTTGAAGGAAACGCGCCCCGGTTGCGCCGTCAATGACGCGGTGATCGCAGGACATCGTCACCCTCATCAATTGGCGGATGACGATCTCGTTGTTTCGAACGACGGGCATGGGCGTCATCGCTCCGACCGCGAGGATCGCACCCTCCGGCGGGTTGATGACTGCCGTAAACTCGTCAATGCCGAACATCCCGAGGTTGCTGATCGAGAATGTCGCACCCGTATATTCCTCTGGATGCAGCTTGCGCGCGCGCGCTCTCTCGGCCAGCTCACGCACCTCCCGCGCGATCTGGCCCACCGACTTTTGATCGGCGGAACGCACGACGGGCGTGATCAAACCGTCCTCGATGGCGACTGCGACGCCAATGTCGGCGCGTTCGTAGTAGCGTATCGCTTTGTCCTGAAACGAAGCATTCACCTCGGGATGCTGGACGAGCGCGGAGGCCGCAACTTTGATGATCAGGTCGTTGATGCTGACCTTAAGCTCAGGGTCAAGCTCGTTGATTGAGCGGCGCAGTTCCGCCGCCTTGTCCATCTCGATCTCGGTTGTGAGAAAGAAGTGTGGGACCGGCCCCAGGGAGGTGACGAGACGCCGCGCAATGGTCTGGCGCATCACCGACGTCGGCTCATCATGGTACGGGGAAGCGCCCGCGACCGCGGGCTGTCGGGCGGGTTGCGCGCCCGCCTCGACGGCGCGTAGGTGGCGCGGCGCCGCTTCTCTCCCCTCTGCCGCTTCGGCAGGCTGCCGTCCCGCGTGGATGGCCGCCTCGATGTCGCGCTTGATGATGCGCCCGCCCGGGCCGCTGCCGCTGAGTGATCGCAGATTAATGCCGGCTTCCGCCGCCATGCGAGCGGCGAGCGGCGACACGACGAGGCGCCCGCCCGCTTGAGGCTGATCGCCGCCTGCGGTCTGCTTACTGTTGCCGGAAGGCGCGGCCGGTTTTGAGGTGCCGGAGGATGGTCGCTGCCGGCTTTCTGTAACTTCGTCGGTGTCACCCTTGATCGGCTCACCGCGTGTGGTCGCCCGTGTCCGCGCCCCCTTAGCCACCACCCCCGCCAACTCCTGCTGCGAGCCGTCGCCGCCTGCTTCGACCTTTTCTTCGATCTTCTTTTTGTTCTCCGCCGTCGCTTCGCCCGAGGCGGCCTGGCCGGCGAGGGCAGAAATGTCTTCGCCGGGCTCGCCGATGATCGCGATGAGTTGGCCGAGCGGCGCGCTCTCGCCCTCTTTGATCAGGATCTTGCGCAGCACGCCGTTGCCGAGCGCCTGCATCTCCATCGTCGCCTTATCCGTGTCGATCTCGGCGAGCGGTTCGCCCATCGAAACCTTGTCGCCCTCTTTCTTAAGCCAACGTGACACTTCGCCCTCCTCCATCGTCGGGGAGAGCTTGGGCATTACGACTTGCGTTGCCATGCGGTTCTTCCTATCGAAAATTGATTCAATGAATCATCGGCTCGCCGAAAGCGGGTCAATGATTCTTCGATCAACGGTTAATGATTTAATCCAGGTATGCCACTTCGCGCACCGCCGCCACGATCTGCTCGACGCCGGGAATAGCCAGATTTTCCAGATTCTTGGCATAGGGCATGGGCACGTCCGCGCCGGAAACCCGGCGGACGGGCGCGTCCAGGTAATCGAAAGCCTGCTCGGTGATCTGGGCGCTGATCTCCGCGCCGACGCCACAGAAGGGATGAGATTCTTCCGCGATCACGACGCGGTTCGTCTTCTTGACGGAATTGACGATCGTTTCGATGTCGAGTGGGCGGATCGTGCGCGGATCAACCACTTCGCACGAGACCCCCTGCTTCTCCAGCTCCTCGGCGGCCTTGAGCGCCACCGGAACCATTAACGAGCGCGCGACGATGGTCGCGTCCGTGCCTTCCCGCTTGACCTCCGCGACGCCGAGCGGGATCGTAAAATCGTCGCCCTCCGGCACTTCACCCTTGCTGCCGTACATCCTCTCCTGCTCGATGAAGATGACCGGATCGTCATCGCGGATGGAGCTTTTCAGAAGACCTTTAGCGTCGGCGGGGGTGGACGGCATGACGACCTTAAGGCCGGGGAAGTAGGCGTACCATGATTCCAGCGCCTGCGAATGCTGCGAGGAGACCTGAAAGGCCGAGCCGCCGGGGCCGCGAAATACTATCGGAATCTTGAACTGCCCGCCGGACATGTAAAGCATCTTGGCGGCCGAGTTGATGATCTGGTCGGTCGCCAGGATGGAGAAGTTGAAGGTCATAAATTCAACGATAGGGCGTAACCCGGCCATCGCCGCGCCGACGCCCAGCCCGGCAAAGCCGAGCTCAGTGATCGGCGTGTCGATGACGCGCCTCTCGCCAAACTCCTCCAGCAGCCCTTTGGTGACTTTGTACGCCCCCTGATAAGCGGCGACCTCCTCACCCATCAAAAAAACGTTCTCGTCGCGGCTCAGTTCTTCGCGTAAAGCCTGATTGAGCGCTTCGCGCATAGTGATTACGGCCATCTCAACACCTCGGTGACGGGTGGCAGGCGGCGGGCAGCAAGTGATCAAGGGCTTTTAGCTCATCACCCACCGCCTGCTGCCTGTTACTGATTTGCATAAACGTGTGTATAAAGTTCCGCGGGATCAGGCTCGGGACTCCCTTCCGCGAACCGCACGGCGCGTTCGACCTCGTCGTGAACTTTAGCCTCAATTTCCGCGAGATCTTTTTCGCCGATGATCCCTTTTTCTTTGAGGCTCGCGGTGAAAAGCTTGATCGGGTCGCGCTCCTGGTGTTTTTCAATTTCCGCACGCGTGCGGTAGTTGCCCGGGTCGGACATTGAATGCCCCATGAAACGGTAGGTCCGCACTTCCAGCAGCGTTGGCAGGGATTGCTCGCGGGCCCGCTTGACGGCACGCGCCGTCGCGTCGCGAACGGCGAGCACGTCCATGCCGTCGACAAACTCGGAGGCGATGTCGTAAGCACAAGCCTTCTTCGCAATGTCACTGAGCGACATGGCGCGCCGGAGCGACGTCCCCATCCCGTACTGGTTATTCTCACAGATAAAGACGCACGGGAGTTTCCAGAGCTGCGCCAGATTCAACGACTCGTGGAAGGATCCCTGATTAACCGCCGCCTCGCCAAAGTAACAGAGCGTCACCTGGTCGGTCCCCTTGTACTTGCAGGCGAAAGCGATGCCCGCCCCGAGCGGGATTTGCCCGCCGACGATGGCGTGGCCGCCGAGGAAATTGACGGCCCGATAGAACAGGTGCATCGAGCCGCCTTTGCCGGCCGAACACCCGCCCGCCTTCCCGTAAAGCTCGGCCATGACCTCTTCAGGCGAAACGCCTTTAGCGATTGCCTGCCCGTGGTCACGATAGCTCGTCAGGACGTAGTCGTCCGGGCGGATGGCGGAGATGCTGCCCACCGCGACCGCCTCCTGCCCGATGTAAAGGTGGCAAAACCCCCCGATTTTACCGAGACTATAGGATTCGGCCGATTTCTCCTCGAATCGCCGGATCAGAAGCATTTGGTAGAGCAGCCGCAGCAAGGTGTCGCGATCCGTCTCTTCGACCCGGCCCTTCTGCTCGCTTTTAACTTGTTTATGATCTTCGCGGAGTTGCCCCGGATCGACCTCTTCGGGCGCTTCCTGTTCAATCACACCGGTTGCGCTCGTCTCCTCCGCCTGAGCGCGCGATTCAGGTTCTGTCGCTTGTTTACTCATTGATTCAGTCTCTCGCAGTCCGTCACCCGCGTCTATCCTTAAGCCTTTCCGCCCCTGAAGACTAGAAGTCGCCTATGTGGTTTATAGGATTAAAGGCGATGTTTGATGCGCCGAGGATTATACGCGAGATGCGCGTTGAGGTGCAAAAGCCCCGCCGTCAAAAGAAAAAGGCGCACATTGCTCGAGAGCAATGTGCGCCGGAAGCCACCCGCCGAAACGCCTACCTGAAGTTGTCAACGGAGCTGGCGGTCGGCGCCGCCGCCAGAGTCGGCAGCAGCTTGCGCGCATGCTTGTCGCGCTGCATGTTGCGCGCCGCGGCAGTCAACAGCTCCTCGGTCGTCTCACCATCGGCGGGGAAGCAGGAGACGCCCATGCTGATCCGAATCTCATCCGTCTGTTCGGCCTGCGCAGAGAATTTATGCGATTCGACGGCTGCTCGGATGCGCTCGGCGACCATCGCGGCCGTGCCGCCTGATGCCATGGGCATGATCGCGACAAACTCATCGCCCGCGTAGCGCGCCAGAATGTCCATCTGTCGTAGCTCTTTCCTGATCACCCCGGCGACGCTCGCGAGCAGGCGATCGCCGGCCGCGTGACTGTACGAATCATTCACTCGTTTGAAATCATCCAGGTCCATGCAGATGACCGAGAGTGATTCGCGATTTAAACGCTGACACTCGGCGATGCGCTGCTCGAGCATCATGTAAAACGCGCGCGCGTTGGGTAAATCCGTGAGGGGATCGGTCAGGGCGCTCTCTTTAGTCTTTTCGAAGGTGAGCGCGTTGTTAAGCGCGGTAGAGGCATGCTGCGCCACGGATTCGAGGAGGCGCACGTGTTCCGTGGTGTAAGACTTGAGGCGCTTGGAGAAAAGCGTGATCGCGCCAAACGCACCGTCTTCACGGATCAGCGGCGAGGCGATCACGCCGCAGTAGTCCTTCGCAACGCCATGAGCCACGCCGACCAGGTCGAGTTCCGGTGAGGCGTTGCACATCGAGCGCGCGTTGGCGATAGCCCAGCCGGTGATGCCGTCGCCGACATTGAGGCGGCGCCCGACAAACGCGTCGACGTGTTGACCGGCGACGTGTGCGGCAACGGCTTTACCGGATTTATCGTCGACGAGGTAGATGATACACGTGTCGAAGGGGACGATCGCTTTCAGCTTGTTCGAGACGAGCGCCACCGTGTCGTCAAGATTAAGTGACGAGCCGATCGTCTGCGCGATCTCGTGCAGCGCGAAGACCTCACGCTGGGCCTCGGTGATCGAGCGGAAACCCGTATCCTCGGCCGGCGCGCCAAGAACATCGGACGCCAGGCCCGCGTCCGGGCGCGCGCTCGTCTCGAAATCGGAATTGTCAGCGGCCACCTGCTCTTTAATATCCTGTGTGCCGATCAGGTTATCGAATTCTTCGACGTGTTCAATGAAGGTCTCGACCACCCGCGGGTCAAAAGAGGTGTTCGCCATCTTGCGCAGGAGCGCCAGGGAGTCCTCGCGGGTCATCCCCATACGGTAGGGTCGATCGCAGCGTGTCGCGTCGTAGAAATCGACGACGGCGATGATCCGTGCGACCAGCGGGATCATTTCACCCTTCAAGCCTTTCGGATAACCCGAGCCGTCCCATTTCTCGTGATGGTAGCGGACGATGTCTTCGACCGGGTAAGGGAAGTTGACGCGCTTGAGGATGTCGCCGCCGACGGTCGGGTGAATCTTCATCTTGGCGAATTCGGATTCGGTGAGCTTGCCCGGTTTGTTCAGGATGTACTCGGGCACCGCCAGCTTCCCGATATCGTGCAGCAGCGCGCCGGCCAAAAGGGCCTGCCTTTCCGCCTCGCTCACGCCCAACAGCTTGCCCATCTCGGTCGCGTAAATCTGCGTCCGGCGCACGTGGCCGTGCGTGGTCTGATCCTTAGCGTCAATCGCGACGGCCAGCGACTCAATGGTGTTCATGTGAAGGTCGGCCATCTCTTGAATGTGGCGTGACTTGTCCGCCTCAGCCTGCCTGACCCCCTCGACGCGCCGCTCGTCAAAGCGATAAAGAAGATGGACCAGCCCGGTGATGAGCACCCCGAGAAAGATTGAAGGGATGCTGCCGTCGTGCAGCGCCGAGTAGAAGAGCGCCGCGGATGTCGCACCCGCCACCTGCGTCATCGAAGTCCAGATGAGACTCTCGCGCGATAACGTGAGGCGCGTCTCACCCGACTCGAATGCGACGAAAGCGGTGGTCGCAATCGTGCTCAAAGAATATTGCGCCAGGGCGAGGAGACACAGCGGCAGCAACAACATGCCGAGCGGTAAGCCTTGATCCGGCCCGCTCGCCTGAAGCCCCGCGATCAGATGCACAAATAATTTATAAAGCGAGACGGCAATAAACGTCGAGATAATAGCCGCGCCGGTATTGAAAACGATAATTCGGGGGCGAGAAGCCCGCCGCGATGACATGAGACCGACGACGGCGGCCAGCAGCACGGCCGGGGCAACGGTGTCGGCCGGAGCCTCGACATACGTCATGGCCGCCAAAAAGACGAATGTATCCGCCACCGATTTCTGGCTCTGGCTGAAGCCATCGACATTCGTTACCGACACCGTGAAGCGGCTCGCCCCGAGGGTCAACAGAATCAGTCCGGCGCACGGCGCAACCCCCGCCCACCCCAATAGCGGCAGACTAACTATTGAAGCGAATGCAATTAAGAGCAACAGAGCGCCGGTCACAGCGACACTGCCCAGGAGAGTAAGGCTTTTCCAGTTTCCTTGTGGCATGGTTTTTCGCGATTCTCCTTGCAGAATATGTTTAACGGTAAGCGGAAGAAGATCTTGTCTGATCGCACTTAAGAGAAGACTTTAATTACGGGCGCGGGCGTTTGATACCCGCTAGTGTGGCGTAGAAGGAATCTGGTTGAATGTTTAAACAGATGCTAAACATGTTTAGCATCTGGCTAACTTTACAGTTTTTAATAGGTATCGTCAAGCTTTTTCCATAGTCGGACAATAATTTACGCACTATGGCGCCGGTTTAAAATTATGGTATTCTGAGCGGCTTCCGTCGCTTTTATTTTTATATTTAGTGGTCGCTCCGCAGCACAATTTGGGGGGCCGAGGGCTTGCTCCTCGGTCCGTGTTTTCGAAGGGTCGCGCCCAATCGCAAACTATCGGCATGGTCTGAACCGGCGATCAAGTAAAGTTCCGTATCCCTGGGTCAGCATTGGTCAGGCCGCCCCTTGCGGGTGAAGAGGTCGCAACCGGTTAAAAATTTCGTGTATTTTCGGGTCTTCTAATGTTACACTGCGCGCCGCAAGAGCGAATTTGTTTTACCAGTATAAATTGGGTGGGCTTCAAGTAAGTCCAAAAGATAGGTTCTCTATAGGCGCCAGCGGCCGTTCGGGCCACCACGTCTATCAAGGCATGTCGTTCTTGATAGGGATTGCAATATATAACGGTCCTCCTCATTTAAAACCTTCGCCCGGCGCAGTGGATCATCGGCCGGGCGTAGTCGAAGGTGAACGATTAACATGGCCTCAGCAGTACTTCTTTGCTCTTATATCGTTGCAAAGGGTTAAGCTGCCTGGCTTGAACTTTGACCGAGCTGATGCGGAGTAGTTCCAATGCATTGTGGGACAGAGATGACGCACAGTTCCCAACAAAATGACCCTTTGGGTTACAGGAGAAAACTCGATGCGAAAAACCCTAGCTCTTTTTGCCTTGCTTGCTGTTGCAGCTCTCTGGGCAGGATGTAGTCAGTCTACGGAAGTAAATTCCAACACGCCAAACGCCAATGCCGGAACGACGACGACTACTAATACCAACACGGGCGCTACTAATACCAACACCAGCACGACGACCACGACCACGAACACGACAACCACCAACACCAACACCAACATGAACGCGAACATGAACATGAACGCTAACAGGAATGCCAACATGAACATGAACGCCAACCGGAACGCCAACACGAATGCCGGTAACGCCAACCGGAACGCCAACGCGAATAACGCGAACAACGCCAACCGAAGGCCTTAGTTTGGTGTTCCGGCCGGCTGTTGAGGGGGCGCGTTGGGCGATCAACGCGCCTTTAGTCTGCGTGGGTTTGATTCCGGTGCAGTAATGTTGAGGGCGTGGCCTGCTATTCTTAACCATTGTGAGCACCCCTGCGATAGAAGATCAGCCCGCCTACCGCCTCATCACGGAATGTCATGAGGCGCGCGCATGCCTCGACAAGCTTCAACCGGAAACTTTGGTGGGCCTCGACACCGAGACCTACTGGGACACCGCCGTTAATCATTCGCAGGTCTCGCTCGTCCAGATTGCGCCGCCCGCGGGTGAAGTTTTAGTAGTTGACGTCCTGAGGGTCGGGGTGGAAGTCCTGCGCCCCTTGGTTGAAGCGCCCGGGATACTGATGGCGGCGCACAACGCGCGATTTGACGAGGGGATGTTAATCAGCGCGGGGCTCAGGCCGGTATCATTCGTCGATACGCTCCGGTTGGCCCGCGCGACTTTACGGCTCCCGTCTTACAGCCTTGCCTCAGTCTGCGCGCACCTCTTCGGCCTTGAGATCGACAAAAGCCTGCAGAAATCGAACTGGCGTCGCCGCCCGTTGACCCGCGCGCAGCTTGCATACGCCGCGTTAGACGCGCATCTGACGCTGTGTGTCTATGAGGAGCTGAGACGTCTTCTCCTCGGGCAAGGCCGCCTTGAAGCGGCGCACCGTCTGGCCGTTCTTAAGCCTTCACAAGGCCAGCGGTCCGCGCCGCGCAAACGCCGAGCCCCCCTCGCCCCTTTACGACCCCTCACGGAGGAAGAGCGGAAAATATTTACCCGCCTGAAAAAGTGGAGGCTCGAGAAGTCCTTTGAGGCGCACGTTCCTGCCTATATGATCTGCCCCGACCGGACGCTTGAGCACCTGGTGATCGAACGGCCCGTCGCGCTTGAGGCGCTTAATTCCATCTACGGGTTGGGTCAATCCAAGATCGAGCGTTACGGGGAGGAACTGCTCGAAGCTCTTCGTTCGGCCTCGCAGGACAGTTAAGCTGGCCGTCTCCGGTCGGCTCACGAGCGTGAGTTTGATCTAAGCGGGCCCAACCATCTATTGCCTTACGGCCACCGCCAACCATCCCGAATTTGCCAAGCATAATAATCCCGGCGCACCTGCTATAATCATAGAGGCGGCGTTGATCCCTCCGTCAACGCCACTATTAGCAGAAGGCCATTGGGTGCGCCCGTTTTCTCTGTGCCACCTCTGTGCCTCGGTGGTGAGGCTCTGCGTGATATCCATTCGCCACCGGCGATCAGCCGGGATCTTTGCCGCCTCACCCACACTTGTAACACGGATGTAATGAGATGGGGGACAAAATGGACAATATGATGCCCACCACCGGCGAACAAATTTTTAGTCGCTTGCGGCTAACGAAATCTCACGGGAGCTCACGAATCCTCACGAAATGTTTCCTCCAGGGCGACGAAAACGGACGAATCCCGACGAAAAAAAGTTTTCCGCCGCGACGGTCAGCCCATTACTTGGCGCTGGAAGCATCCCGCGCCGCCTGGTACGTGAGCTGACCGGCCAGCTCTGCCGCCGCTGTCACCGGCTTCTGGCACGTGTAGTGCCGGCAAACGTATGCCGTCGCGCGTTGGTCAATCATCCCGCGCTCACAGAGGAGCGGCACTGTTTCGCTAGCCCGCGCGTCACTTTCCGCCGCCTGCACGACGACCTTGTTCGGTAGATACCGGTTCCAGATTTCGCGCGTCAGGGCTTGCGCGTCTGCCGACCCGCGCTCGCCAACAACTACTATCTCAAACGGCGTGGAGAGGTAAAAATCGAGCGCGCAGAGGGCGCGGCCAAAAGCCGACGGGTAGCGCTTAAAAGAGTCGTGTAAGAGGCGAAAGATCCTGACCGCTTTATCCCGGTAGCCTTCGTTGCCGGTCAGAACCGCCAGGCGCAGCAGCACTTCGGCGGCAACGGAATTGCCGGAAGGGGTGGCATTATCCAGATAGTCTTTCGACCGGACGATCAGTTCTTCGTGGCTTTTGCCTGTGTAGAAGAGTCCGCCTTCCCCCCCGTCCCAGAATTCTTCCGACATTTTCTCCGTCAGAGTAACGGCCTCTGTCAGCCAACGCAATTCACCCGTGGCCTCGTAGAGCGCGATCAAGCCGTCGGCAAAAAAGGCGTAGTCGTCAAGGTAGCCGTTGAGCTTGGCCTGCCCGTCTTTGTAGGTGCGGAGCAGTAGCCCGCCCCGCCGCAGATTGTCCAGTACGAACTGCGCGTTGCGGCGCGCGACTTCTTCGTAGTCTTGCCGCCCGAGGATCGCCGCCCCCTCGGCCAAAGCCCCGAGCATGAGCCCGTTCCACGCCGTCAATGCTTTCTCATCTCGGGCGGGCTTGACCCGCTTCTCCCTCAATTCAAAAAGCACACGCCGTCCCCGCTGCAGGGCTTCGGCCAGCCTTTCCGCCGGGACGTTCAGTGCTTTCGCCACATCTTCCGGTGGGCGACGAATGTTCAAAATGTTCTTGCCCTCGAAATTACCTTGCCCCGTCACGTCGTAGTATGCGCAAAACAGTGCGCCATCCTCCGGCCCGAGAGCTTCCTTCACTTCGGCCACCGTCCACACGAAAAACTTCCCCTCGTGTCCTTCGGAATCGGCGTCCTGTGTGGAATAGAACCCGCCGCGCGGGTCTGTCATCTCCCGCACCACGTAGTCAAAAGTTTCTTCGGCAATACGGCGATAGAAGGCGTCGCCGGTCTGCTGGTAGACGTGTAGATAATGTCTGGAGAGCAGCGCGTTATCGTAGAGCATCTTTTCGAAGTGAGGGACGAGCCACTGCGCGTCAGTTGAATAGCGGTGAAATCCGCCGCCGAGCTGGTCATACATGCCGCCTTCGGCCATCTTGCGGCACGTGTGCTCGACCATCGTCAAGGCTTCGGGCCGTCCCGTGCGGTTGTTGGTGCGCAAAAGAAGTTCCAGCGTCATGGCGGGAGGGAATTTCGGGGCCCCGCCGAACCCGCCGTTGGCCGCGTCATAATTACGCGCGATGCTGCGGTAAGCGTTGTCGAGCAATTCAGGTGTCAGAATCTCGTCTGACTCCCGCGCCAGATCCGTGCGGCGCAGTTCTCCGAGCATTGAGACGGCCGTCTGCGCTACTTCCCGGGGCCGCGTCCGATAAGCTTCCGCGACGCCGAGCAGCACACGCGGGAAGCCGGGCATGTTGTAGCGATCTTCAGGCGGAAAATAGGTCCCCCCGTAGAAGGGCACGCTCTCCGGAGTCAGAAACACGGTCATCGGCCAGCCGCCGTGGCCCGTCATCATTTGCACCGCATTCATGTAGATCTGATCGAGATCCGGGCGCTCTTCCCGGTCCACTTTGATGTTGATGAAATTTTCGTTCATCAGCCGGGCAATATCTTCATTCTCGAACGACTCATGAGCCATGACGTGGCACCAGTGGCAGGCGGAATACCCGATGCTGAGCAGTATCGGCCTGTTCTCATCACGGGCTTTTTGCAGAGCTTCGTCGCCCCATGGATACCAGTCAACGGGATTGTGGGAGTGTTGTAGAAGATACGGGCTGGTCTCACCGGCCAAGCGGTTCGTGTGCTCGTGTTGTGTCATTAAAAAACCCTTTCGCTGAGTGTGAAGCTATTCTACAGCCACGGCACGACGCGTGCCAAAGAGAGCGGGCACACTTCTCCTTCCCCTACTTACTACGGAGGATACTGCCCGAAGCTGTCACCTTACCGCCCGCGATCGGATATATTAATCTTTGTACCAGTACTTGGTCTTGGCCGCCCACTCGCTCTTTGGATATTGCTTGTGAAGAATCTGGAAAGCCGCTTTTGACAGCGCGCCAGTCCCTTTATCCGCGCACCCGTAACGTGTGGATTTCACGGCGAGGTGCAGCGCTTCAGGCACGCGCGGGTCGTGCGGGCTGGCCTTGGCCCATTCGATGGCCTGAGAGCAGAGGTAATTGGGGGCCGTGCCGAGGGCTGAAAGTCTCGCGACCTCTTTTTCGGCCGCGGCCCTTTGCTCATCATTTAAGAAGTCCGGAGATTTTAATCCCGCCGCCTCATCGGATGCGCCCTTTTGCTCACCCTTCTTCTCTCCTTTGCTCTCCTGATCACTCGGAGGAGCATAAGGCTCGGTCGCGCACCACCAGTTATCGCGGTAGCTGTCAATCTCAGGCAGCGGAGTCGTCCGCCCGATATTCGCCTCGATGTAGGGATTCAACCCGGGAAATCTCAGAAACGTAAACAGCGCGGCATACCTTCGCGCTTCGGCGGATGGCGCGTTCATGTAGACGTTGAGCATCTCCCCCAGTTCCGGGGAAAGGCCCAGCACGACCGGGACGAGCTCGCGCGCCGTCTCGCTCTCGTCCAGCAACGCCGCCCGCACCCATGCGGCCTGCGCCACCTCTCGCCGCAGCCGTGCGTCCAGCGCACTGCCGGCAGCCGCCGCCTCGAGCAGGCTGAGCGGCATCTTCTCGTTCAATATTCGGGCCGAGTCCACGTCGAGCAAAACCTTCATCCCCCGGTACGCCTTTAACTCATCACCCTTCTCGACATCCTCGGGTATCTGTCGGCCGTCCATGTTGTAGCTGAACCCGCTGGGGGAGCGCTGGGCATATTTGAGAAATTCTTCCAGATTACGGGCCAGCGTCATCCGCCGGCCCAGTAAGAGATTGAGTGAAGAGGCGGGAAAGGCCGCCCGGTCCTGTGCGAGCATCGAGTCGAGCCGCTCGCGCGCCTCGTCCTTTCTGCCGGATTCCAGAAGAAGCCGGACGCTATGAAAGGCGAGCGAAGGAAAGGCGGGTGAGTTGCGCCGGACCTTTCCGGCGGCCGAGAGGAGCGAAGCGGCCTGTGAGTGGTTGGCTTCGGCCTTCGTGATGGCCGCCACCAGCCAGGGCAGAGAGCCCGTTTGCTGCCACCTCTGCAGGGCGTGATCCTGCGCCTCTTTGCCCGCCGCTTGAAAATTAATAATCCAATCGGTCAGGTCATCGCCCTTCCCGAGTGCCGGGCGAGTCTTCGGTACGTTCTTCGCCTCGCCCTCGTCATCGCCAATAAAGTTATCGAGCAGGACTGTGTAGTCCCATAAGTTTTGTTTCAGGGTCTCGCTCGAATCCCTCTTCAGAAGATCATGCGCCAGCTCGTGCAGCCTCGCTTCCGGGTGAAGCCGCAGGGCGACGAGCTTTAAGAGCCTTTGCGCCGCCGGATGAAGCGCCGCCCGGCCCTGATCATTGAGTACCCTATTTAACTGGGTCTCGGCCTCCTGTAAGGACTCCGTCTTACTCTCCTGAGGGCCAAGGCTGGCCTTGCGTATTAAAGTTCTGGCGATCAGATAAGGGGCGGTTGGGCGGTAAGGGGAAGAGGCGTCGGCGCCGATTCTGTCAAACAGCCTTCGTGCTTCGTCAAAATTTGTGGCATAGAAGTTGGCGGCGGCGATCTGGTAAGTCCGGTCGGCGCGAACGAGCGGGTCGGCCCCGGCGGGCGCCGGATCCGGAATATGCTGGCCCGCGGAGCAATTGGCGAAGACCTGATCCTGGGCCCGCACCCATTCCTTTACTTCAGAACTTTCCGCGCCGAAGCGCTTAACCCTCTCGTTGAGCACCTGGATGGCATTCTGAAAAGCATCATCCGTGCAGTTAAGGTAGGTCTCGTATTCGTTCGGTTTCTCCCTCGAGCGGTACGCGCTGATCTCAGGCGGTGGGTCGATTCCGGCGACTCTGCCGCGAGCGCCGAGCCAGTTCTTGGTCCAGTCTTCATCCCGCGGCTTCCCATCGAAATCCAAACGCTGCCGCCATAGCTCAACGAGAGAATTCTGCTCCGGCCGGTTAAAGCCCGTGCCGGCAAGGTGCCGGTATGACGAGTAAAGATATGAACGCGCATAGGTCGGCCGGAGAACTCCCAGCTCCCCACGAGCGAATAGCTGCAGCGGGAAGTCTGGATGTTTCGTATAAGTGAAAGTGGCCTCGAGAGAAAAAGGGCCGCAACCGAGAGAGATTCGCGGGCCGGCGAGCAAGGAGGAAAGCAAGATGATCACGACAATAATTTGATGGCCCTTAATACGCATTTTTGCTCCTTTCGATCACGTCACGGACGGCGGCGGGCGACCACGGCCGGGTGTGAAATATATAGAGGCGTTGCCCCGCCGGCAGTTCCGGAAAAGCCTCGTCCGTTGAAACGCCCGCGCTCGAGCGACAAACGAGCTGAGCAAAGCCCCGGCCCGCTCTTAAATAAGTGGTGATTTGATGGCGGTCGCGGCCCATCCGAAAAAGCATCGGCACGGCCTCATCGACGGGTAGACCCGTAAGCCAACGGTCATACGCGCACCAGGACGCCAGCGCGGTAATTGATAAAGGGGTCGAGGCGGGCAACCGGCGGCGCACGTCAACCAGTACACCCCGGTAAAATTCGCGCTCTGATGTTCTGGCGTCAAAGTCAACCTGGAGAGCGGCGATTCCGGGGATCCGGATCAATTCCGTGATCGCCGTGACCGCTTTTGCGTGTTGCTCCCCCGAAAGAGCGGGCGCTGCCGCGCGATCCGACTCAAGCCGGACGACATTGATGAGCTTGGTCTGTGGCGGGACGCGCAGGGGCTGGAGACGGGGGCGAACGACGACACCCTCACCGCGCAGGTAAAGCGTTTCAGCGAGGTAGGCCACGCCCACTTCCCCCGGATCGATGAAACTCAGGTCCTCCGGCCTTTCCCATGCCCACAAGATGATCCGGGGAAAGACGGACATGCGGTCTTCGGAGAGGGACAGTCCGAGGGCGAGCCCTGAGTCAGCATTTCGCCTGCCGAACAGGGTCGCGCCCAGGGCCAGCGACGTGGTCAGGATCAGGAGTGTGAGCAGGATGCTCGTTCGACTCAACGGAGGACGATACGTCTCGCCGGATAAAAGATGGAATTGCGCGGGCAGTCTACACCAGCGCGGTTAAGAAGCAAAGAGTCTCTGATTCGTTGTTAGGTAAAACGCGACCCGGAGCCCCCTGAGTCGTGAAAGAACATGATTTCTGCTAATGAGTGGACCGGAGGTGGCTCCCCGGGCGCCTTCGAGGTTGGTGGGTGTTTTTGTTATACTGGGTCAAAAAATGAATGGTGATTCATTTTTTTTACGGCCGGTCGGCCAAGCGATTTCGCGGCCGGTCCACAACTGATTATCACCCGATAATATTCGGGTCGGAGCGGAATGAATGGAGCGAGAGACTCTCGAAATGGATGTTGTTTTCGTCGGGGCCGGCCCGGCGAATTTAAGCGCCGCTTTGCGCCTGGCGCGGCTCGTCAAGGCTCACAATGAAGCGGTCAGGAGCGGGAAAAAGCCGGGCACACCCTTGGGCGACATCGAGATCGGCGTGATAGAGAAGGGCGCGGCGGTCGGCTCTCACATCTTATCGGGCGCGGTCATGGACCCCCGCGCGCTCAAAGAGCTGATCCCCGACTTCATCGAGCGGGGGGCGCCGCTGGAATCTCCTGTGAAAGAAGATTACTTTCTATACCTCACAGAGAAGCGTGCCATCCGCTCGCCGCTTACGCCACCCCCACTGAAGAATCACGGCTATTACGTCGTCTCCCTGAATCGCCTGACCGCCTGGCTCGGCGAAAAATGCGAGGAGGAGGGCGTCAACATCTTTCCCGAGTTTCCCGGCGCCGAGATGCTTTATGACGAACGGGATCGCGTCGTCGGCGTGCGCACCGGCGACAAGGGGATTGATCGGGAGGGGAAGCGCAAAGCGAATTTTGAGCCGGGCGTTGACCTACACGCTAAAGTTACCGTGCTCGGTGAAGGCCCGCGCGGGTCGCTGACCAAACAGCTCGCCCAGCGACTTAATCTCCACGACGGGCGCGAGCCGCAGGTTTATAGCCTGGGTGTCAAAGAGCTGTGGGAGCTTCCCGACGACCGTTACCCGGCGGGGCGCGTCACACACACGCTCGGTTTCCCCTCGGATGCCAGGACCTATGGCGGCGGGTGGATCTACGGGATGCGGGACCGCATCCTCAATATCGGATATGTGACCGGGCTTGATTACCGCGACCCGCTCCTCGACCCGCACGCCGAGTTCCAGCGCTTCAAACAGCACCCGTTCGTCTCGCGCCTGCTTGAGGGCGGCAGAATGATTCGTTACGGGGCAAAGACCATTGCCGCCGGAGGACTCTACGCGATGCCACAGAGCTACGCCGACGGCGTGCTGCTGGTCGGCGACTGCGCCGGTTTTCTCAACTCCCAGCGGTTGAAAGGGATTCACACCGCCATCAAGAGCGGCATGCTCGCCGCCGAAGCGATCTTTGAGGCGCTTCTGGCGGGAGACTTCTCGGCCCGCCGGTTGCAGCGCTACGAGCAACTGGTCAACGAGAGTTGGATCATCCCGGAACTCCGCAAGGTCAGAAATTTCCATGCCGGTTTCCGCCACGGCAGGTGGCTCGGACTCGTCAACACCGGCCTGCAGTTTCTCACCGGCGGGCGCGCCTGGGGATTGTTTGACAGGGCCGGCACCGAGCCGGGGCACGAGGCGCTGGAAAAGCTATCTGATTATGGTTACCGCGGCGACAGTCTGGAGCAGCGTTACAAAAATCTGCGCTTTGACGGTAAGCTCACATTCAACAAGCTGACGGATGTCTACCACGCCGCCGTCGGGCACGATGAGGACCAGCCGGCTCACCTTCATGTGCTCGACACAAATATCTGCGCCACGCGTTGCGCGGAGGAGTACGGCAATCCGTGCCAGCGTTTCTGCCCGGCGGCTGTTTATGAGATGGTTGACAACGGCGGCCATGGCACGCGCCGCCTGCAGATCAATTTCTCAAACTGCGTTCACTGTAAGACGTGCGACATCATGGACCCCTACCAGATCATCAACTGGGTGACGCCCGAAGGCGGCGGCGGCCCCGATTACAAAGGCATGTAGGCTGTGCGGCGGCCGGCCCTCGGGGAATTGCATTGTATCAAGCCCTGCGTGGAGGGCAGTCAGCCCGCCGGCGTGAAGCTGCGCACCCTCATCAGGCAAACCATCTCTCACCTTCGCTTACAGCTGACTCGGGGCCGGGCCTTGACGGTAAGCGGAGTCGGGAATCATCGGGCGGATGTTTTTTCGTCGTCCAGTATCTCGAACTTGACTTTGCCGCGGTTTACTTCCTCGAGCGCGATGCGCGTCGGCTTGTGCTTATTGGGATCAATATCTACGCGGGGGGGCGCGCCGCGCTGTATTTGTTTGCTCCGTTTGGCGGCGACGATGATCAAGCGATATTTCGAGTCCATCTCCAATGGCGCGGCTTCATCCCTGTTTTCGTTGGCTGCTTCGACTGCTTTAGGCATATCTTCCGATCTCCGCGTCTGTGACGTGTCATCAATAAAATATTGACGCCGGTCTGGTCGCTCTTTCAGGCCGACTGTGGGGTGTGTGGGAAGCTGGCGAGCACACGCTGAATTTCATGCTCCTGGCGCGCCCGCCGCGCCCTTTCCGCATAGACGATTGACGCCAGTTGTAAGGCCGCCCGGTCGGCGTCGTCATTAACAATGACATAATCAAACTCACGATAGCGCTCCACTTCGCTGAGCGCGTTGCCTAAACGCAACAGTAGATCGGCGGGGCTTTCCGACCCCCTGGCGGCCAGGCGCGACCGCAAGATCTCAAATGAGGGCGGGAGGATGAAAACGCTGACGGCGTCACTGACCAGACTCCGCACGCTCGCCGCACCCTGCACGTCAATCTCTAAAATAATGTCCCGCCCGGCGGACAATTCACGAGACACCTGCTCCCGACTCGTGCCGTACAAGTGGTTATGCACCCGCGCCGACTCCAGAAACTCACCGGCCCCGGCTTTCGCTTCAAACTCGTCGACGGAAACGAAAAAGTAGTCGCGGCCGTTGATCTCATGCCGGCGCGGCGCGCGCGTCGTAAACGAAACAGAATAACTAAGATTCGGCACGGTTTTCAACGCGCGACGGATCAGCGTGCCCTTACCCCCGCCCGATGGCGAGCTAACGACGACGAGCATCCCGCGGGCGGTGACGGCCGCGCCACCGCGCCGCGTGCCCTCTTCCTGCGTCTCTTCCGATTCACTCGACATTCTGCACTTGCTCACGCAGTTTTTCGACCTCGGCTTTGATCGCGAGTCCGGCTTCTTTAATCGTCAAGTCGGTTGATTTCGAAAGCACCGTGTTGGCTTCGCGATTCAACTCCTGCAGGAGGAAGTCAAGTCGCTTGCCTGTTTCGCCCTCGCCCCCGATCGTTTCACGAAACTGTGTGAGGTGACTCCGCAATCGTGCGATCTCTTCGCTGATGTCACTCCGGTCCGCCAGGTAGGCCACCTCTTGCGCGAGCCTGACGGGATCAACATCGATGCCCTGGCCGTCGCGCGCGATCAGCTCGCCGATCCGTTTCTGTAAGCGCTCACGGTAAGCCTCGACAAGGCTGCCCGCGGCCGCTTCGATGACCAGGAGGTGGCGCTCTATCTCATCGAGGCGGGCACGCATCTCCGCCGCGGTCGTGTCACCTTCGCGCTGGCGCATCATGTCTAACTCGTCGAGTGCTTCGTCGATGGCGCGTTCGATGCCGGCGATCATTTCGTCACTGATATCTTCGCGCATTGGCTGCATCGCACCGGGCAGCCGCGCGATGACGTTAATGTCGGGGTCGCCCGCGATTTGAAACTCCTGCTGCATAACACGCAACGCGCTGATGAAGCCCGCGATCAGCGGACGGTTCAGTTCGTACGCTACTTCGCCGGTTCGCTCAAAACTGATGCTTGCGTCAACGCGCCCGCGCGACAGGCGCGTGGTGATGCGGCGTTTGACGATCGGCTCGAGCGAAGAGAGCTCCGGCCCCAGGCGCAAATGGACGTCGAGAAACCTGTTGTTGACCGTCTTGAGATCGACGCCGACGGAGAAACCCTCGCCCGCCGCCGCTCCCCGGCCGAATCCGGTCATTGATTTCATAAATTGGTGAGTCGCAAAATAGTGAACAGCCAGTGGGGTAATAGCCAGGGGATCATCTATTTACCATCTATCCTTCACTATTCACAAGTAGAACCTCCTCTTCCTCATCCGCGAACTGGAGCTCATACAAGCGCCTGTATTTCCCCCCCCGCGCGAGCAGCTCGGCGTGGCTGCCCGTCTCGACGATCCGGCCCCGCTCCATGACGACGATTTTGTCCGCGCGCCGCACCGTCGAAAGTCGATGGGCGATAACAATCGTCGTGCGGTTGCGGATGAGATTGGCGAGCGCGCGCTGGACCAAGCGTTCGGATTCCGCGTCGAGCGCGGAGGTCGCCTCGTCGAGAATTAAGACGGGCGCGTCGGCGAGCACGGCGCGGGCGATGGCGAGGCGCTGGCGCTGGCCGCCGGAAAGAAAGAGGCCGCGCTCGCCGACTACCGTTTCGTACCCGTTCGGCAGCTCCATGATGAAGTCATGCGCGAAGGCCACGCGCGCCGCCTCTTCAATCTCCGCATCGGTCGCGTGGGGGCGGCCGTAAGCGAGGTTGTAACGCACCGTGTCATTAAAGAGAACTGTCTCTTGCGTGACGAGGGCGATATGACGCCGGAGGCCGGCCACACGCGCATCGCGCAGGTCTGTGCCGTCCCACAAGACCGCCCCCTCGACCGGGTCATGAAAACGCGGGAGCAGCTTCGTCAGCGTGGATTTTCCGCCGCCCGATTCCCCGACCAGGGCGACCATGGTTCCGGCCGGGATCAGCAAATTGACCTCGTGCAGCACGGATTTCGTCTCGTTCGCATAGCCGAACGAGACGTCGCGCAGCTCGATCGCCCGCCGCAACGGCAGGAGGTCGACGGCGTTAGGCCTCTCCATGATCTCCGCGTGCTCGTCCATCACTTCCCAGACATGGTGCGCGGCGGCGAGCGCCTGCTCCATACTGTTCTGCAGCCGCGATAACTTGCGCATCGGGTCGTAGCTGCGAAAGAGGAAGAAGAGGAAGGTCAAAAACTGGGCGGCGTTCATCCGCCCGGCCAGGATCTCGCGTTGGCCGAAAAAGAGTAGCACGACGACGGCGATCACGCCGATCATTTCGATCGTCGGCGGTGAGACCCCGGCGATCTTTGCCGAGCGCAGGTTGGCCCTGACGATCTGCCCGGCGACGCTCGTGAAGCGGTGCCGCTCGCGGGCTTCGGCGCGGTATGCTTTGACGATATTCTGATTGGCGAGCGCTTCCTGCGCCGTGTCCGTTAAAAGTTTATTGCCCTCAAACGACTCCCGGGCGAGGTTGCGCAAAGCGCGACCGAAACGCACGGTCAGCACGGCAATGATCGGCGCGATCAGGAGTGAGCCGAGCGTCAACCGCCAGTTGTAGTAGAAGGAGGCGGAAAGGAAAGCGATGAGCGTAAAGCTCTCGCGCAGCATGTCGCGCAGGGTGGCGGTGACGGCCGTTTCGATTGCCGATGCGCTGGACACCACTCTGGAGACCAGATAATTTGTCCGATGGCGCTCAAAAAAGTTTGCCGACTGCGCCAGCACGTGGCCGTAAAGGTCTTGCCGCAGCCGGAGGACAGATTCTTGACCGACGTGCGCCATCAGGGCCGTAGAAAAATATTCCGCGATGCCCTTCACGGCGGTGAAGGCGATGAGCAGGAGCGCGATCGTCCGCCACGCGGCGAGATCCGACGTGGGGATGATTCGTTGCAGTCCGAAGAGGGTCGGGGTACGATGGCCTTCGCCCGCCGGCGCGAATGCCTGATCAAAGATGGGAACGATGAGTGCCCCGGTTGCGCTTTCCAGTAAGCCGACCAGCAGCATCGCGACGGTCGCCAGCGAAAACGTTCCCCAATGAGGCTTGAGGTATTTTAATAGTCGCCGCAGATCGTTCATCGTCACTCGCGCGTTTGCTTTCCGTCGCCCAAAGGAAGGATCTAACTTGTGCCCTCGGTCAGAAAATTAAAAATATAAGTATCATCATGCTGCAACGTCAAGGCGCGCGAGGTTTTCGCGCCGTTTTCGGGATAAAATAGTGGGCCTTACGGCGCGCCGGTTTTTAGCAGCCGCGACCGTTCAAGTGCGCTATACTTAGTTCGCCATATTCATTTCGACACACGGGACGCAAAAACCTTGGATCAAAGAATACCTATGACGAAAGCAGGGCGGCGGCTACTGATTGTTGACGACGATTCTGAAATGCGTGTGCTTCTTGCAGAATACTTTCGCCGCCTGGGTTTTGAGGTCGAAGAAAAGGAGAGCGGCGCGCAGGCCATTGACCCTGCGGTTTCGGGGCGCTTTGACTGTTTTATCCTCGACGTATCAATGCCCGGGATGACCGGGCTTGAGCTATTGCGGCGGGTTCGCGAGCGCGGCGTCCACACGCCCGCGCTGTTTCTGACGGCGCATGATGCGATTGATGATAAGGTGGCCGGATTTGAGGCCGGCGCCGATGACTACCTGGCAAAACCTTTTAGCCCGCGCGAGCTGGAAGTCCGCGTCGAGGCCCTCTTACGGCGCGCGCAGTCCGCGCCGGCCGCCGCGCCCAGTGAGCGCGTAGAAATCGGGGACTTAGTGATCGACAAGCGGCGCCACGAGGTGTCAAGGGGCGGTGAGCGCGTTGACCTGACGCCGCTGGAATTTCAGATCCTCGAGTTGCTCGCTTCAGAACCGGGACGGGCGTGGTCCCGCAATGCGCTGCTCGATCAAGTCTGGAGCACCGAGTACGAAGGTTACCAGCGTAATATTGATCCGCACATTAACCGTTTGCGCAAAAAACTGGAAGCCGACCCGAAGAACCCACATTATGTGCTGACGGTGCGCGGCGTCGGCTACAAGCTTAATGAATCTCCGTAGGCTCTTTCTTCTTCCGGCGAAGGCCCTTTGATAACCCCAGCGCCTTAAATACGTATATGCACCACCGTCGTTATCCCATGTATCGAGTCGTATGCCTCATACTGCTATGCCTTTGTGCCGCCGCGCCACATACGCCGGGGCAGAAAAGGCCGCGGCGGGCAAAGGCCGCCACGGCCACTTTCCGAATCCGCTGGAACGGGCAGCCGGGCGTCTCCCGCTATAGACTGCAACTGGCGCGTGACGCGCAATTTACAGACATCGTGTTTGACCGCGCCGTGATGGGCCGCGAGTACGAGATGACAGAACTCCCGCCGGGCAACTATTTCTGGCGCGTCGCCCCGGCGGCGGAGGAGACCGGAGAGTTTTCGACGCCGGAGCCGGTCCGGATTAACGAGGCCCCGGCGAGCGCCGCGCCGCCAGGCACGGCAACACCGAGTCTTACTCGGGTGATACTGACGCCTCCGAGCGGTCTGGGATGGCGCACCGCTACCGGTCATATTACACAGCCACTGGCCGCCCACCTGCGCTCGGCGACAAGCTTTGACATGGTCGGCGTCAATTCTGACGGGATGGTGTATGCGCTTGATGCGACAAGCGGCATCGCTTTGTGGGCGGCGCGTTACAGGCCCGGCGCGCGGCGGGGCGAGACGACCGGCAACGGCGGGGCGAGACCCTTCACACCCGTCTTGATAAGCTCGCGCCAAAACGGCATGGTCAATGTCGTCGCGGCCTTTGACGGCGGCCTTCGCGCGTTGGACGGGGCGTCGGGGCGTGAAATGTGGCGGGCAAGCTTACCCGATCGCGCGGCGAGTGGTGTCGCTTTAGATGTCAAGGAGAATAGCCCTCCCCTCATCTCTATAATCACCGACGCCGCGCCGGGCCTCTGCACTCTCAACGCGGAGACCGGGCAGGTCGTCTCGCGAAAGGCGCTTGAGGCCAAAGCGATCGGCGCGCCTGTCCGGTTTGCGACAAACAACGGGCGGGGGATATTGCTCGCGCTCGAAGGCGGCATGATCGAGATGCGGGGTGTCAATGGAGACCGCATCCGCGCCGTGAAACTCGATACAACCATCACGACGCCGCCGCTCTTTGTGAACACGCCGCACGGCCCCGTCGCTCTGGTCGGCACTGAGAGCGGTCTGCTCGCGCTGGATGGCACAGACCTCCACCCCCTCGGGCGCGTCGCCACAGAAAAGGATGCGCCGCGCGGGATACTCTCGGCGGCTGACCTCGACGGCGATGGGACGCCGGAAATCATCCTGGTGACACGCCGGGGGCGCGTCGTAGTGATCGGCACCGCGGATGGAAAAATCAAGTGGTACTCACAGGACGCAATGGCGAGTGACGCGGCAGGGGCGGCATTTGCTGACTTGAACGGCGATGGCGTCCTTGATGTGCTCGTCGCCGCCGGGCCGGCTTTCGCGGTGGGCTTTTCCGGACGCGATGGCTCTGTGATCTGGAAAGCCGATGAGCAGGAAGGCAAGGGAGGCGCGGCGGCTGCCGGTGTAGAGTCTACAGCGCGCGCTCTGGCCACCGCGGAGACGAGCAATGGGGCGGCCCCGCTGCTCGTCGGCAGCGATACCGGCCGGACCGGCTTGCGGGCGGTAGTCCTACCGTCCGGCGCCGTGAAGGCTTCGATGCGCTAAACTACTTGGAACCCCTGTTTGTCCCGAACCGGTGTCACTACGGGCGTCTGACCGTGAGCGAGAGACAGGGGGCGCTTTGCCGCCCGGTAAAGGTATGAAAGGAGGTGGATAGTGTCTCATGCTATGGCTTGTTGGGTCGATTCTCCTCGTCATCTGGCTCATCGCAGTACTGTTTCATAAAGGTGGCTACATACACATCCTGCTACTCAGTGCCATCGCTATACTGGTAGTCCAGATTGCCGCCCGCCGCCGTGCCGTCAGGGGTACGGAATAGCGTTCAGAGTAACAGGGATTCAGGCGTTGCTTGAGCGCCGCGGCCTTTTGAGGTAAGTAAAAGAGTTAGAGAAATTATTTGAATTGCGCGCTGGCGGGCGCGGCCGCAGCCCTGACTTCTTCCGGTTTACATTTTTGAGAAAATCTTTCCAGATATATCAATTGTTTCGCCTATGTTAATGGCATACCGGCGGCAACAGTGCGGGTCAATGGCGCATCAATGCACCTAGCTGCTCTCCTGTTGACAGAGAAGACGGTCAGTAAAACATTTATGTGAAGGAGCAATCGCGGTATGAGCTGCCCACGCTGTCTGCGTCAATCGTCTATCCTTTTATGTGTCATGGTATTGGCCGTACCACTTGTCTTCGCGCAATCGGACGTGCCGAGACAGACTGTGGCGGTGACCTACCCGCTGGATCAAACCCTGACGGTCAGGTTCCGCGGTACGACTCGGCTGCCGCGCCTGCGCGGTGAAGCCAAGGTCAAACGGGTCGGCCGGCGGGGCACGCGTGTTGAGCTCAGCGTCAAGAACTTACCGCGCGCCACGGAGCTCGGCGGCATTTACACGACTTATGTCTTGTGGGCCGTCTCGCCCGAAGGCCGCGTTGACAACCTCGGGGAGATTAAAAGGAGCGGCAATTTTCTCGTCGATTCCAAGCTCGATGTGACGACGCCGCTGCAGACTTTCGCGCTCATCGTCACGGCCGAGCCCCATTTTCTCGTGCGGGGGCCGAGCCGCATGGTCATTCTCGAAAATCTGCCCCCGCAAAGACCCGGCGACGCCGATGTGGCAACCGTCAATGTTCAATACATTGGCAACACCAGCGACTATTTCCGAGACCCGCGCGTGCCGGAGGTGGCCGACCGTGACTATGGTAAGACGCCCACCTCTTTGCTCGGCGCACGGCAGGCCATCAACCTCGCGCGCTATGCCGGGGCGGACGTGGACGCGCCGGAAGAGTTAAAGGGGGCTCAGTCACAACTTGAGCTGGCGGAAAATAACTGGCGACTGAAACAGTCGGAGGCCGAGACGGATGCGGCGGCGCGGCGCGCGATCAGTTTGGGGGCGCGCGCCGAAGAGATGGCCGAAGCGAGGCGCGCCGCGCGCCGGCGACGCGATGAGATTGCGCGCCGCGACGAGGCGGTCCGCAGCGCCGAAGAATCGGCCGCCAGCGCGACCAAAGAGATCGGGAATCTGCGCGCCGCCCTGGACAGGGAACAGCGGGGGCGAGAATTGGCCGAGCGTGACCTCGCCAACGCCGACCAGCAGATCCGCGACTTGCGCTCGGAGGTCGCCCGCCTGCGCGATGAATTGCAGACGGTTCGCGCCGAAGGCGAAGAGGCGAAACTACAGCTGGCGCGGATCGAGGGTGAGAGAAAGGCGGAAGAGGCTCGTCAGTCTGAGGAGCGGCGCGCCGCACAGCAGCGCGCCGCCGCCGCGGCGCTGAAGCAGACGCTGGCCCGTTACGGGGCGGTGCGTGAGACAGATCGCGGTCTCACGGTCGTCCTTCCCGACTCCCTCTGGACCGGGGCCCGCGCCAGCGAGCTTGTCCCCGCCGCCGCGGGGAAACTGGACCCGCTCGCCGCTCTGCTCGCCAATAATCCTGACTATCAAATTGTGATCGAGGCTTATACGGATAATCGCGGCGATGAGTCATCATTACAACAGCTCACGCAAGACCGCGCGCGCGTGCTGTCGGAAAAATTCATCTCCGCGGGGGTGGATGGCTCGCGGATCCAGGCGAGCGGGATGGGCGCATCAAACCCCGTTGCCCCTAATTCCAGGCCCGCCGGCCGCACCCGCAATCGCCGCACGGAGGTGACTCTCGTGCCCGCGGGGGCACGAAGCGCCGCCAGTAATGTCCGGCAGCCGGTACAGTGATCGCCTTCCGTCCCGGGTGTCTCATCTGGCCGGACGCCGCGTGTCGCGGACTACTAAAAGATGTCGCTGCTCGAGGTCTTAGAACTGATCGGTTACAGCACCGGGGCGGCGCTGCATCTCTGGATGGGCGCGCTGCTGCTGCGGCGACGCCGCGTACTGGGCCCGATCGAGCGCGTGCTGCTGGCGCTCACGGTCGGGTTTGGGGTGTGGCATGCGAGCAACCTGTTCGTGTCGCTCCATGCCATCCTCGGCCTTGACTGGGACCGGTGGACAACCCTGCTGCGGCTGGCCGACACCTTCGCGGTCGTCAGTATTACGCTCTCCTATTCACTACTCCTTCATGTCCATCTGCATTTATGGGCCGGGGCCAACGGCCGGTCGCTGACCGGTGGGGAGCGCCGAGGCGTTTTCCTCTCCTACACCCCGGCGCTTTTCCTCTTGATCGTTGTGCCGCGCCTCTGGGCCGGCGGGTATGCCCCGATGTTCAGCCGGCTCGCCCCCTTCGTGCTGCCGTTCGCGCTCTGGGCGGCGTATGTGCTGGGCCTGGTGGCGGCCAAAGACCTACGTATCGCCCAAAGATCTTCTTCGGTCATCGAGCGTCGCTCCATGCGGACGGTGGCGGCGTCGTTAGTGGTCATCGGTCTCCTCATCCTCGCCGTGTACGCGTTCGGCCTCGGCCGAGGAACGACTGCGGGTCTCTACCTGCAAACCTTCGCCAACCTGGGTTCTTTGCTGCCCTCGGCGCTGATCGCCTACTACATCTATCGCTTCCGTTATTTTGAGTTAATCATCAAAGAGAGCCTTGTCGTCGCGTCGTTTGCGGCGGTGGTACTGGCCGTTTACCTCTACGGCATACGCACCTTCGGCGCGTGGTTGACGCATCGCTACGGTCTACGCCCGGGGGTGATCGAATCGTTATTGATCCTCGCCCTCGCGCTGATCGCCTCGCCCTTACGCCGGTGGCTGGAAAAATATTTTCATCAGCTGTTTGAGCGCGAAGCGGCCCTCTACCGCGATGTGGTGGCCCGGATCAGCTCGCAAGCCGGGCAGTATCAAAAGCTCCCCGAGCTATTACGCTTCGTCGAAGAGCGGGCGGCGAAAGATCTGGCCCTGCGCCGCGTCCGCATCCTGGCGGACTACCCGAGCGTTGCCGCGTCCGATAACGCCGGTGAAGCGGGCAATACAGAGATGCCGGGGTGGGCCAAAGCTATTCTTGAGACGGCGCGCCTGCACGGGCGGGAGGCTTTCGAAGACGAGCCGGCGTTGCGGTCGCAAGGTTACAGGATCGCTTTCGCGCTACGACGCGAAGAGAGAACGGTCGGGCTCATGCTGGTCGATGCGGTGACCGACGCTTTAACGGAGGATGTGCGGGCGGTGCTTGAAGTTCTCGCCGGGCAAGTTGCTATTGCCATTGAAGACTGCCGGCTGATCGAGGAAAACGTGCGGCTGGAAAGGAAGCTCGCGCAGGGTGAGCGGCTGGCCGCACTGGGGCAGATGGCCGCGACCGTCGCGCATGAAGTCAGAAATCCTCTTTCCGCAATCAAGTCCATTGCCCAGGTGATGCGTGAAGACGAACGATTGGGCGGCGAGTATGCTCGTGACCTGAGCCTGATCGTCGGCGAGACGGACCGCTTGAGCCGGAGCGTCACACAGCTTCTAAGCTTCGCGCGCAGTGCGCCCCCGGCCGTGGCGCCGTGCCGCGCCGGCGATCTTGCACGCGCTATCGTCGAGCTCTTTCACGCCGAATCGGTGGCGCGGGGCGTCACTCTGGAGTGTGTCGCCGGAACCGACATCGAGCTCGACGGCCCACGTGCCGCAGCGGTTCGTGATGCCTTATCAAATCTCTTACTGAATGCTTTACACGTCACGCCCGCGCAGGGTCACATCAAAGTCGAGACATACACAGTGAGGGATCATCTATTATTCGCCGTCACGGACAGCGGCCCCGGGGTTGCGCCCGGACTGCGGGAGCGCATCTGGGAGCCCTTCTTTACCACCAAGCAACGCGGCACCGGCCTCGGACTCGCCATCGTCCGCAAGCGTCTCGCGGAGGTCGGCGGCGTCGCCCGCCTCGCGGCGATAGACCGGGGGGCGCGTTTTGAAATCTTACTACGGCTCGGGTGACTTCTCCTTTACTGATCTAAGGTGTGGCGGATGAGTGCTCCATTACACCCTGCCAGCTTGGCCGGTGCGCGTTGCCACAGACCGCGCTGCTGTGGGTCGCGACAGAGCTGAACCGACCCCGGGTTCTCCAGGTGTGATCGGGGCAGATGCCATTCCTGATGAACCCGCTCTTGTCTAAGCCATTGATCATTCCAGGCCTTCCGCCCCCATCAGCCATCCCAAGTTTTGCCCCGCATAATTCCATCTCACCTGGTCTAATGGCTCTTGGCATGGGCCCCACTTTCAATGCCGCTTCCGGGAGGGGACCTTCGGCGGCTGGCCCATCAGTTAAAGCCGGCCCTCGCGTCCTGTCAAGGGATACATGGTTCGGGGGTGGGGAGTCAGATTCAGCCCGATTTGCGCCTTGATCTCGGCCTGACATTAATTATTGTGTAACCTGGCGTTCTTTCATGCTGGTCGTACTACCCGTATCGGAGAAGGCCAGCAGCCCATGTCGCGTCGTAATGAAGAGAGTGTTGCCTGCGGCAATGGGGGAGGCGACAGTGCTGTTGTCTTCGCCGAGAGGGATTGAGTTGAGCTGTTTGCCGTCATGTAAGTCTAAGACGACGGCGTCTCCTGAGAGCGGTGTGAAAAGAGCGCCGTCAAGCGTCGCCAGGGGTTGTGAGGTAAGTCTTCCGGCGAGCTGATGTTTCCACAATCGCTTGCCTCTGTTGAGGGAAAGAAAGTAGACGAAGTTATCGAGGGATGCCGCCAGGAGGCCGCCGCGCGCGGGCACCACGACTTGGACGCCGGCTCCGGTTCGGGCCCGCCAGAGTAAGCGCCCCTTGGCCGCGTCGATGGCGTAGATGAAGCCGTCGGCCGACCCGACGTACGCCACGCCCTCAGCATAAGCGACGCGACCCCGCACCGCGCCGCGCGTCCGATAACGCCACCTGACGGCCCCCGTATTTTGATCGAGCGCGAAAACAGTCCCATCCTCGCCGCCGATATAGAGCACGGATTCAGCGGCCAGAGGGAAAGAGTTGAAGGCGGCTGAATGCTGGAAAATCCACCGGACCTCTCCGTTAACTTTATTGAGGGCATAGACGCGTCCATCGCTCGTCCCGCCAAACATGGTCGTCTGGCTCATGGCTAGAGAGGCAAGAAATGGAGAGGGGAGCGTCCGCATCCAAAGCGTCACGCCCGTCTCACGTCCGATGGACCGGATCGCGCCGCGAGCTTGTGGCCCATTGGGCGGCGCCCCGTCGACCTGAGACGCGATGTAGACGCCGCGCTGGTCGGCCACAGGTGACGCAGATATTTCTCCACCGATATCTGTCTTCCATAAGAACTGCCCGTCCGCTGCACGGAGCGTGACCAGCAGACCGGACGTGAGGGGGAGATAAACACGCTCGCCGTCGGTCGCGGGTGTCAAATTGATAGTCAGGTCAGACGCGTACTGCCATCTCTTGACCAGTGGCTGTGAGAGGGCTATTTGATCGGCTCGGCCGGCCTCCTGAAAGGGAGGGGAGGCCGAAGCGCCTGAGTAAAGGGGGAGCGCCAAACATAGAAAGATCTTCAGCCGCCGGCAGCCGGGCCCCGCTCGCCCGGGCAAGTGAACGGTGCTCGATTGATCTCCCGCCGTGCGCCCTAAGGGTTTTTTTTGCAAGCGCCGCACGAAAGAATAGATGCCATGGGCGTTGTGACTTAACATACGTCCAAGTATAATTTCACCGAAGCGGAAGATCACTTTAGTCTGACGCACCGCAGGGCGCAGGAGTTCACCTTTTTGACCCAAAATCATCACCACGAAACGATCATCATACTGGATTTCGGCTCCCAGTATACCCAGTTGATCGCCCGCCGCATACGCGAGGCCGGGGTGTTTTGCGAAATATGGCCATTTAACGCCCCGGCCACTTTAATCCGCGACCGTCATCCGCGCGGGCTAATCCTTTCGGGCGGCCCGGCTTCTGTTTACGAGAGGGACGCGCCGCGGCCCTCCCCACAGCTGCTCGACCTCGTCGACTGCCCGGTGCTGGGAATTTGCTACGGCCTACAGGTATTGGCCGCGGACCTGGGTGGCGAGGTCCGTCCGTCTGATAATCGTGAGTACGGCTATGCCAGGTTGCAGATTGTGGATCGGACCAGCCCATTATTTTCCGGCTTGCCCGGTGAGATGGACGTCTGGATGAGTCATGGCGATCATGTGACGACGAGCCCGCCCGGGTTCCGCGTGACGGCCAGGACGGCCGATGCGCTTAATGCTTTAGAGGACTTAAGCAGACGTATATATGGGTTACAGTTTCACCCGGAAGTGGCTCATACGCCGCTCGGGGCGCAGGTCCTGCACAACTTTCTGTTCACCGTCTGTCGGTGTCACGCCGATTGGTCTCCGCGGGCGGCCATCGCCGAGCAGATAGACTTGATACGGGAGCAAGTGGGCGCCGGCGGCCGGGCGATCTGTGGGCTGTCGGGGGGCGTGGACTCAACGGTGGCGGCCGCACTGGTACATCAGGCGATAGGTGAGCGCCAGACATGTATCTTTGTGAACAATGGACTGTTAAGGGAAGGGGAATTTGAGTCGACGTTACTGTTATTCAAGCACAGCATGAGCTTGAATGTGCGCGGCGTGCGCGCCGAAGGACGATTCCTTCAATCTCTGGGCGGTGTGACTGATCCGGAAGGGAAGCGTAAACGGATTGGGCGCGCGTTCATCGAAGTGTTTGAAGAGGAGGCCAGAGGGCTGGGGGACGCGCAATTTTTAGTTCAGGGGACCCTTTATCCGGACGTGATTGAGTCGGTCTCCGTACGGGGGCCTTCATCCGTGATCAAAAGCCACCATAACGTCGGTGGCCTCCCGGAGCGGATGAACTTGCGGCTCATCGAGCCCTTGCGAGAGCTTTTCAAAGATGAGGTGAGGGCCATGGGCCGCGAATTGGGCGTCCCCGTCGATATCCTCCGGCGCCACCCTTTCCCGGGCCCCGGTCTGGCCGTGCGGATCCTCGGAGAAGTGTCGGAGGAGCGCGTTCGCCTGCTGCAAGCGGTCGACCGGATAGTTGAGGAAGAGATCCGTTTGGCGGACCTCTACGATGCCGTGTGGCAGGCTTTCCCCGTCCTGTTACCAATTTCGACGGTCGGCGTGATGGGCGACGAGCGGACTTATGAGCGGGTGGTGGCCGTCCGCGCCGTGACCAGCGTCGACGGAATGACTGCCGATTGGGCCCGCCTGCCGCACGAGACGCTCGCGCGCATCTCGACGCGCATCGTCTCGGAAGTTAAGGGGGTGAGCCGCGTGGTCTATGACATCAGCTCCAAGCCGCCGAGTACGATCGAATGGGAATAAATTGATCCACGCCCGGACCGGCCGGTTTCACATGAAAGCTTTGAAGCATTTTATCATCGCCGCAGGAATCACCTTCGGATCAAGAGGTTTACAGCCGCCACCACCCCGTCAAACCCTTTAACACCTATAGATTGCCCCTTCCCGCCAGACAAACACGTGATATAGTGTGCGGCGCGTGAGAAGTCACCGGTGGCGGTGCCCACCCGGCCCTTCGAATTCGTCGTTGGCGGGAAACTGAGATGAATGAAAAAAGCTTCGTGCACCTGCATCTACATACGGATTACAGCCTTCTGGACGGGGCGATACAGATCAAGCCGCTCGCCCGGCGCACGGCCGAGCTGAGGATGAAGGCTTGCGCCATGACCGATCACGGCAACATGTACGGCGCCGTCTCATTTTACAGTGCGATGAATGCGCAGGGCGTAAAGCCGATCATCGGGTGCGAGACCTATATTACGCGTGGCAGCCGGCAGGAGCGCGCGGGCGCCGCCTCCCCCGGCGAAAAGGCTAATTTCCATCTGATCTTGCTGGCCAAGGACTTGGAAGGCTACAGGAATTTGGTGCGTCTGACCTCGAAAGCCTTCACCGAGGGCTTTTATTACAAGCCCCGTATCGATCGAGAATTGCTCGCCGAGCACAGCGAGGGGCTGGTGGCGCTCTCGGCCTGTATGTCCGGCGTGCCGCAGGCCATGCTGGCGCGTGACTGCTTCGAAGATGCCGCGCGGGCGGCGCTCGAGTTCGAAGAGATTTTGGGGAAGGGCAATTATTACCTGGAGATTCAGGAGCACGGTCTGGACGCGCAGAAGCGTATCCGGCGCCCCCTGGTGGAGCTCTCCAAGCGCACGGGGATACCGCTCGTCGCGACCAACGACGCGCATTACCTGTCGCCCGGCGACGCGCGCGCCCACGACGTGCTGCTCTGCATCGGGTCGGGCAAAACGGTCAATGATCCGAACCGCTTACGCTACGGTTCGCCAAACTTCTACGTCCGCTCCCCCGAGGAGATGTGGGCGATCTTTGGCCGGGAGATGCCGGAGGTACTCACTAGAACGGTCGAGATCGCCGAAATGTGTCAACTTAAACTTCCCGCGGGGGTCAATTATCTGCCTAATTATCCGATCCCGGGGGCGGACGCGGGGCTCAGTGTGGATGAGTATTTTGAAAAAGTGGTGCGGGAGGGGTACGAGCGGCGGCGGCAGAAGGTCTGGGAGAGGAAGCTCATGCGCGGTGAGTTGCGGCACCCCCTGTCGGACTACCAGGAGCGCATTTCTCATGAGATCGGGATGATTAAGCGGATGAAATTTCCCGGATACTTCCTGATCGTTTGGGATTTTATCCGGTACGCCAAGGAGCATTCCATTCCGGTGGGCCCGGGGCGCGGCTCGGCGGCCGGCTCGCTGGTCGCGTACTGCCTGGAGATCACCGACGTCGACCCGCTGCAGTATGACCTGCTCTTCGAAAGATTCCTCAACCCGGAACGCGTCTCGATGCCCGACATTGATATAGATTTCTGTGTCCGCGGGCGCGGCGAGGTCATCAATCACGTCGCCGACCTCTACGGGCGAGACTCCGTCTGCCAGATTATTACCTTCGGCACGATGGCCTCCAAAGCGGCGATTAAGGACGTCGGCAGGGCGCTGGATATGCCGTATGCGGAGGTCGAGCGGATTGCTAAATTGATCCCGCCCCCGGTGAGGGGGCGCAACGTCAGCATTGACCAGGCGCTGGAGCAGGTCCCGGAGCTGCGCGCGGCTGTGGAAGCGAGCGCGCAGGTCAGAGAGTTGATCGACCTGGCGAAAAGGCTGGAGGGCTGCGCGCGCCATGCTTCGGTACATGCGGCGGGGGTCGTTATTTCGCCGAAACCTTTGCAGGAGCTCATCCCCGTGGCCGTCTCCGCGAAAGAGGAGCTGACGACGCAGTATGCGATGGCGGATCTGGAGAAAACGGGGATGTTGAAAATGGATTTCCTGGCGCTGACGGCCTTAACCGTTATAAGCGATTGCTTAAGCAGTATTAAGCGATTACTTAATATCGAGATTGACTGGGCGGACATCCCCCTTAATGATCAGCAGACAATGCAGTTATTCGCCGATGGCCGTACCGAGGCGGTGTTTCAGTTTGAATCGGCCGGCATGCAGGAGATTTGCCGTAAACTCAGGCCGAAGGGGCTGGAGGACTTGGCGGCGCTCAACGCCCTTTACCGGCCGGGCCCGCTCGACGGCGGGATGGTCGAAGATTTCATTGAGCGGCACCACGGCAACCGCAGCGTCCGCTACATTGTCCCGGAGATGAAGGAGATCCTGAACAACACTTACGGGATCCTGGTCTATCAGGAGCAGATCATGCAATTGGCGCAAAAACTGGGCGGCTATAGCCTCGGGGAAGCGGATTTGATGAGGCGCGCGATGGGTAAAAAGAATCGCGAGGAGATGGCCCGGCACGAGCAGAAGTTCATTCAGGGGGCCATCGAAAGGGGTCTCAAGAGAGAGAAGGCGCAGCAGATATTCTCTTTAATGGCACAGTTTGCCGACTATGGCTTCAACCGAAGCCACAGCGTCGCCTATGCGTATCTGGCATTCCAGACGGCCTACCTGAAAGCTCATTTCCCCGAACACTTTTATGCCGCGGTGCTCTCCAACGAACTGCAAGACACGGCGAAGGTCTTTAAGTACTCCACGGAGCTCAGGGGGCAGGGGATCCAACTGCTCCCTCCGGACGTTAACGAGAGCGGCGCCGGCTTTACGCCTCTCAGTAAGGCGATCAGGTATGGATTGGCGGCCTTGAAGGGGGTTGGTCATCAGAGCGTCAGCGCCATTATCGATGCCCGCGCCGGCGGACCCTTCTCTTCACTATTTGATTTTACCGCGCGCGTTAGTCAGGGGGCCCTTAATAAGAGGGTTCTTGAAAGTCTGGTCTGCGCGGGGGCTTTTGACTCGTTGAAGCCAAGCGACCACACGATTCACGCATGGCGCGCCAAATTACACCAGACGATCGACTCCGCCCTGGCCAGTTCCGCGCGGGCTAAACGACATCAATCACACGGGCAAAACGATCTTTTCGGGGGGGGGGCTGAGAACCCCGGATCCGTTCAAGGAGGGTTGCAGGAGGCGGCCGCGTGGGCGCACTCCCGGCTGCTGGCCGCGGAAAAGAATGCCATCGGATTTTATATTACCGGGCACCCGCTGGAGAACTACACGGAGATTCTCAAGGGCCTGTGCGCGCCGCAGACGATAGACCTGTCCGGGCTCCGCGGTGGCGGAAAAACTTCTTTAGGTGGGATTGTGACCGATCTGCAGCTACGCGCGACTAAAAAGGGGGCGAAATTCGCTTTAATACGGCTGGAGGACCAGGCCGGCGCGGTGAAGTGTGTGTTATGGCCGGAAGTGTTCAGTAAATTTGGGAAGGTGCTGCAAAATGACCTGGCCGTACTTGTCACCGGCCGGTTGGAATTGGCTGACGATGGGACGGCGACGGTTGTCGCCGAGGGCGTTGAGCCCCTCGATGATCTGCTGCAAAGGAAGGCGCGCGCCGTGCTCGTGCGCCTTCCTGCCGGCGCTCATGCCGGGCCTTTGCTCGATCAATTGTTCGGCCTGCTGGATGGGCACAGGGGCGACTGCGAGGTGTTGCTCGAATTGTATCTGGAAGGGGGAGTGATCGTCCGGACGCGCCCCCATCACGCCATCCGCGTGCGTGGGAGTATGGAACTGGAGGCCGCTTTACAAAGCCACGGTTGTCACGTCGAGTGGTTAAATGTTACGTTAGATCACTAAAGATCTAAGGTTGGCCGCGGGCGCGCCGCGATGCTGATCACTGGAACGTGAGATGCTGGAAGAATTTGACAAACCCGTAGCTCTGACTGAGGGGCAGTTAAGCGGCGGCGCGCCCGGGGAACCGGCCCCTTTTGAGCGCGTGCAACTGGCCAGGCACAGCGAGCGGCCCTACACTTTAGATCTCGTCGGGAGGCTGTGTGAAGATTACGTGGAGATCCACGGGGATCGGCGATACGCTGACGACCCGGCCATTATTTGCGGGATGGCCTGCTTTCACGGCCTGCCGGTGGTGGTGGTTGGTCATCAAAAGGGGCGTGATACAAAGCAGCGCCAATTCAGAAATTTTGGGATGCCCAAACCGGAAGGCTACCGGAAAGCGCTCCGGGCGATGAGACTGGCCGAAAAGTTTCAGCGCCCCGTGATCTGCTTTATCGATACTCCCGGCGCTTACCCTGGCGTTGATGCCGAAGAGCGCGGTCAGGCTGAAGCCATCGCCCACAATCTGCGTGAGATCTGTAAACTTCGGATCCCGGTGGTGGTGGCGGTGATCGGCGAAGGGGGGTCGGGTGGCGCGCTGGCCATCGGTGTCGGGGATCAGGTCTTGATGTTTGAGAATGCGGTCTATTCGGTCATCTCGCCCGAAGGGTGTGCCGCGATCCTCTGGAAAGATGCGGGGCAGGCGAGGCTCGCCGCGCAGGGGCTGCGTTTGACGGCGGCCGACCTATACCGGCATGGGATCATCGATCACGTCGTCAAAGAGCCGCCGGGCGGGGCGCATACGGACCATCATGAGGCGGCGCGGCTGCTTGACTCGGCTCTCAGCGAATCCCTCGCCGAAGCGCTCAGTTACTCGCCCCGGCAGCGGCTCGCGCGCCGCTACGAAAAGCTGCGCGCACTCGGAAAGTGGGGCGAATTGTAGGGGCCCGGCGGGAGTCGAGAGCGCCGCGGGAGCGGGCGCCCGGCAGGGCCCATGTCGGCGCGCCGACATGGGCCCTGCCGGGCGCTCACCGGATCTTCATCAGAAAGGTATATCATCGTCTGAAAGGTCGGCCTCCGGCAGCGGGTGCTCGGTCTGACCCCCAGCTTTGGCCGCACTCGCCGCGGGGGCTTCGTCGCCGCCGCCGCCGCGCCCGCCGCCGATGAACTGCATGTCGGTGGCGTGAACCTCAAGCGTATACCGCTGTTTGCCGTCGCGGTCCGTCCACTCTTCGACGCGCAACCTGCCTTCAACGTAGATGGGGCGGCCTTTGGTCAGGTATTGCGAGGCGGTCTCGGCCTGTCTCCCCCAGAGGGTGACGCGAAACCACGTCGTAAAATCCTGCATTTCACCGGCGCGGTCTTTGCGCTTCTCGTTGGTCGCCACCGTAAAGCTGCAGACAGGCGTGCCCTGCGGGGTGTAGCGGAGTTCGGGGTCGCGCCCCAAATTGCCGACAAGGATGATCTTATTGAATGACATACGGAGTCGCTTCTCTCTTAAAGTTAAATGGTCGGGCGCTTGGCATACTACTCGCGCGTCTGATACCGGTCAAGATTTAATTTGACGATCGCGTGGCCGCTGACCGCTTAAAGGGTGAAGAGGTCTGCTGACACCGGCGGCCGTGTTGAAACTGCCAACTGTTTACCTACTACTTTAAATCTATTTCCTTAACCAAGAAGCTGCTTTATGCTGAAGTTCCTTAACATATCGAATTTCGCCGTCATCCATCATTTGCGAGTGGACTTTAACCATGGCCTGAACGTCTTAACCGGCGAGACAGGCTCCGGCAAAAGCATCATCGTCGAGGCCCTCGGACTGCTTCTCGGGGCTCGCAGTTCGTCAACACAGATTCGTACCGGCGAGCGCATGGCGTTTGTGGAGGGGGTTTTTGAGGCGGCCAGGGCACAGCAGGCAGTGATCAGGGATGTTCTCGCCGCCGCCGAGATTGAGCACATGGAGGGGGATGAGATGATCGTCCGCCGGGAGATTTATGCGAGCGGCCGGAGCCGCAATTTTATTAATGACCAGAGCGTGACGGTGGCGGCTTTGCGCGCCCTCCAGCCTCATCTGGTGGAGATCCATGGACAGGGGGAGCAGCGGGCCTTGCTCTCCGCACAGTCCCATTTAGAGCTGCTTGATGCGTTCGCCGGCTCGGTTGAGCTCAGGGCGGAAGTGGCCGAAGCGTTTCAGTCGTGGAGGGCGGCGCAAGGGGCTCTGCGGGCGCTCGAGAGCGACCTCGCCGAGCGCGAGCGCCTCTCGGATCTGATCGAGTACCAGTTAAGAGAGATTGCTTCCGTCGGCCCGCAGGTTGGGGAGGAGGAGGTGCTCTTAGCGGAGAGGCATTTGCTGGCGAATGCGGAGAAGATTCTGCAGCTCACGACGAGCGCCTACACGGAGCTTTATGAGAGCGATGAGAGCGTGCTCTCGCGTTTGGCCGTGATCCGCCGCCAGGTGGAGAAACTGGGCGAGTTGGATGCTCGTGTCCGCTCAATTTTGGAGCTGCTTGTCGCTGCCATCGAATCGCTCACGGGCGTCGCAGAAGCCTTACGCGGCAGTGTTGCCGGGCGCGGGTTTTCACCCGCCCGGCTCGGTGAGGTCGAGCACAGGTTGGCCGAGCTCGAAAGACTTAAACGGAAATATCATACCGACTTGCAAGGGTTAAGCGGGATGCAGGAGGAGCTCGCGGCGCGTCTCAAAAAGTTCAACGAGGTGGTGGAGTCCGAGGGCGCTCTCAGGGAGTCGCTGGAGCGGGCGGGCCACGATTACAGGGTCGCGGCGGGTCGCCTTTCTTCCATCCGGAGAGAGGCGGCCCCGCGGCTGGAGCGCCACGTGATCCGGGACCTGCGCCAGGTGGCGATGGAGCATGCTCGTTTTGTCGTCTCGATCAGAACGGCGCCACTTGAGGCCCCGGCGCCGGATGCTTCGGAGCCCGCTCGCGAAGGTGTTGATCCCTTTCACCAAACGGGGGCGGATCGGGTCGAGTTTCAGTTATCGGCGAATCCGGGGGAGGACCCGCGTCCGCTCGCACAGATCGCCTCCGGGGGCGAGCTCTCCAGGCTCATGTTGACGCTGCGCACGGTCTGCAAGGGGGATGCGGGGCCGGGCCACACCGTCGTCTTTGACGAGATCGATGCCGGGATCGGCGGGCGCGTGGCGGAAGCTGTCGGACGACGCCTGAGAGACCTTTCGGCGACACGTCAGGTCTTATGTGTCACGCACCAGGCGCAGATCGCCCGCTTCGCGGACTACCATTATGCGGTGGCGAAGCGGCTGGAGGGGGGGCGCACGGTGACGACGGTGAGAGCGCTCGACCGGGATGACCGGGTCGGAGAGCTTTCGCGAATGATCGGGGGGGCGGAGGATGTGGCTTCAACGCGAGAAGCTGCGCGTTGGCTTTTAGAGGCTCCGCCAGGGAGCGAAGGGCGCTTATCCCGCCGGAAGAGATCGCCTGGGCGTTAAGGCGGCGATTGGTAGAGAAAAGATGGATCGGTCAGAAGTCACTCGGGCCGTACCGCTCGGGTGAGGGCCGCACGGGCGGATGGCGGAAAAGGCGCGGCAACTTCCGGGATCACTGTCGGCGGCTTTTGGCGATGCGTGTCGGCCGACGACTGAAGAATTGTCGCTTTGCGCCGCCGGTTTCTGCTACACTCCGCGTAGCCGTAAAGAGAGCGCGGGCCTGAGGGTGTGAAAGCAAGCGTCTATATCGAGACTTTCGGGTGTCAAATGAACGTGGCTGATTCCGAGCACGCCGCGACACGACTGCGCGCGGCCGGCTACGAGGTGACGGATTCATTAAAGGGGGCCGACGTCATTCTTTTCAACACCTGCTCGGTGCGCGCGCGGGCCGCGCAGAAGGTTCTCACACGGATCGGCGAGGTTCGCCGAGACCGCCGCCGCGAGCGTCAACCCTTAGTGGGCGTGATGGGCTGTGTGGCGCAACTTGAGGGCGGGTCGCTGTTTGGCGCCGCGCCCGCGGTTGATTTGGTGGTGGGGACGCGGGCGGGCGCCCGCCTCCCGTCGCTCATCGAGCGCATTCTCGGCGGCGAGTCAAATGTTGTGGACCTGGGCGAGCGGGCCGCCGCCTCCGCCGGGGAGTCGTGGGACGTATCTGCGGTCGAGCGCCATTCTCCGTACGTCGCGTTCGTCCCCATCATTGAAGGCTGTAACAAGTTCTGCACCTATTGCATTGTCCCTTTCTCACGCGGGAGGGAGAAAAGCCGGCCGGCCCGGAAGGTGGTTGAGGAGGTACGCCGGTTGCGCGCGGAAGGCTTTCGTGAGATCCATCTGATCGGACAAAACGTCAATAGCTATCGCCCACGAGTGGCGGACGGGTTGGAGGGGTACGCGGGGGCGACCCCCTTTTCACGTCTGTTACGGGCCGTCGCGGCGACCGGTATGGAGAGGATAAAATTTACGACCTCTTTCCCGAGGGATTTCCATCCGGACATCGTGACGGCGATTGACGAGCATGAGAACCTGTGTGAATGGGTTCACCTGCCCGTGCAGTCCGGGAGCGACCGGGTCTTACGGGCGATGCGCAGGGGCTACAAGGCAGGCGACTATCTGCGCCGGGTGGAGGCGATCAAGGGCGCGCGCCGGAAGATTTCACTGACCAGCGATGTGATTGTCGGGTTCCCCGGTGAGACGGCCGCTGAGTTCGGGGAGACGATGCGTTTAGTCGAACAATGCCAGTACGATGGCTTGTATATCTTCAAGTATTCTGAGAGGCCTGGCACGCCCGCCGCAAGCCTTCCGGATGATGTCTCCGGGGAGGAGAAAAGAGACCGCTTTCTGGCGCTTGAGCGGCTGCAGCGTGGGATCCAAAGTAAAATATATGACCGCTATGTGGGGCGCGAGGTCAGCGTCCTGGTCGAGGGTGCGAGCGCAAAATCGGGTGTTGATCTGACCGGCCACTCCACCTGCCATAAGGTCGTGAATTTTCCGGGCGGCGCGCCACTCTCCGGGCAGGTGTTGAAGGTGCGCGTGAGTGAAGCGAAGGTTAATAGCCTTTACGGGCGGGTCGCGGGTGGAGGGCACTCTGAGCCTCAAGTGCTGGGTGAGGTGTAAATATGGAAATAGAAGTAAAAATTAGGGCTTTGATAATGGATCCCAACAGCGGTACGCCAATCATCATCCTCAAGGACGTGAATAGTGAGACAATGCTGCCGATCTGGGTGGGGACCTATGAGGCCAACGCGATCGCGTTAGAGATCGAGAAGATCGCGCCGCCGCGGCCGCTGACCCATGATCTCTTGCGAAACTTGATCGTCGAGATGGGCGCGCGCGTGGAGAGGGTGGTGGTCACGGAACTGAGAGACAACACTTTCTTCGCGGTGATTGAGATGCGCACGATCGACGGCCACATGATGACGCTGGATTCGCGGCCTTCGGACGCGATCGCGCTGGCGCTCAGGGCGGATTGCCCCATTTTTGTCAATATGGAGGTCATCCAGGCTTCGCGCAATTCTGTCGCCGAGGGGGAGCAGAGTACGGAAGTGGAGGCCGATCAGGAGGAGTGGCCGGATGTCATTGGCGAGGCCGGTGATCTCCCGATGTAAGAGGATCGGGGAGGGTTGATGCGGAGAGAAAGAGAGAGAGGCCTCATCCCGCCGGGGGTAACGGGTTAAGCTACTTTTTATGAAATGGTAATCGCCATCGCAAATCAGAAAGGGGGCGTCGGTAAAACCACCACGGCCATCAACTTGGCCGCGGCCTTCGCGCGGCGGAACAAGAAGGTATTGTTGATGGATCTGGACCCGCAGGGCAATAGCTCCATCTCATTCCTGGATCCGGTGACGGTAGACTGCTCGGCTTACGAGCTGTTGATGGACGGTCAGGGCGTCGGTAGCAGCGGGCAAAGTATCTATCCGACGCCGGTTGAAGGCTTGGAGATCATCCCGGCGCGCATTAACCTGGCGAAACTGGAGTCGAAACTGGTCGGCGATTTTGATGCCCCGTTCCGGCTCAAGGACCGTTTAGAGCCGTTGCGGGCGCGTTACGATATCATTATCATTGACACCCCGCCGACGCTCGGTTTGATCACCGTCAACGCTCTGGTGGCCGCCACCCACGTGCTGATCCCGATTCAGTCCTCGTACTTTGCGCTCGAGGGGACGGATGATCTGCTGGAAACGATTGAAAAGGTGAAGACGCGCCCCAACCCGAATCTGCAGGTGTTAGGGGTGGTCGTTACTTTGCATGACAAAAGGACGACGCTGGCGCGTGAGGTCTACGAGCAGATCCGCCGGGTCTTTGGCGCGAAGATGTTCGAGACGGTGATTACCAAGAGCGTGCGTCTGGAGGAATCGCCCGCCTACAAGGAGTCGATCTTTACCTTCGCGCCCCACTCGTCGGGTGCGAGCGAGTACGCGAAACTCTGTGAAGAGGTGATCAGTCGTGTCTAAAAGAGGGTTACCGTCTGACCTGCGCCTGCGCCATGACGCGCACTACGTCGAAGAGTTGGCTGCTCACCGGCCGACCCCCGTGGGCCGTTTAATCGCGCTTGAGAGGCTCGAGCCGAACCCGGGGCAGCCGCGCGTCGAGGTCGGCGACCTGGCCGAGTTGACCGCCTCGATCAGGGAGAAAGGGGTGCTTGAGCCGCTGCTGGTGAAGCCCTCAAGGTTAACGGGGCGGTGGATGATCATTGCCGGCGAGCGGCGCTGGCGGGCCGCCGCCGCGGCCGGTTTGCGCGAGGTCCCCTGTATCGAGATGGATGTGGATGACCGTGCGGTCGCCGAGATCGCCCTGATTGAGAATATGCAGCGCAAGGACCTGACGCCGTGGGAGGAGGCCGACGGGCTGCGCGCCTTATGCGAGCGGTTCGGTTACACGCACGAGGAGGCGGCGCGCAAGGTCGGGAAGAGCCGCAGCACGGTGACCGAGGCGCTCTCCATTGCCGCCCTGCCGGAGGCCATTCGTGAGCGATGTCGGCGCGCCGACATCGCCTCCAAATCCCTGCTGCTGCAGATCGTCAGGCAGCCCGATCAGGCGGCGATGGAGCGGATGGCGGAAGAGATCACGAGGCGCGGGCTGACCAGAGAAGATGCGCGGCAAGAGCGCCGGCGCGCTGCGGCAGGGCGGCGCGGCGCGTCTCCGCGTCCATTCATCTTCAAATATTCGTCGCCCGGCAGTGAATTTAAGGTTGAGGTGCGCTTCCGGCGCGCCAAAGTGAGCGGCCAGGAGGTGGCGGCGGCGTTAAAAGCAGCGATCAGTAGGGTGGAGGCGGAGTGCTGATCCGACCCGCGTCCGATAATGGAAGAGAGGCCGCCCCTTGCTTCCCAGCGTTCCAGTTTTCAAAGCCGTTAACCGACCATCTTTTTCTTTCTCTCGGCCGCGGCGCGTTTCTGTATGGAACGTCCCCAGCGTTCCAGTGTCGGTTGCAGCGGCTTAAAGAGGCGCGCACGCAGGCTGTGCTGCTGCTCGTGCCACTTCCGTAGCTGTTTTTCCGTATACGTGCGGATAGACGGCTCGAGCTGACCCTTTTTGACGGAGTGCCGGAGCGTCATGTAGTAGTGCTGGCCGGCCAGAGAGAAGATCACCGCGGCAAGGTTGCCTTTGAAGGAGAGGCGTGGCATGAGCCTTTTAAAGAATGGCTTGGAGCGCGGGAGCAGGGCGCCGACGGCGACCTCAAACCAAGCGGGCTGCGTACCCTGGCGCGGGTGATATAGTCCGGGCAGTTCCGTGCGATTTGGTGACGCCTTAAGGCGTGGGTCGTTGATCGAGTCGACCAGGCGCAGGCGCTCGATACCACGCAGGTGCTCGCGCGGCAAGCTATTTAAGGCGCTCTCGATCTTTGCCAAGGTGCCCCGCGGCAGCTTTGGGCCGTACTGGTTCTCAATCTTAATCGCCATACGAAAATAGACCTTCGGGAGGGTTGGCAGGTGCACTCTAGGGGAGAGCGGGCCCAATAGTCAAGCGCGGAGAGGAGATCAGGATGTGGTTAGGTCGATATTATGCGTCTGATAATAGATATTATGCTCGGTTCACCCGCACATTTGATGACGCTGATATAGCCCCCTCTCGCAGTCTACTGCATAAATAACTTGATTAGATCGAATGAAGCACGCGCACCCGAAGCAGATCGAACTTAGCACGCTTGACATTGACAAACCGTGACTGCTAGAGTACGCGGTCTTTTGGCTCAAAATCAGAGTAAAATCAAAGGAGCGGGCGCTTGAGCATCGAAGGGACTTACCTATTCACCTCAGAATCCGTCACCGAGGGCCATCCGGATAAGATCGCGGACCAAATCTCGGATGCCGTCTTAGATGAGGTGCTCGCGCAGGACGAAACCGGCCGCGTGGCCTGCGAGACGCTCGTCACCACAGGGCTCGTCGTGATCGCCGGAGAGATTACCACCCAAGCGACCGTCGATTTCTCCAGAGTGGCACGTGAAACTATTAGAGAAATTGGTTATACAAGGGCCAAGTACGGTTTCGATTGCGAAACCTGCAGCGTGCTGTCGGCGCTGGACAAGCAGTCGCCGGACATCGCCCTGGGCGTCGATACGGGCGGCGCCGGCGATCAGGGGCTGATGTTTGGCTTCGCCTGCAACGAAACGCCGGAACTGATGCCGCTGCCGATCCAACTTGCGCACAGACTCGCCGAGCGCCTCGCGGCGGCACGCAAATCGGGGGAGCTCCCCTACCTGCGGCCCGACGGAAAGTCCCAAGTCACAGTGGAATATAGAGACGGCAGACCGTTCCGGGTGGAAGCGGTGGTCATCTCCTCGCAGCACGACCCGAGTGTCTCCAACGAGCAACTGAGGGCCGACATCCGGGAACGAATCATCCAGCACACCATCTCGCCCGAGCTTCTCGACAAGAGAACTAAGTACCACATCAACCCCACGGGGCGCTTCGTCACCGGCGGCCCACAGGGCGATGCCGGGCTGACCGGACGCAAGATCATCGTCGACACCTACGGCGGGTATGCCCCGCATGGCGGTGGCGCTTTTTCGGGTAAGGACCCAACGAAGGTCGACCGCTCGGCGGCATACATGGCCCGCTACGCCGCCAAGAATATTGTGGCGGCGGGTCTCGCCGACCGCTGTCTGGTCCAGTTGGCCTATGCCATCGGCGTCGCCGACCCCGTCTCGGTACTCGTCGACACGGGCGGCACCGGGCGCCTTGGCGAGAACACCCTCTCCGCGCTCATCCGCGACCATTTCCGTCTGACCCCGCGCGGTATTATCGAAGACCTGCGCCTGCGCCGCCCAATCTACAGAGAGACAGCACGCTACGGTCACTTCGGTCGCGAAAGCGGAAACGGCTTCACATGGGAAGCGATAGATAAAGCGGAAGCACTGCGGAGCGCAGCCGAAATTTAGACCCGGGATTGATCCGCAGAGGCCGACCGATACTTAATTAACTACTTCAAAGAGGATCACCTAAATGGCTACTACACGCCCGCTTGGACACGACGTCAAGGATCTCGCCCTGGCGCGCGAAGGAAGACGCCGGATTGAATGGGCCGAGCGAGAGATGCCCGTCCTACGCCTGATCCGGGAGCGATTCGCGGCGGAACAACCTTTGCACGGCGTGCGCCTGGTAGCCTGCGCGCATATCACGACGGAGACGGCCAATCTGGCGCGTGCGCTGCAAGCCGGAGGCGCCGAGGCCGTCCTCATCGCCTCAAACCCGCTCTCCACACAGGATGATGTGGCCGCCGCGCTCGTCGAAGACTGGTCCATACCGGTTTTTGCCATCAAGGGCGAAACGACAGAGACCTACAACAGGCACCTGCGCACGGCCCTGGACACCCGCCCACAGATCATCATCGACGACGGCTCAGACGTTGTCGCCACCCTGATCAAGGAGAGAGGTGATCAGGTCTCAGAGATCATCGGTACGACGGAAGAGACGACCACCGGCATCGTGCGCTTGCGCGCCATGGAAGCGGCCGGCGTCCTACACTTCCCTTCCATCGCGGTCAACAACGCGCAGACCAAGCATTTCTTCGATAATCGCTACGGGACGGGCCAGTCGACGCTGGATGGAATCATCCGCGCCACTAACATCCTGCTGGCCGGGCGCGCACTGGTGGTGGTCGGCTATGGTTGGTGCGGCAAAGGGGTGGCCTTACGCGCCCGCGGGATGGGTGCCAATGTCATCGTGACCGAAGTCGACCCGATCCGGGCCATCGAGGCCGTGATGGACGGGTTCCGTGTGATGCCGATGGCGGAGGCCGCCCCCCTGGGTGATATCTTCGTGACGGTGACGGGGAATCGCCATGTGATAGACCGCGAGCACTTCGCTTCGATGAAGGACGGGGCGATCGTCTGCAACAGCGGTCACTTCGATCTGGAGCTTAACCTCGTCGCCCTGCGTGATCTGTCACCGGCGCCGGTTCAATTGCGCCCCTTCGTCGAAGAGTATACGATCCGAGCGACCGGCCGCCGGATCGTCGTCTTGGGCGAAGGCCGCCTGGTTAATCTGGCGGCCGCCGAGGGCCACCCGGCCAGCGTCATGGATATGAGCTTCGCCAACCAGGCCCTCTCCGTCGAGTACCTCATTAAAAGCAGAGGACAGCTGAAGCCCGGCGTACACCTTTTACCGCCGGAGGTTGATACAGAGATCGCGAGCCTAAAGCTGCGGGCCTTAGGGGTCTCAATCGACACCCTGACCCCCGAGCAGGTCGAGTACCTCTCCAGTTGGGAGACCGGCACCTAAGACGGGCCCGCGCTGCTTAAAGCCGGCTTAAGTGGGATCACCCGCGGGGGGTTGATGGCGAACCCGTTCCCGCGACCAGGCGGAGCCACTTTAACTGCGAGTGCGGGCCAACAGGTAAGTCCCCGTCGCCGCGAAGATGACCATCGGCGCCCAGACGGCCACCGGCGGGGGCAGCAAGCCATAAACGCCCAACTGCTGGAACCCGCCGATGACGCCCCAGAAGCCGACGCCGACGGCAACGGCCGAGCATAAGGCGACGATGGCGCTACGCCGGCCGAAGGCCAAGGCCAGCGGCATCCCGATCAGCCCCATCACCAGCACGCTAAAAGGCTCCGCATATTTTCTCTGAAGGGCGACCGAGAGCGTGGTGACGGACCCGCCCCGCTGCTTAATGTTCTTTATGTAATCGCTTAAACCGCTCGCGCTTAACTGCGACGGCTTGTCGATCGCCGGCTTAAACACGCCGCGCGGCTCAACTTTATCGAGCCAGATCCTCTCCTGGCTCCGCTGCTGTATCTGCGCGGTGCGGAAGTCCACGAACTGAGCGCGTGAGAGCTCCATCCGGTCTGACCCGACCCAGTCCCCCTCATCCCCTTTGATAATGGCCTGTAAGTGCACCGCCTCCCGGTCAAGGATGTACACGGTCGGATCTTTTAAGACCCCCCTCTCCTCGTCGTATTCGTAGGCGTAGATCCGACCGGTTCCCGCCGAAGCGAACCAGAGGGGGCCTGTACCGGTGGCGACGCGCGCCCCCCCGCCACGAATCTGCGCCCGCAGGGCGTCCTGACGCGAGTTTGCCTGTGGCATCAGCCGCTCCTGGATCAGCCACAACCCGCCACCAATGACCGCCGCGAATGCAAACCCCGGAATCATCAAACGGTAGGCGCTCTGCCCGCATGCCCACCAGGCGATCGCCTCACTGCGCCGCGCCATTAAAGCGTAGGTGCCGAGCACCGCCATCAGAACGCTGGCGGGCAGCAACTCGACGCTGGCCAGCGGAAGCAGGAACGTCAGGTATTGCACCACCAGCCGCGCCCCCGCGCTATTGGCCACGATAAAGCGCCACAACTCAAATAAGGTAAAGATCAGAAAAATTGCCGTCAGCGAGGTGAAGGCAAAGGTGAAACTGAGGGTCAAAGCTCGCGACACGCTGATATCTAATAAGCTGTAAAAGCTCGGCAGGCCGGTGGTCCGGGCCGCTCCGGCGCGCAAGAGCGCCCTGCCACCCGACCCGGAGGCCAGTGACGCTGGCGCTGTCAGGGAAGGTCTTTTCAATCTGCCAATTAGCCCGCCGTGCCTCAGGCTAAGCATCAGCAGGCTCGCCGCGGCCGCCGCGCCTGTCGCCAACCATGCTCCAACGGGCGGCGCAAGACTTCCGGCGCGCGCCATCTGCTCGCCGATCAGCGAGATCAAATAGTAGGTGATCATCGCCGACAGAGCCAGCACCGCCCCCAGACCCCGCCCTCCCTTTCTAATGCGTAGTCCGAGAGCCCCACCAAGGAGCGCAAACACCAGCGGGGCGACCGCCTGTGACAGCCTTTTGTGCGCGAGCGTCGCGGCATCGCGCCGGCCGGCTCCCGCGCTGGAAGCGGCGTATGCTCTCAACGCGTGCCAGCCCATCTCATCGGCCTCCGCCTGATCACTCTGTAGCCGCGCCAGGAGGGCCGCGCGTCCCGTATTGAACTGGATGCGCAGTTGTGCGAGGCGTTCCAGGACGTAAGGATGCTCCCTCTCCGCCCGCGTCGGCAGCTTGGTGGCGACCGCATCGCTCAGAACCAGTTCCGATTGTCCCCCGGCCCTGTCTGAGTCTATTCGTCCCGACCGTGCCGTGATGAGCCGTGTCCCCCCGTCAGCTTCCCTGGAGTAGATGAAGACGCGCCCCCACGTCCCGGCCGCCTTATCCCCGTCGCGCACGTAAACGACGTAACCCGGGATCTCTGTGCTAAAGGAGCGCGGCTCGACCGGTGAGTCCAGCTTGTAAAGCGCCGCGCGCAAGCTGGCGCGGCGGAGGGCGCGCGCCGCGCCAGGCGCTTCCTCAAGGTTGAGATAAAAGGTGGCGGTGCTGGCCATCAACCCGATCGCCAAGATGGGCCAGAGCAGCGCCCACGTGCCCACGCCGGCCGCGCGCAGGGCGACCAATTCGCTGTCACTACCCATTCGGCTCAACCCGATGATCGTTCCCGACAGCACCGCCATGGGCAGAGTAAAGATAAGAACGTTTGGTAAGAGGGCTGAAACGATCTTCGCCAAAAGATCTGGCGGGATGTGTGCGGAGACCAGCAACTCCGCAAAGCGGCCGGCCTGCTGCGCGAAGAGGACGGCCGTCAGTAGCAGCAGCGCCAGTAAAAGATACGGGATGATGGCCCCGACGATATATCTTTCAATCAACCTGCCGCCTGCGCTCATCCTCCCCTTTCAAGTGCCTCCCGAATCACCTGGTTCTCTACCTTTAAGAGAAAGCCGCTTGCCCGCGTGGGTCCCGTTCGAGCACCGCGCCGATGAGCCGTTGTATCACCTGCGCCAGTTCCTGCCATGTCGCCTTCGTTACCTCACGCGTCCCCGCGGCAAACGTAGCGGGCGGTAAGCGCTGCGCGGCGCGCCATTGGGCGAGCGCTCCCTTTGACAGCGCGTTGCCTGCGCCGTGACTGCAGGCTTGACAACGTGGCCTTAACTCGGCGTTTAGGTATGTGGTCTCTTCCCCGGCCAGTCGCTTATGACAGTCGCCGCACACGCGTAGGTCCGGTAAGAACCCCGCCAGTTTGAGCATCCACAGTTCGTAATAACGCACGATGGCGGGCAGATCTTCCGGGGCGGCGGAGAGCGCCTCCAGGCAGGCCCTCACCATCCTGAAGAGCCGCACGTCCGCCGCATGAGGGGGGGCAAACTCTATTAACAGTTCGCCCATGTAGGCGAGTGCCGCCGCGACCTCCTCGTGGCCGGAAAGGCCGAAGTAGGAGCGTATTATTTCCGTGTGGTTGAGGGTCACCAATTCGCGGCCCTCTTTCTCGTAGTACCCCAGCGAAAGAAGTGTGAAGGGTTCCAGGCTGGCACCGAACCTGCTCTTCAGTCGGCGCGCGCCGTGTGCCACGCCGCGTATCACCCCGGCGCTTCGCGTCAGGCAGACGACAATTTTATCTGCCTCGGCCAGGTGGTAGGTGCGCAACACGATCGCTTCTGTTTCTGCTAGTCCCATTCCGCTTGCTTGTTGATTGGTTGATAGGCTGAGGCGGTCGCTAAATGTTATCGGACGCGTGGAGGGGCCGCCATCCTTCACAGCGGCAGGAAATAAAGGAGCCACGCCAGTGCCAGCCCAATCCCCACAAACTCTACAAACACCTTCAACCCGTAGAGCGCGCGCTCACGCCTGTTGTCACGCGCAATGACCCCGAAAACAACCGCGACCAGCGCCGCAAACACTAGCATGATCAGCAAATGGGTCAAGGCTTCCTCCCCACGGCCGTATCAAAAGCGTCAAGCGCTACCAGATAGTTCAATAATCCGGATACGAGCAAAAAAGTGTTCCCATATTCGAAAGTGGTACGGCTCGCCTGTTCTGTCAAACCGATCCCGCTGGCCCAGCATACAATATAAAGCAGCCCCGCACCAAGATTAGCGACCGCCGGTGGTAACTGCAAAAGGCCCGACCACCCGCCTTCACCACCGCCGGGCGAAAATAGATGACCACCGAGCAGCAGACCCCCAATGAACATCGCCCAGACCGCTCCGCCCAGTAATAGAGCACGCCACCAGTGCCCCTGCCAGGCATGCCCCGCCCCCGGCACCAGCCAACCCGCAACCCCTACCAACCACGCCCTCACGGGATTCCCATCCCGCGTCACGCTCCCTTTAAACTCAACCGCCAAAATAGATGACTCCTCTCACTACTTTCCAGCCCCGCCCGCCGACCGGTTTTGGTCGGCGCGATCATCAACCGCTCTCGGCCTTAACTATCGCACACTCAACCGGCTCAACGCTAACCCCCCTTTACATAGGCGATCTTCGGTTTCCCGCGGCCGAGGGCCCCCTTATGTAATACTTCAAGAGTCGGCACGACGACCGACCTCATGCAAAACTTGAACCCAGCGGCGCGATCCATTTCTCATCACTCAATAAAGCAAGAATTGATCCCGGATCAGCTTGAACCCCCGTAACGGCTCTTCCCAGGATTGCGTGATCTCCTCTAAGGAATCACCACGCTCGATCGAGGCGCGCAACCGGCCCGTCCCGGCAATCACATCAAAAGGATTCTTATCGTAAACATACTCATAGGGCGGTTCCTTCCACCGGAAATGCTCGGGATAAAGATCATGGGCCACCTTCACCACCGCCACGCCGGCGGCGACCACCTCGCACGCATCCCTCCCCGTCACGTGAACCTGAACACCGCCGCAATCCCTGCCTGCATGCTTCTGAAAAGTTGGCTGAAAACCGCAGGGCCGAAAATAGAGCCCGGGTAGGCCGATCCCTGTGAGGCGCTTGGCATACTCCTGCGCCTCCACCCATGGCGCGCCGACCAACTCAAAAGGACGCGTCGTCCCGCGCCCTTCAGACATCTGCGTCCCCTCCAGGTGCACCGTCCCCGGAAAAACCGTCGCCGTCTGCAAAGTCGGCATGTTCGGCGATGGTAAGACCCACGGCGCGTCCGTCTCATCCATCCACAACTCGCGTGACCACCCCTCCATCAGAACCGTCTCGAGCTCACAACCCAACCCGAAGTGTTCGTTGAAGAGGCGAGCCAACTCGCACACCGTCATCCCGTGGCGCGTCGCGAGCGGAAACTGTCCGACGAAAGATTCATAACCCTCTTCCAGCACGGTGCCCGCCACGTCCAGGCCGTTGATCGGGTTCGGGCGGTCGCAGACGACAACTCTCTTGCCGAACTTCTTCGCCGCACGCATGCAATTCGCCAGGGTGTAGACGAAGGTGTAGATGCGGCACCCGACGTCCTGCATGTCGAAGACCAGCACATCGACCTTCTCCAGCATCTGCTCGGTCGGCTCGCGCGTCTCGCTGTAAAGTGAATAGACGGGGAGTCCCGTGACACGATCGACCGTGTGTGGAGTCTCGACCATGTTGTCCTGCACTTCGCCACGGATCCCATGCTGCGGACCGAAGAGCGCCGTCAGCTTGACCTCGTGACGCCCCTGAAAAAGATCGGCCACGTGCCGCAGCCCGTGGTCCACCGAGGCCTGATTGCAGACCAGCCCCACGCGCGCCCCCCGGATCAGATCAATATCATCCTCAAGCAGTTTCTCGACGCCCAGTACTGTCCGGCGGCCTTCCGTCCCGGCCCCCCGACTGCCCGTGTCTATGGGTCTCTTATTAGCCATCTCCTCCGCCCGCTCAATAACATTTTCATTAGACTTAGATGCCCCGAACTCACCCTCCAAATCGCGACCCAGTAGGCTTGACAGCGCTAAAAGCCTGCTCCCGTACGTACGAATCTCATCTAACCACATCGAGCGCACCCTCCCCGCCGCTCCCCCAGCACTCGTGTCACCCTCCGCCCCGCGTGCGATCTCATCGCGGACGGCGTTCAATCGCAACCCCCGCTCGTAGAGGATCTCGGCCGCCATCGACCGCTCCTCCCGCAACAGCCCCAGCAGCAGGTGCTCGGTCCCGATGTGCCGGTGCTGCAACCGGTCACTCTCCTCGTGCGCGTAGGCCAGCACCCGCTTGGTCTCCGGCGCCAACGGCAACTCCACCGAGGTCGAGATCTTCTCCCTGAGCAGGGTGCGCCCCTCGATCTCCTTGCGGATCGCCTCGATCGAGACCTGCGCGCGCGGGAAGAACCTTCCGGTTAAGGTCTTGTCCTCGCGCATCAGCCCCAACAGCAGGTGCTCGGGCTCGATGGCCGGTGCGCCGAACTGACTGGCCTCGTAGCGGGCGAAGAAGATCACTCTCCGCGCCTTCTCCGTGTAGCGTTCGAACATGGGACGACGACCTCCCGAAGTGCCGTCTGTCGTGCGGGGGCCGAATCCACTACGCACCGCGCGACATTTTTGGCATTAACCACACAACACTGACCCCCCGTTAACGTTAAGCACTTCGCCCGTAATATGCCGCGCCCACCCACTACAGAGAAAGACAATCGGCCACGCCACATCCTCTGCCGCCGCCACACGGCCCACCGGAATTGTCTCCACAATCCGCTTGAGCCTGTTCGCGTCGGAGAACACTTCCGTATTCATCTCCGTATCAACCCACCCCGGGGCCACCGCATTCACGTTGATGCCGTACCCTGCCAGTTCGGTCGCGAGCGACTTGGTAAAGGCGATTTGTCCACCCTTCGATGCGGCATAGTTCGAGACGTTTGCTTCGCCGCGCTGCCCGGCGGTCGAACTCACAACGACGATGCGCCCGAACCCCTGCCGCTTCATCTGTGGCACGACCGCGCGACACGCCGTCCACGTCCCCTTTAAGTTAATCTCCAGCACGCGGTCCCACAGCTCCGGGCTGATCTGCTCCACCGGCGCGCCCTCCCACACCCCCGCATTGCACACCAGAATATCCAATCGCTCGAAACGCTCGAGCGTCGCACGCACCAAGCCCTCTACCTCTGCCAACCGGGCCACGTCAGCCCGCACCGCCATCGACTTCACCCCATGGGCTTCCGCCACGCGCACCGCCCCTGCGGCGCTCCTTTCATCATGCACATAATTGATCACCACGTGCGCGCCCAATTCAGCCAACCCCTCGACAACGGCGCGGCCGACCCCGCGCGACCCGCCCGTGACCAGCGCTACACGCCCCTTTAAATCCAGATTATGCATACGTATTGCTTCCCTCACCTCTTCCGAACTATCTATTGGCCCCATCTGCCTGAGCCTGCATTAAAGTGTCATAGGCCTCAAATCCTCTTTTAACCCGGTTCCCGCAGCTAATTAGGGGGCACCCACCCTTTATCGGACGCGCACGGACGATCGGGTAACTGTTCAGAGGGTTTCTCAAGAACAGTCGGGGAGCAGACCTCTCGGTGCCTCACCACCCAACGCAGCGCGACAAGCGTTAGTCAGATAGGCTAACACGTCACGCCCCTGCTGCCGCAACGTGGTGACCACCGTCAGAATCCGTTTGACGAACCGACTACCTGCGGTGCTCTGCGTCCCGAACGACTTCTTCCGCCACCACACGGCTCGTCTGAGCGGTCTCTCCGCCGCATTATTCGTCGGCTCCACTCCTTCAACGCGCACGAACGTCCACAGCGATCTCTCCATCTTAAGAATATTACTGCAGGTGTTCCGCGTCTTCTTGTGTCCGGATTGTGCCCCCGCCTGAAGCAACTGCTTCACTTTCTGCTGCCCTGGCTTGATGGCGGTCTGGAGTTGCGTGCGGTCGAGGTCGCCATCGCGCACCTTGGGCCATAATGTGAAGAGCCGCTTGCTCTGCTTCAGGAGCGCCTGCCCCGTCTCGGCTGACTCGCCGCCTCGCTCCACCATCGCCTGGAAGTCGCGCCGCAGGTGCGCGAGAGCAGACCTGCCGCCGGCGGGCACACAGCCAGTTGTAGGACCAGTAGCGATCCGTCGCCGCGATGCCCGTGGCGCTCTGACTGATTACCTGTCGGGCGTCATCCGAACTCTGCGCCCGTCGAGCAGATGGAAGGCTGTCACGTCCGCCGTCGCATTGACCCACAGCCATTTGAGCTGCCCCGTCTCGCGCCAACTGGTCTCATCAACGTATTGCGCCTTCTGCCGGCAGACAAAGCGCCGGGCTTCCTCCACCGACGCCTCCAGCGCGGCACTGATTTGCTGCTGGATCGAAGAGACGCTGCCCGTGCACACCTCCAACCCGTAGAGCACCTCCATGGCTTCCACTACATCACGATGACTGGCGCCGAGCCTTCCGGTCAGATAGCCGACGATGGCCTGCGCCCGTGGCCCGAAGCTCGTGCGCGCCACCCCTTGAGGCCAGTCCGCTTGCGTGACAGCCCCGCAGCGCGTGCAGGACAAGCTGTGGCGGCGGTATTCAGTTACTTCAACCTTCACCGGCGGCACTTCCGCGACCTGGTGGCGCTCGGGTTGAGGGTCGGAACCGCGCAGCCCCCGCCCGCAGCGCGTGCACCTCATGGGCTTGAGGTCAATGACATGATTGACCTGCTCGACGGGCATGAGTTGACGCGAGTGCCCCTGATGTCCAGGTTGGCCGCCACGCTTGCGGCCCGTGGCCTCACGTGGCGGCTGTGGCTTATAAGAGGGCGGGTCGGATGAAGGCGGCTTAGAGGAGTTACCGGAGTTCTGCCCCAGGCGCTCCCTCAGCTCGGCGATCCCGGCCTTCAGATCATCGACTTGCGCGACCTGCTCGTGCAGTGCAGCGAGCTGCTTTTCATAAGCGGTGAAGCGGATGCCCATGAGGCGTACTTGCTGCTGGAGTGCTAGCAAGAGAGTGCGCACCGCTTGAGGGGTACGATCCCAGTCCCGCTTGGTCAGCCCGAGGTCACGCCACATGGGAGCAGAGGATAGCCCTGAATCTCACTGCTGTCTACAATTAACTCGCCCCTTGCTCCCCACCCTCTGAACGGTTACGACGATCGTAACACGCTCAAAACAACTGAACGGTTACGGACGATCACTCAGGCATTACCGTTCTCAACTCCCTCGTCTGGGCCCTCGCATACTCACCCGCTACCTCGACAAACCTCTTGAAGAGGGCTCGTGAAAAATTATCCCGCTCCCAAGCGATCTCCGGATGCCACTGGACGCCCAGCACAAATCGGTCGTCCCGCGGGTCTTCCAATGCTTCAACCAGCCCATCGGCCGTCCAAGCCGTCGCCACCAACTCATGGCCCACAGTTTCTATCGCCTGATGATGATGACTGTTGACCAGTAAATGATCGCTGCCCGCCAAATTAGCCAGCGTGCTCCCCTCCAGCAAACGCACCCGATGCGAGTGCCGGTCACGCGGCGCACCCTGCTGGTGCTTGATCGCTTTTGGCACCTGCGCCGGAATATCCTGAATCAACGTGCCGCCGCGCGCCACATTTAAGATCTGCAACCCGAAGCAGATGGCCAAAAGTGGCGTGCGCCGCCGCTCAACCTCTTCGAGAACGAGCGCGTCCGTCTCATCCTTCAAAGGCTGCACGCTGCCCAAGTGCTGATGCGGCTCCCGGCCATAACGCAACGGGTCAACGTCTGTGTCGCTGCCCGGCAGCAACACGCCGTCGACCGCCCCCATTAATGCCGTAATATAACCCCGGTGTGGAATCAGGCCGATATGAAAGGGCAGCCCGCCCGCCGCCTCGATGGCCTCACTGTAGAAGCGCGCGAGGTAAAACCGGTCCGTTCCCAACTCAAGGCGCATCGTGATCCCTATGCGCGGGCGCTGATCTTGCATCTCATCCTCGCCTCTTACAGGTGAATATCTCTGGCCCGACGCCTTCCCCCGAGCGGGTTCCGGCTTCTCACCCATCATAGCGCAAAAAGCTTTGCCGCGCTCTGCCGGAAATAGGCCTCCGCTGAAAACTTTATTCCGACCCGCGCCGCTTGACTTACCTTCGCACGAATTCCTATAGTGCTCTTTTCAGATGTCGGGTGAAGAATCTCCAAGAGTGCGTAGCACAACTGTGCTGCTGGTGCGCCGAGGCGGGCGCGTCGCGCTCGCCGGCGACGGTCAGGTATCGCTCGGCGAAACGGTCATGAAAGCCAGCGCGCGAAAGGTCCGCCGTCTCTACAACGACCGCATCCTCGCCGGCTTCGCCGGAGCGACCGGCGATGCCTTCTCACTCCTGTCGCGCTTCGAAGGCAAGCTCGAACAGTATCATGGTAATCTTGAACGCGCCGCCATCGAGCTCAGCAAAGAGTGGCGGACGGATAAAATCCTTCGCAACCTGGAAGCGCTGCTGGTTGTCGCCGACGACAAAAGCTCTTTCCTCCTCTCCGGCAACGGCGATGTCATCGCGCCCGACGATGGGGTGCTCGCCATCGGCTCCGGCGGCTCATATGCTTTAGCCGCCGCGCGCGCCCTCGTTAAGCATACCGAGATGTCTGCGCGCGATGTCGCGGTCGAGGCCATGCGCATCGCCGGCGAAATCTGCATCTACACGAACACCAATATCATGGTGGAAGAGCTCTGACGGCGGCACCCGACAATCAGTTATTAAACACCGACTATCTGTAAAATGGTTATCTACCTCTCAGGCGACGTTGACGAAGAAGCCCGGCTCGACGAGATGACGCCCCGCCAGATCGTGGCCGAACTGGACAAGCACGTCGTCGGCCAGCGCAACGCCAAACGGGCGGTCGCGATCGCTCTGCGCAACCGCGTGCGCCGCCAGAAGCTCGCGCCCGACATGGCCGCCGATGTCATGCCCAAGAATATTATTATGATCGGCTCGACCGGCGTCGGGAAGACCGAGATCGCGCGCCGCCTGGCACGGATGTCTAACTCACCGTTCCTGAAGGTCGAAGCCTCAAAGTTTACTGAGGTGGGCTACGTGGGCCGTGATGTCGAGAGCATGATCCGCGATCTCACGGAGATCGCCGTCGAGATGACGCGCGAAGAGAAGATTGAAGAGATCGCCGACAAGGCCGAGCTCAACGTCGAAGAGCGGATCCTCGATCTCTTACTGCCCCCGCCGAAGTCCGCGGCCTCTTCCGCCTACTTTGATTTCGACGACGAAAGCAGCGAGCCGTCCCCCCCGTCAACCGAATTCCCCCAGCGCGACGATAACTTCCAGCGCACACGCGAGAAGCTTCGCGCGCAGTTGCGCGCCGGTAAGCTCGATAACCGCCTCGTCGAAATAGAGGTCCGCGAGAAGAGCTTTCCGACCATTGAACTGGCCGGCCCGCAGGGCATCGAAGAGATGGGTATCAACATGAAGGATATGCTCGGCAATATCTTTCAGGGCCGCACCAAACGGCGCAAGATGCGCGTTGACGAGGCGATGGAATACCTCATGCAGGAGGAGGAAGAACGCCTCATTGACATGGACTCGGTCGCCCGCGCCGCCCTCGAGCGCGTCGAATCCTCCGGGATCGTCTTCCTCGACGAGATCGACAAAATCGCCGGGCGCGAATCGGGTCACGGCCCGGATGTCTCCCGCGAAGGCGTTCAGCGCGACATCCTCCCGATTGTTGAAGGGACGACCGTCAACACCCGCTACGGCATGGTTCGCACCGACCACATCCTCTTCATCGCCGCCGGCGCGTTTCATGTCTCCAAGCCGTCGGATCTGATCCCGGAGTTGCAGGGGCGCTTCCCGATCCGCGTCGAACTCGAGTCCCTCACCGTCGACGACTTCAAGCGCATCCTGACTGAGCCCAAAAATGCGCTCATCAAACAGTACCGCGCGCTGCTGGAGACCGAGGGCGTTGAGCTTGAATTCACCGAAGATGCCGTCGGGACGATCGCCAACTTCGCGGCGCGGGTCAATGAACAGACCGAGGACATCGGGGCGCGCCGGCTTCACACGATTATGGAAAAACTCCTCGATGAGATCAGTTTTGAAGGCCCCGACCTGGAGCCCAAAAAGCAAAGGATCGATGAGGCCTACGTGCAGCGCATGCTTGCCGACACCGTCAAGGATCAAGACCTGAGCCGGTACATCCTGTGAAACCGCCGCCACGAGTGTTTCGCGCCGCCGACCGCGCACACAACTCCCGGGCAGCGCACGACGCGACCAGGTCACGCCACCCGCCACTATTTATTTCCGCCCCCTTACTCACCTTCGCGCTCGCCTTGCTGCCCCCGGCGCTCCTCGGCGGGTGCGGCAAACGTCGCCCCCCGCTCCCGCCCGTTGAGCGCATCCCGCAACGCACAGAGCTGCTCTCCGGCGTGCAGCGTGGCAACGAGGTGATCCTCAGTTGGCCCGCCCCACAGCGGAACGCTCCGGACCCGAGCGTGCAAAGCATCCGGCGGATCGACATCTACCGCCTGGCCGAGAAACCGGCCGCCCCGTTGCCCTTGACCGAGGATGAATTCGCCGACCGCGCCACCCTCATCGGCTCCATCAACTACGAGACGATACGCACGGCCGGCCCCGAGATCACCTACCGGGACGAGCTGGAATTGGCGGGTCAGCCGACGCGTTTGCGCTACGCCCTGCGCTATGTCAACGCCGCGGGCCAACGCGCTTCCTTCTCAAATTTCCTCCTCATTGAACCGGCGGCGCGCGTTGCTCAACCGCCGAAACTGACGGGCCCGCCGCTCGAGAGCGAAACAGCCGTGACGATCAGGTGGCAGCCCCCGGCCGCCAACATCGATGGCTCGACGCCTGTGAATCTGCTCGGTTACAATGTCTACCGCGTCTCAAAATCGCAGACCGAAGTCGGGCAGGCGCCGATCAATACCGAACTTGTGACGGAAACACAATACGCTGATAAAACTTTTACCTTCGGCGAGCCGTACACCTACGTCGTGCGCTCCGTTTCGCTCGGCACAGAAGGCAAACAGGTCGAGAGCCGTAACTCTAACAGCGTCTCGGTCACACCACGCGACGTTTATCCGCCCCAAGCACCCGGCCTCGTGTCCAGTGTCCCTGCTCCCGGCCGGATATCGCTCTTTTTCCCCGCCAATGCCGAGCGTGATCTGGCCGGATATAACATCTATCGTGCCACCGATCCCAATCTGCCGAAAAACCGTTGGATCAAACTCAACGATGCGCTTCTGACACGTACAACCTTTCATGATGAAACGGTCGAGGCAGGTCAGACCTACTATTACTACGTGACCGCGGTTGACCTCTCGGGCAATGTGAGCGCACCATCTAACGTTGTCTCAGAAACAGCTCCTTAATTGACTATGCGAATCTGCTGTTTCACGCATCCGAAATTTGAGACGTCCCGCTACGGTGTGGTGGAGGGCACCGAGGTCTTCCCGCTCGCCGCGGGCGACCTCCCCGAAGCCTGGCCGGCGCTCCCCGGGAAGATGCAGCCTTCACCCAGCGAAACCCCATTAACACTTGATGAGGTGCGCCTCTTAGCCCCTGTCAGACCCTCAAAGATCGTTTGCGTCGGGCGTAACTATCTGGAACACGCCGCCGAGTTGGGCAATACGTTGCCCGCCGAGCCGCTACTCTTTTTGAAGCCCCCGTCGGCGATCATCGCCTCAGGCGAGACCATTCAATTGCCACCCGCCTCCGCGCGGGTCGAGCATGAAGGGGAACTCGCCATCGTTATCGGACGCGAGGCGCGCCGCCTCCCACCTCATCAGGATCCCCTCGACTATGTTTTAGGCTACACCTGCCTCAACGACATCACCGCGCGCGACTTGCAACGTAAAGATGTGCAGTTCACGCGCGCTAAATCCTTCGATACCTTTTGCCCGGTCGGCCCTCTCATCACCACCGAACTTGACCCCGGAAACGTCCTTGTCACCACGCGCCTCAACGGCGAGACCAAACAGCAGGCGCGCACCTCTGCGATGGCCTTCCCCGTCCCCTTCCTCGTGCGCTACATCTCCCAGATTATGACACTCCTGCCCGGAGACATTATTGCTACCGGTACGCCCGCCGGCGTCTCTCCCATGAAGGCGGGCGATGTGGTCGAGGTCGAAGTCGAAGGCGTCGGTGTGCTACGCAATGAGGTGCGCGACCTGCTTCAGTAATTTTAAGGAGGAGCTATGAAATTCTTTATCGATACGGCGAATCTGAACGAGATCCGCGAAATGGCCTCGCTCGGGCTGGTTGACGGCGTCACGACGAATCCTTCGCTTGTCGCCAAGGAGGGCAATGTTGATTTCAAGCAGCATATTGCCGCCATCTGCGAGATCGTGCAAGGGCCGGTCTCGGCCGAGGTCACCAGTCTCGACACCGAGGGTATGCTGCGTGAAGGCCGCGAATACGCGCGCATTGCCCCCAACGTCGTCGTCAAATGCCCGCTCACCAGGGACGGCCTGAAAGCGACGCGACAACTGACGTCCGAGGGCATCAGGGTCAACGTGACGCTCTGCTTTTCCGCAGCGCAGGCCATCCTCGCGGCTAAGGCGGGTGCGGCCTACATCAGCCCTTTTCTCGGCCGCCTTGACGACATCGGGCAAAACGGCCTTGAGCTGCTCCGGGAGATCGTCGAGATCTACGGCAACTACGAGTGGAAAACGGAGGTGCTGGCCGCCAGCCTGCGCCATCCCATCCACGTCGTCGAAGCGGCGCGGACGGGGGCCGATGTGGCCACGATGCCTTTCAAAGTCATCGAGCAGTTGATTCGCCACCCGCTCACCGATAAGGGCCTGGATCAATTCCTTGCCGACTGGAAAAAGAGCGGGCGCACTTAGATGATGCGGCAACAACATGCTGGAAGTGACCGGGCAAGATGATCCGGTGGCGCGGTCAGGAGAAAAATTCTCCGTCGCCGCGCTGCCGCACCAAACCATTCCGGCACCAGACGATGTCGTCGCCCGCGGCTTAACAAAGGTCTATGGCGCGCAGCGCGCCGTTGACGGCATCGACTTCACCGTCCGGCGCGGCGAGACTTTCGGGCTGCTCGGGCCGAACGGCGCGGGCAAGTCCACCACCATGCGCATGATTGCATGCCGCGTCCCGCCCACCGCCGGGGAGCTTTTTGTCGCCGGTCTCAACGTGCGTACCCGCGGGCGACGCGTGCGCTCGCTGATCGGCGTCGTGCCGCAGGAGAATAATCTTGACCCGGACCTGGACGTGCGCCGCAACCTGCTCGTCTATGCCCGCTACTACCGCATGATGCGCGCCGAAGCCGAAAGAAAAAGCGATGAGTTGCTAGGGTTTCTCGGCTTGAGCGCACGTGCCCGCTCGCGCGTGGAACACCTCTCCGGAGGCATGAAACGCCGTTTGATGATTGCGCGCGCCCTCCTTCACAGCCCGCGACTTCTCGTGCTGGACGAACCGACCACCGGCCTTGACCCGCAGGTACGCCAGGAAATCTGGCAGCGCCTTGAAGAACTCCGGCGCAGCGCCGGCATCACCATCCTGCTTTCAACACACTACATGGAAGAGGCCGAAAAACTCTGCGAGCGCCTACTCGTCATCCATCACGGGCGGATTCTCGCAGCCGGCAGCCCCCGGGAGTTGGTCAATCGAAGCGTCTCGCGTTATGCGCTGGAAGTTCGCGACGCCGAGTCGCTTCCCCTGCTCGATGCCCTCCCGGGTATCAACGCGGTCGCGCGTGGCGGCGCACACTTCTATTTTGCCGCGACCCCCGAGCTCTTAACACCCTTGATGAAAAACTACGAGAACTACCGCATGTTGATTCGGCCGTCAAACCTTGAAGACCTCTTTCTGCAGCTGGTGGGAGAAGACGATGAAGGACTTGGAGCCCCCGCCCGGTGACGACCGAAGTGATCACTGAAGCAACGAAACTCGGGCCCGTGGTCACGGTCCGCGCCTGTAAATACGGCGGCGCCGAACATCGCCGCTGGCCGGCCCGCATTATCCGGCGGGAAGGTCCGCTCGTCGTTCTTGATGCAAAGTTCGCCGAGGAGGTCCGACATGATCTGCTCGGCACCATCGCACGCGGCACGATGAGCATCGAATACTACTGGCTGGATCGTTGGTATAATATTTTTCGCTTCACCGAGCCGGGCGGCGGATTACGGAATCACTACTGTAACATCACCATCCCTCCGACTTTCGACGGAAGAGTGCTGAGTTACATTGACCTGGACTTAGACATTGTGGTCGCGCCGGACTTTTCGTACAGGGTCGTTGACGTGGACGAGTTCGAATCCAACGCCGCGCTCTTTCATTACCCGCCGGACGTCCGACGAAACGCGCGCTGTGCGCTCGCCGATCTGATCGCGCTCATCGAGTCGCACCAGTTCCCTTTTAACGAACGCGCTTAATCATTTGCGATGACTGTTGATACCGAGGTCACTTCACCGGGAGCCCAAACGATCTTCCACCACCTCGCCTTCGCCCGCGTCGACTGGCGCGACGCGCTCGCCGTCTGGCAGCGCAATCTGGAAGTTTACCTGCGCCTGTGGAAGATGGAATTGGCCGCCCCGCTCATTGAACCCTTCTTCATGATTTTTGCTTTCGGCTGGGGCGTCGGATCCCTGATTGCAGCGAAAGTCGAAGACGTGCCATACCTCTCATTCGTCGGTGCAGGCGTATTGGCTTTCACGGCCATCACTCGCGCGGTCTTCGAAAACACTTACGGCGCCTATTTCCGCATGGTCTATCAGTCAACCTACGATGCCATCCTCGCCACCCCCGTCACCGCCGAATCGCTGGCCTTCGCCGAGATCTGCTGGGCCGTCACCAAAGCTTTGATTGATGCTGTCATTATCCTCTTTATACTCATAGTGTTCGGCGCTGCGACTTCACCTTTTGCTTTACTCGTTCCTGTCCCGCTGATGGCCGGCAGTTTCTTTATTTCCGGTCTCTCGCTCGGCGTCACCGCCCACGTCCACGACATCGATTCTTACAACCTTTATCTCGCCATCTTTTTCTCCTCGATCTTTCTCTGCGGCGCATGGTTCCCTGTCTCCGTGCTCCCGCCCCCGCTCCGCGCCGTCGCCTGGGCGATTCCCGTCACCAGCGCCATTGAACTGGTGCGCGCCCTGTTGACCGGCAGACTCTACCGGCAACAACTCTACGAAGCTATTTACCTGACAATCACGGCCGCGCTATTAATAGAGTGGGCGATGCGCTCCTTGCGCCGCCGGATGGCGTCCTGATTAATTGGTGGGAGCCAAAGCTGATATCTACCTTCTGTTCTGAAAACATTCAATGACTTCAAAGCACAAGCCCCAAGCGGGTCCGTCGAAACTTCAACAATTGCAGGAGCGCGTGCGCCGGGCCGAAGAGGGCGGGGGCCGTTCGCGCATTGAGAAGCAGCACGCCGGGGGGAAAATGACTGCGCGTGAGAGGATCCAATTTCTTCTTGATGAAGACACCTTCGAGGAGTTCGATAAGTTTGTCGTCCACCGCTCGCGAGATTTCGGCCTCGATCAACAGCTTTACCCCGGCGACGGCGTCCTTACCGGTCACGGGCTGGTCGACGGCCGTCGCGTCTTCATCTTTGCGCAAGATTTTACCGTCTTCGGCGGGTCCCTTTCAGAAACGCACGCGGAAAAAATCTGTAAGGTGATGGATCTGGCGCTCAAAGTCGGGGCGCCGATCGTCGGTTTAAATGATTCCGGCGGCGCGCGTATACAGGAGGGCGTCGTCAGCCTGGGCGGTTATGCCGATATTTTCTTACGCAACACGCTGGCCTCCGGCGTCGTGCCGCAGATCAGTTGCATCATGGGCCCCTGCGCGGGCGGCGCGGTCTACAGCCCTGCCATTACGGATTTTAACGTCATGGTGAAAGACACCTCCTATATGTTCATCACCGGCCCCGATGTCATTAAGACCGTCACCCACGCCGAGGTCTCAAAAGAAGAGTTGGGCGGCGCCGTGACGCATAATCATGTTTCCGGTGTTGCTCATTTTGCCGCCGATTCCGACGAGCAGGCCCTGCGCACGATCCGTGAGCTTCTCTCATTCCTCCCGTCAAACAACATGGACGATCCGCCGCGCGTAGCGACCGGTGACCCGACCGAGCGGATTGAAACGAAACTCAACTCACTGGTGCCTGAAGCCTCCAATCAGCCTTACGATATTCGCGACGCGATCAACCACGTGGTCGACGACGGCTATTTTTTTGAAGTCCATCAGCTTTACGCGCCGAATATTGTGGTCGGCTTTGCGCGCCTGGGCGGTCGCCCCGTCGGCGTTGTCGCCAATCAACCGGCCTACCTTGCAGGTGTGCTCGACATAGACGCCTCGGTCAAGGGGGCGCGTTTCGTACGCTTCTGCGACTGCTTTAACATTCCGCTCATCACCTTCGAGGACGTTCCGGGTTTCCTGCCCGGCGTCGCGCAGGAGCACGGCGGCATTATCAGGCACGGCGCCAAGCTGCTCTACGCCTTCGCTGAAGCGACCGTCCCCAAAATTACCGTCATCACGCGCAAGGCCTACGGGGGCGCCTATTGTGTCATGGCCTCGAAACACATTCGCACGGACATCAATTTCGCGTGGCCGACCGCGGAGATCGCCGTGATGGGGGCCGAGGGGGCCGTCGGCCTGCTTTATCGCCGTGAAATCGGCCGGGCGAATGATCAGGAGGCCGTGCGCCGTGAGCGCATCGCGGAGTTTGAAGAGAAATTCGCCAACCCCTATATCGCCGCCGAGCGCGGTTTTGTCGATGAAGTGATTGAACCGGCAGAGACCCGCCCGAAGCTCATTCGGGCGCTCCGTTTGCTCGAAAATAAGCGCGACACGAATCCACCGAAAAAGCATGGAAATATCCCTCTCTAAAAAATTGAGGGGAGGACCGAAAGTCTTGCCGGCTTGGCACAAATGTTGGCCAACAGCGGCTTTTTGTGCCGAGTTGTGTGGATAACCACAGACGCCTGAAGGGCCACTCCCTCTTGCCTCCGGAAGTGATGAGACGGCACTATCTTCTTGTCAGCTGATTGAGGCGGTGACATCTCCCGATCGGAGAGATTACCGACAGTTACTCGCGGAAAGAGCCTTGGAGGGGATGTATGTTTGAGTTGCCGACGCTGGTTTTGCTGATCACAGCGAGTTGCCTCTTCGGCAGCGGTCTCATCACGACCTTAGGGGACCTATACTGGATGGCAGTTGAAAGATTTCAGCAGTTTCCACCGCCGAAAACCTCCGCCGGGAATAAAGGCATGAAATCACTCATCCTTCGGCTTGCCATCGCCGCCCTCACATTTTTGATCGGTTTCCTTGCTCATGCAACGTGGGGCGTTACCCAACGGCCAGTTAATATGCCACCCGTCAACTCGTCTAAACCTCCTACCCCTATCCCCGGTAACGAAAAAATGAGGGGAATATCTCCCGCGACGCCCGTTGCCGCTGTGACACAGAGCCAGGATGTTTACACCTCACCCGACAGCGCCCTGCGCGTTAGGATTGTGCCCGCCGGCAAATTTCAGGGCTATGAGCGCTACGAAAGCCGGGTCGAGATCAGTAACCGTCGCGGTAGTTTACTCTACACGAGAAGCTATGCTTCCGCCGATGGCAATCATGGCGAAGGTGTCGGGCATGCGGAGTGGAGCGGTGATTCACAGTTCTTCGTTTTCAACACATCCAGTTCCGGCGGACATCAGCCGTGGCACCTGCCCACATACTTCTACAGCCGTCGGGCGAACAGGGTCTACCGCCTTGACGATTTTGTCGGCCCGGTGACGACCGACTTCGTGCTGAGGGCCCCTGATGTTATTGAGGCGAAAAGGCTGGATACTGAAGACCACACTGACATGGATGGCTTGCCCGTGACCGCTCGGCTGAGCAAGGTGTCCAGAAGAGATCGGCAATAACTAATACGGTTTTGAAAAATAGATTATGCAATAGCATCTTGAAAAGCCGAGATCA
>CAYLJO010000005.1:0-61074 GCA_964383905.1 uncultured Blastocatellaceae bacterium
GGGCGGTCGGGTCCTGCTGGTACTCGGGTTTCACCTCCAGGATCACCTGATACTCGTTCGCCGTCGCATAGATTGTCGAGATCTGTCGAGTACCATAGGCATCGTTAAGCATATCCTCAACCTGCATGGCCGTAATGCCGAGGGCCGACGCTTTATCCCGGTCAATATTGACGTCGAGCTGAGGATTCTTAATCTGAATATCGCTTGTCACGTCCAACAACTGCGGAAGCGCCGCAATTTTTCTCTCTAAGGCATCGGCGTTGGTGTACAGATCGTTTCGATCCGGCCCCTGCATGGTGAGCTGATAAGGGCTCTTCGTGACCTGCCCCCCGACCTGCACCAAGGGCGGATTCTGGAGGTAGATCTTGATGCCCGATACCGTGGCAAGCCTGGGCCGCAATTGTTCGATTACCGTATCGACGTCATCATGCCGCTGCGCGAGGGGCTTTAAGAGTACCAGTATGTTGCCGGTGTTACTCGCCGCGCTCACGTCGCTGGCGCCGACGGTCGATAACACTCCGAGAACATTCGGGTTGGTCCGGATCACGTCGACCATCTCCTGCTGGTGACGCGACATCTCCTCGAAGGAGATGCCCTGCGCGGCCTCGGTGTAGCCGACAATCTGGCTCGTATCATCGTTGGGAATAAAACCCTTCGGGATTATATAGAAGAGGAAGAATGTCACGATGGCGAGCGCCGCACTGATAAGTACGGTGAGCAGCCGGTACTCCAGCACCCGCTGCAGGCTCCATTTGTAACCGCTCACCATCCACTCGTAAGCGTCTTCGGTCACGCGCCACCAGCCGGACGGCTTCTCTCCTGCCGTCTCAGCCTGCTCGCCGATGTGGGCGGGATCACGCAGTTCACGCTTGTGGAACCCGGCGGCCTTAAGTAATCGGCTGCACAGCATCGGCGTCAGACTCAACGACACAAAACCCGACACCAGGATCGCCACGCTGATCGTGATCGCAAACTCTCGAAATATTCTACCCAGGATCCCGCCCATGAACAGCACCGGGATGAAGACGGCCACCAGCGACACCGTCATCGACACGATCGTGAACCCGATCTCGCGCGACCCCCGCAGCGACGCCTCCATCACCCCCTCGCCTAACTCGATCCGCCGCACGATGTTCTCCAGCATCACCACCGCGTCATCGACCACGAACCCGACCGATAAGGTGAGCGCCATCAAAGAGAGGTTGTCGAGGCTGAAGCCCAAAAGGTACATGACGGCGAAGGTGGCGACGATGGAGGTGGGCAGGGCGAGGGTCGGGATGATGGTCGCCCTGACGTTGCGCAGGAACAGGAAGATCACCAGCACCACTAATCCCATCGCGAGCAGCAGCGATTTCTGCACGTCATTGACTGACTGGCGAATCGAGATCGAGCGGTCGTTCAGTACGTCGAGGTTAACCGAGGCGGGCAGCTGCTCGCGGAATTGGGGCAGCAGCTGCCGGATGGCGTCAACGACGGCGACGGTGTTGGTTCCCGGCTGCCGCTGGATGGTCAAAGTCACGACCTGCTGGCCGTTGTAAAAACTGGCCAGGCGATTATTGGCGACGCTGTCGACGACGTCGCCGAGATCTCTGAGCAGGATCGGCGCCCCGTTCCGGTACGCAACGATCATCGTGCGGTAAGCTTCGGCATTCATTAACTGCCCGTTCGCCTGGATCGTGAGGTTCTGGTGAAGGCCGTAAAGCGTACCCACCGGCTGATTTGTGTTACCCCGCTGGAGGGCCGTGGCAACTTCCTCGAGACCAATGCCGCGGGTCGCCAGCTCCGACGGGTCGAGCTGCGCGCGCACGGCATACTTTTGCTCGCCCGTGACCAGCACCTGGGCGACGCCACTGATCGTCGAAAGCCGCTGGGCGATCAGAGTATCGGCGTATTCATTAACCCTCGAGAGGGGCAACGTCGGAGAGCTGACTCGAAGGTAGATGATAGGTTGGTCGGCGGGGTTCACCTTCTTTAAGGTCGGTGGGCTCGGCATTCCGGGCGGCAGCTGACGCGCGGCGGCGGAGATGGATGTCTGAACGTCCTGTGCGGCGGCGTCGATATTACGGCTCAGGTCGAACTGGAGTGTTATTTGAGTATTGCCGAGGGTGCTTGTCGAGCTGACCGTGTTAAGGCCGGCGATGGTCGAGAACTGCCGCTCCAGCGGGGTTGCCACAGATGAAGCCATCGTCTCAGGGTTCGCGCCGGGCAGACTCGCCGACACTTGAATAGTGGGGTAATCGACGTTCGGCAGGTCGCTCACCGGCAACGAGCGGTACCCGATAAAGCCGAACAGCACGATGCCCACCATGATCAGCGTCGTCGTGATCGGGCGTTGAATAAAGAGCTTTGACATATTCAACGACCCCCGCTTCCACCGCCTCCCGCCGTACCGCCGCCAGAACCTGGGTTCCCTCCGCTTCCAGCGCCCCTGCCACCCGGATTACCTGAGCCCGGGTTGCCGCCACCGCCCCCCTCATTACTTCCGGGAGCGGCCGGATTACCTCCGGTGCCACCCGGCCCCTGGTTACCGCCGCCCCGCCCTCGATTGCCGCCGTTGCCGGGGTTTCCTCCCCCCTGGGCAGATTTGGGCTGGACTTTGGCCCCGGGCACAAGCCTCAGCTGTCCGTCGGTCACGACCCGCTCGCCGGTCTCCACCCCCTCGACAACCGTCATATTGTTGAGCGTGGCGCCGGTCTTAACGTTTCTGACTTCGGTCGTCATATCGGGCTTGACAATGTAAACGTAGGAGCTGTCCTGACCGATCTGCACGGCCTGAGAGGGGACCACCATAGCGTTCTGTTGCATCCCGAGCGTGAGTACGACGTTGACGAATTGCCCGGGGAAGAGTCTCCGACCGGCGTTGACAAAGGTTGCTTTTAACTTGATCGTCCCCGTTGCCATATCGACGGTGTTGTCAATCAACGAAAGCCTGCCCGCCTCCGGATGAGATTCATCACCGGGAATTGCCGCCTCAACCCTGAAATCCTTTGATCCCGAATACTGGCGGATTCGTATCAGGTCTTGCTCCGGGACAGAAAAAGTCACATATATCGGCGTGGTCTGTGTAATGGTCGTTAACGGGGTAGTCTCATTTGCCTGAACGAGGTTGCCGGCCGTTATCGCCAGATTACCCGTCTTCCCGTCAATCGGTGACCGAATATTAGTATAACTAAGCTGCACCCTGGCATTCTCGGTATTAGCCTGCTCTGCTTTAACCGCCGCCTGCAGGTTATTCACCGCCGACTGATCGGCTTGCACTGTTGCCTGGGCAGCTTGCGCCTGTGTCACGGCATTGTCGTACTCTTCACGTGAGATCACGCCGGCTTCGATCAGCTTCGCATCGCGGGCGGCAATGACCTGTAAATTCTTTGCCGTCGCCTGATCCTTTAACACGATATCCTGCGCCTGCCTAACCGCCGCCATCGCTTTCACCAGATTCGCCTGGGCCTGGGCGAGGGCCGCTTGCAGGGGGCGCGGGTCGATCGTGAACAGAATGTCACCTTTTTTTACTTCCTGGCCCGGTGTGAAGTGGACCGTCTGGAGAGTTCCGCCGATCTGTGCTCTGACCGAGACTGTCGATAGCGCCTCAACGTTACCAATGCCTTTGATCTGTATCGGCACATCCATTTGACTAACAGTAGCCATCTCCACCGGGACTATCTCAGTCCGATCTTTGGGCGCTGCCTTTTCAGAACTGCTACCGAAAAATCGCCATAGTAGAATCAATAACAGGGCTAAACAAACTACGCTTACGACCTGTACGATGCGAGATCGAACCTTTATTTCGCGGCGGCGATCAACTTTATCGACCACCACCGAACTTTTTTCATCGCGCTGTTGGTCAAGCGGCCCGTGTGAAGGCTGCTCCGAAATCTCCGTACCCATCGAACACCTTTTTCTGTTTAAGCCGCTTAAGCGGTTGCGTTAACTCGGTTAAGCATGACTGCTTGCACAGCTTTAGTTTATTTCGCAGAGATGGAAAGATTTGAGCTTCGGTTTGAACCTGCAATATAGTCTGCCCAAACTGCACCTTCCGCGCACCAGTTAGGTTGAAATCCTGGGCAAAATTGCCGAAAGGCCAATCCCCCCCGCAGCCGATCATTTTCAATCCCACATTTAAATTAAACGCTCAGGGCGAGCGGACGGTTACATACATCTTTTAAATCCATTAATTTATCACATTTACCGCCTTATCGACCGAGTTTGAGACGCCCTTCTCCTGGCAATCGCAACGGCGGAAACATAAATGGGAGCGCAGTCAGCAAGCAGTTCATACGAGAGCGACCAAGCCTCATAGATAGGTCAGATGCGTCCCGCGTGCTCCTGGTAGAGCCATCATAGAATTTTAGACCTGTTAGTTGCTTCTTAGTTGCTTCCGGCGTCTTACATTTTCTTTATCTTTGCCAGCCATGCTGGCCGTGGAGCAACGGGCATGCGAATTTGGCGCAGTTCTCGTGGGCTACCTTTACCGCGAGGTGGGCACGCTTGGCAGCCAAGAGATTTGAGAAACGCTTGGCGGCGTGTATTATCTGTCGCCGAGATTTGATTGAATTTAGCTCTCTTCGTTTAACTTTGAGGGGCGGGCGGGGCCGAAAAAGTTGTAACCGACGCTCCGCTCAGGTCGTCTATATTAAGTGTGGGTGCAGGCCGGCGTTTAGTCTGCCCAACGTCGGTCTGGCCGTAAGATATTTCAATATAGTGAAAGGGATAGTAAAAGATGCAGTTAAGCAGAACGAAAAAGATCATGGGTGGGTTAATGCTCATGCTCGCGCTCTTGATCGCGGCGGCAGCAGTGTTTGCGCAACATGAGCGCGGGGAGCGGGGGGCGCGAGGAGAAGAGGGTGGCTTCGGATTCTTTCGCGACCTCAATTTAAGTGACGCACAGAAGGCGCAGTTGAAACAGATCGCCGCTCAACATAAGGAAAGCACTAAGAACCTTAGAGAACAGTTACATAACCTTCACAAGAGCGGATTCGATCCCCTCAACGGAGGCACTTTCGACGAGGCGGCAGTGCGTGCTCAAGCGCAATCTCGCGCCAATCTGGAAGTTGAGATGGAAGTCGCGCGGGCGCGCATGATGTCTGAGATGTATGCGGTGTTGACGCCGGAGCAAAAAGCACAGCTCGCTCAACGGCGCCAGCAGTGGGAGCAGAAGCGTCAGGAGTGGCGCTCGCGCAATAACGCGAACTCGGGCACAAAGCAGTAAAGGTGGATAAACGATAAGAGCGACTCTCCCCTAACTTTCTCGGTAAGCGTATAGGCCGGCTAAAGGCAGCTCTGGGCAGAGGGCTGCCACTTTATTTTTACTCAGGCGGGTAGAGGGCGATAGGATTAACTCTCCGGAAAGCCGCACGAGCAGTTAATAACTGATGGACGAGATGGCAGACGGCTCCAAACCTGCAACCCTCCAGTCACCGGTGCGCCCCGCTGCCGACCCTCCCGATACTCGGCTGGTGGCCCGTGCCTGCGCGGGTGATGAAACAGCCTTCGAAGAGCTCTTCAATCGTCACCGGCGGCGGGTGGCTCTTATCGCGGGACGCTTTTTCCACCGGCGTGAGCAGATCGAAGAGATCATTCAAGAAAGTTTTACCAAAGCTTACTTTGCGCTCGGGAGTTTCTCGGGCGAGAAAGAGGCATCGTTCGCCGCGTGGCTCGCGCGCATCGCATTCAATACATGTTATGACGAGTTGCGCCGTCTGCAGAGGGTACCTGAAAGCTCGGTCGCCGACCTCTCTGAAGAAAAAACCGAATGGCTACGCGAGCGCTTACGGGCCGAAGACCCGGGAAGCGATGTCGAATCTGCTGCGGTCGCACGCGACCTCGCCGGTAAGCTTCTGGCCCGTCTCACGCCCGAAGACCGGTTGATACTCGTCCTACTGGACGTGGAGGAGATGTCAGTCGCCGAGATCGCCCGCCTCACAAATTGGTCGGTCTCTAAGGTAAAGGTTCGAGCACACCGCGCGCGAGCGTCTTTACGCCGTTTGCTGGTAAAATTCTTGTAACCGCCTGCGCGCAGTCGCCGTTTTCACTGGCGTGGGGGCTGCCGGATGATGATCGTTAACGGGGCCAAAATCAATGTTCGGAAGAAAGAAAAACCTAGCATCGGATGAGCGCCTTGACCGCATCGGTCGAAGCATTGTCCGTGCCTCAACAAGCAGCGAAGCGGAAGCAGAAGCGGCCGCCTCGTCACCCTTCCTTTATGAGCGCGTACGCGCGCGCATCCGCGCGGAGCAGGAGCGACTCGAGGGCGCGGAGCGCTGGCTCGCGATGCTGGCGGTTGTACGGCGCGCGGTGCCGGCGATGGGGATGATTGCCCTCCTTGCCTTCTTCTCTTTTCTGATGGCTGTGTCGAACCCCTCGACTTCGATTGGCTTCAGCGTTGAGGCTTTCTTCAGCCCGGGCGACGCGGAATTTGCGCGGGTTACTTTTGCTGACAGAGGCGGCCTGACAAACGATGAAGTGCTCTCGGCGGTTATCGATGATGAGCAGGAGCCGGCGAAATGACTCTGCAAGGCAACGCACGACTCAAGATCTGGTTAGTGCTGCTGAGCGTGTTCGCCCTCGGCTGTGTGACCGGCGCATTGCTTGACAGCGCGTATCGTCTGCACAGGCATCTCGAGATGCATGGTTCCCGCGGCGATAGGGAGCCTTTCGAAAACCTCCGGCGTGACCTTAATTTAAATGATCAGCAGGCCGCGCAGGTGCGCGCCATCCTTGAAGAGACGCAGAACGAGTTTCGTCAACTTCGTGGGGAAGTGCGCCCGCGCTACGACGCCTTGCGACAGCAGGCAAGCGAGAAGATACGAGCCGTACTTACGCCCGAACAGCAGCAGCGCTTCGACCAGATAGTCGCCGAGCGAGACGCCCGGCACCGGCGCGACAAGAATGACAAATAGATTGAGGAAAAATTCCCGGGTTAAGAGGCTTGAGATAAGTAGTAGAACGAATCCGGTCAAAACTCTGGCGAGACGCTTCGTCGGCCCATCTGACTGCTTGAGGTTGGAGGTCAGCGGGGGCTCCGGTGTGGCATGAGGAAGGTCAAGATTTAACGAGGAGTAAAGTGACTGGCGACGCCCGCCGAGGAAAGAGGCGAGCGGCGTACGGCTTCGGCATCTCGGCAAGAATTCGTAAAGACAGCAAACAAATTGGTTCACGGACTGCTTTTCTCACGTAGAGAAGCGGACAGGTTTGGTGTGCGCTTACGCCTGACCGGTGCTGGAGAGTTACTGATGCGCTTATTTTTACGATTAACAGGACAGAGCAAGGGACTGGCGTTTTTGTTGATGCTGTTCGTCACCACTGTGTTCACGCAACAGGCGACGGGCACATTACGCGGACAGATCGTGGACGAGTTCGGCGGCGCGATCGTCGGTGCGACGGTCGCCGCCGTTGACGCGAGCGGTAAGGAGAAGACCGTCGCCACCAACGGTGAAGGAGCATATGTGTTGGGCGGGCTTGAACCCGGCAGGTATACCGTCAGAGCATCCGCCCCCGGCTTCGCGACTTATGAGAATACAGAGGTGGACGTCGCGCCCGGACGCCGCGAACCTCTCAACATCACGCTGAAGGTCACCATTGAGGAACAGAAGGTCACGGTAGCAGCCGAGCCCCCCCTAAGCACCGCGCCGGAGAACAACGCGGGCGCCATCGTGCTCAGGGGCTCGGACCTCGAAGCACTGCCGGATGACCCGGATGACCTGGCCGCGGCTTTGCAGGCCTTGGCCGGTCCCTCGGCCGGCCCGAACGGCGGGCAGCTCTACGTCGATGGTTTTAGCGGCACAAGTCTTCCGCCGAAGTCGTCCATCCGTGAGATTCGGGTTAACTCCAATCCATTCTCGGCCGAGTATGATCGCCTGGGGTTTGGCCGCATCGAAATCTTTACTAAACCGGGTACGGACAAACTGCGCGGCCAGGGATTCTTCAACTTCACCGACGAGCGCCTGAACTCGCGTAATCCGTTCGCGCCAACGCGCGCGCCTTTTCAAGCGCGTCAGTATGGCGGAAATCTGAGCGGCCCGATTACTAACAAGAAGGCCTCCTTCTTTCTCGATTTCGAGCGGCGTGAGATAGACGACAATGCCGTCATCAACGCGACCATTCTTGATCCCAACCTCAACGTGGTTTCGTTCGGCCAGTCAGTGCTCACGCCGCAGCGACGCACGAGCGTCAGCCCGCGTTTCGATTACCAGATCGATCAGAAAAATACGCTTGTGGCTCGCTACAGATATACGCAATCGAGTTTGCAGAACGCGGGTGTGGGTAGTTTCTCGCTCGCTTCGCGCGCCTTCAACACGTCGGATTCCGACCATACGCTGCAACTCACGGAGACTGCGGTGCTCAACCAGAAGGTTGTTAACGAGACACGCTTTCAATACATCCGTCGCCGCACAAACCAGAACGGGGATAACTCTACGCCGACCATCAATGTGCTCGACGCCTTTATCGGCGGCGGCCCGCAAGTGGGTCTCTCCTTTAACAATGAAGACCGCTGGGAGTTGCAGAACACGACGTCGTGGTCGATCGGAGATCATAGCTTGAAAGCTGGGGCGCGCTTGCGGGGTGTTTCCATCAAGGATGTCTCTCCGCAGAACTTCGGCGGCACGTTCACGTTCGCCGGCGGGTTGGCGACGGAGTTAGACGCGAACAATCAAGTGGTCGTCGATCCGGCGACCGGTCGGCCTGCCCTCATGCAGATCACGAGCATCGAGCGTTATCGCCGCACGCTCCTTTTCCAGCAGCTCGGTCTTTCGCCGTCTGAGACCATCGCGCGCGGCGGCGGCCCCACTCAGTTCTCAATCTCCTCAGGGAATCCGGCGGCGCTGGTGAGCCAGGTAGATCTGGGCCTGTTTCTGCAGGATGACTGGCGGCTGCGCCCGAATCTAACGCTCAACTTCGGGTTGCGCTATGAGACGCAGAGCAACATCGCGAGCCACTTCAACTTTGCGCCACGCATTGGTTTTGCCTGGTCGCCCGGTGCCGGTGGCCAGCGCCAGCCGAAGACGGTGGTGCGTGGAGGATTCGGCATCTTCTATGAACGGGTCGGCGAGAGCCTGGCCTTACAAGCCAACCGCTTTAACGGAACTAACGAGCAGCAGTTTATCGTCAGTGACCCTGCCGTTTTAAGTTCCTTCCCTAACGTGCCGTCAATAGAGACGCTCACCGCCTTCGCCACCCCGCAGACCACATGGCGACTGGCCCCGAATATACAGGCGCCCTACACGATGCAAGCGGTCGTCAGCGTTGAGCGGCAGTTGCCTTACAAATTCACGCTCACGACGAGCCTCATCAGCGCGCGCACGCTGCACCTTTTGCGAGCGCGTAACATCAACGCTCCGCTTCCCGGAACATTTGGCCTAACTGTTCCGGGAAGTGGGGTACGCCCGCTCGGGGATGCGGGTAACATTTTCGAATATGAATCAACGGGTCGCCTCAATCAGAACCAGTTGATTGTCAATCTGGCCAACCGATTTAACCGTTATACGACACTCTTTGCCGTTTATATACTGGGTGAAGCCCGGAGCGACACGGACGGTGCGGGGACCTTCCCGGCAAATTCTTATGACCTGAGTACAGAATACGGTCGCTCGTCATTTGATGTGCGCCACCGCTTCATCTTCGGAGGCACCTTACGCGCGCCGTGGGGCTTAAGTTTCAACCCATTCGTGATCGCCTCATCGGGCCGACCATTCAATATTACGACGGGGCGAGACGCCAACGGCGACACGCTCTTTACCGACCGCCCGGCATTCGCCACAGACCTTTCCAAACCGGGAGTAATCGTCACCCGCTTCGGCGCTTTTGATCCGAACCCGGCGGCCGGCGAGCAAATCATCCCGCGCAATTTCGGGACGGGGCCGTCCTTCCTGACGGTCAACCTGCGCGTGAGTAAGACGTTCGGCTTCGGCCGTGAGATCGGGGACGTAGGAAATGGTTCCCAGCCCGGGGGAGGGGGGTTCCCAAGGGGCGGCGGGGGGCCGCGCGGGCCTATCGGCGGCGGCGTTGGGGGTGGGCCCAGAGGCGGCGGTGGTGGTGGCATGTTTGGAGGAGGAACGGGCAAGCGTTACAACCTTACCTTCTCAATCCAGGCGCAGAACCTCTTCAACCGCACGAATGCGGGAACGCCGGTCGGGAACCTGAGCTCGCCTTTATTTGGCGAATCAAACTCCACGGCCGGGGGCTTCGGATTTGGAGGCGGCGGCAATTCAGCCGCTTACAACCGCCGCCTCGAGGCGCAGATTCGCTTTAGTTTTTGAGGGTCGTGGATAGCAACGGGGCTCAGGCCGTGAGCTTTATCGAGATCGTTATGTGACGGATGAAGATCGAGAACAATCCGCCCCCCTAAGCTATCTCTACCCCTCGCGCTTGCCGTCGTAGTGACATAAAGACAGGTCTCTACGTCTTGACATTCTCATAAAGATGTCCGTCTCTCCCCGCATCAACATGGGTTTCCAAGCGACGGCGGCTGCGCTCTTAATCACAGCAGCCTTCGCGTGCGGTATCGGCGTCTCGCAGCTTCTGAAGCCCAGAACGCCGGCACAAGCCGCCGCCGTGCCATTTACGGATTACTGCGTTACTTTGCCGGAAGGTGAAACCGTAGTCACGGTTTCCGACCCGCAGTTAAAATCTGAGTTGCTCAATCGATTAGTTATCGAGCGTGATGGTGATGTCATTGCAGGCATTCCCCAGTCCATCAAACATATCGCTCCCCGCGTGCCTCTCAGCGCAGAGGACGCGAGCTTCTTCCGCCATCAACTGCGGGGCCTCCTCTTTTCTACCGATTCCGCCTGGCAACGCGCGAATCGGATACGCGAATGGCTGGCCGGTGGCCCGCACCGGGTGGCCACGCCGGGGCTCGAAACGCGCGTCCCGCGGGTGGCTTATGAGCAGATGCGGCAAGGTAAACCCGTACTGTGCGGTAATCTCGCTGAAATCTATGTTGCTTTTTGTGAGGCCTCAGGGCTAATTGCGCGCACCGTCGGCATGAGTCTGCTGGTTCGCAACGGGCTCTGGGGCAGCGATGCGCATGTCGGGGCGGAAGTTTGGATTCCCGAAATGGGAGGCTGGATTTATCAGGATCCGACTTACAACTGCTACTGGAAGGTGGAGGGTAGGCCGGCCAGCGCTCTGCTATTGCACGACGCGCTGCTAGACGGGCGCGCCGTGCACGCCGGCCCACCAACGCGGCGAACCGAGTCAACGTTACGCAATGCGTATATAGATCCGCGGCTGTTCTTCCGCCACATCTATTTTGAATATAAAGTGGGTGGGACGTTACTTTACTACGCAGACGAGCGCCTGGAGCCGATCAATCTTCACGAGCGAAACTGGATACAGACAGATAACCGGGGTGATATAGAGCGCCTGGATAGTAACGGTAATGATGTCATGGATAGACGGGCTGAGATTTCGAGCGGAATCTTCGTTCAGGTCCTGGGGCAAAAGCTCTTCGTTCATGATCGGCGCCCGCAGAATCGGGGAATCCGTGTGCGTTCGTCGAGCGGAGCGGTTGAAGCCTGTGCCTACGAACATCAGACGGCGGAAGGGTTGGGATTCTTCAACGGAACAAACTTTGTGCGGAACGGTCTGTTTAATCTCACAGGCAAATCAGGTTCTATCGCGGCCGATTGGTCGGTAGCAGGTCCGGTGGAAGGACTGACCCTTCTCGGCGGACAGGGGGTGGCAGCACTGCCGGGAGGCAGATTGTGGCAGGACGTGCGAGTGCGTCAGCGGGGCCATTATTTACTATATGCCGAGGTGAGTGTGACAAGGGGCACTGTCGTCTGGTCGATCTTCGACCATGCGCGGGGGATGGAATCCAGGGGCGCAATCGAACCCGGCCGGATCAGCGAGATCGTCTCGGACGTGGTCGCCGCCGGCCGGGGCGGCCATCTCGACGTCACATTCGAAGTCCCTGAAGGCGGAGCGTTTCGCGTGATTGACGTGGTCGTCCACGAGATCCCGACCGTCGCCGAAGAAGGCGATCAGCCGTCCGCATTGAAAAATCGGTAATGGGGGTAAGTCATCGATGTCGCGCAAGCAAACAATTCTTCTCATTGAGAATCAGGCCCCGCTCCGCAGGTCACTGGTTTCAGAATTGCAAGCCGGCTATGACGTGCTCGTTTGTCAAGACGGGGTTGACGGCGTGAAGACTTATGAACGACACCTTGAGCAAATCGCGGCGGTCGTAACCGAACTGGAGACACCGCGCATTAAGGGTAATCTCATTGCCGAATGGATACACCACATCAAACCGGAGCTGCCAATTATCATCCTGACTACAAGACACAAAGGTGTCGGTTTGGCGGACATGTTTCACATGACGCAAGACCCGGAAGTCGAGCTGTTGCAGAAACCGATCAAGGCGAATGAGCTTCTCGCCCTTCTTCATAAAGCGATAAATAAAGTCCACAAGGAGAAGACTAGAGGTGATCATTAAAATGTGACAAATTTAAGTTGCCAGGCTACCCGCCCGCCCTTGCATAGCACCTCCTCATCGGATAACCTTTCTTCGCCCCTATCGGGGCGGCCGCTTATTGCTTCATGTCTCCCGGTTGATCCCCCAATTCTAATCCCCTTTCGAAGATTGTTCATGGTGGGTCTGCAAGACCCATCCGAGATACTGCCCTACGTTGGAAAATCTTATCCGATGTGATGACGACGAATAAGGGAGGATACCAATGATGAGAAAAATAATCATCGCTTTTCTGGTAACGATGATGGCTGCGTCATTCGTGGCAGCCGATACCATTTACCTGCGCGACGGGCGCACCATCCGCGGCACCGTGCTCGGTTTCCTCGACGGCCGCTTCGTTGTCCGGCTGAGCGGCAGCCAGTCGGGCGGCCAGGCTGCGGCGGGCTCAACCGGGGATGGCGGGGAGATTCAATATTTCGACCCGCAGGATATCCAGCGCATAGAGATTGATGGCCGCTCGTTGGATGAAGCGCGCTTTCAGACTCGTACTGTCAACGTGACGCTGGGGCCCGACTGGATCGACAGCGGTGTCTATGTCCGCCGCGGACAGCGTGTGAGGGTCAGGGCGTCAGGCATTATCGAGGCCGGTCGCAGGCGGATCAGCCCCGCGGGCCTGCGCTCGACCGACCCCAACGCCCCTCTGCCGAACGCTCCGGAGGGGGAGTTGATCGGGGCTATCACCAATGATCCGAATGCGCCGATCATGGAGTTTGGCACATCGCGTGAGTTTGTCGCCGATAACGACGGTGACCTGTTCTTTACTATCAATCGGGGCGACTACTCAGACGTACGTGGCTCTTACAACGTGCAAGTTATGACGGATCGTACGGCACCGAGCAATGACTCTTCGACTGGCGCGTTTGGTAATAATGGCGGCGGGTCCAGGGCGGCCCGCACGCCACGCGAGGTAAGCATCACCGTGCCCGGTAACTCGCAGGGCACAGACACCGGCATAGACCTACGCGCCGGCGATCAGGTGACGATCACCGCAACCGGTACGGTCAATCCCGGGCCAAGGGTGGGGAATGTTACGCCCGACGGGGGGAGAGTTGGATTCGGCGCGCTCTTCGGTCAATACCCGGTCGCTAATGCAGGCCCCGGAGCACTCGTCGCCTATATCCGCCAAGCTAACGGGCAGAACACCGCGCCATTCCTGATTGGCAGCCAGCAGACCTTCACCTCGCCTACCGACGGGAGGCTCGTGCTGCTCATCAACGATGACGATTACAGCGATAACACCGGCAGCTTTACTGCCAGAATCCGTTACTGATTGAGAAACCAGGAACAGCAGGGGCAGGACAAGTCCCCGGCCCATTCGCTCTTACAGTTAAAGACGCGGGCCGGGGGCTTGTCCTTACCGTATGACTAATTGCTCCCTAAGCGTGCCATGGGAAATGGTCTAAATCCTATTTCTTCTTATCGAAGATGCTGCACGCCTGGTATGCGCCCGTCGGGTCAATCGCTTCTTTACCCTGCTCGATATGGCGAATAACGCCGTTTTTATCCACCACGAATGTGGCGCGTGAGGCGTATCCCGTCGCCTCGTTGAAGATGCCGTAGTCCCTTACCACCTTGCGGTTCCAATCGCTGAGCAAAGGGAAGGTGACGTTGATGTCCTGGGCGAAGCGTTTGTTGGCCGCGAAGCTATCCATGCTGATGCCGAGCACCTGTGTCTGGGTGGCATCGAATTTGGCGATATCAGCCTGATACGCCTTCAACTCCTTCGTTCAACCGCCGGTGAAGGCCAGCACGTAGAAGGCCAGTACCACGTTCTTTTTACCTCTGAAGTCGCTGAGCTTCACCTGATTGCCGGACGTGTCGGTGAGCGTGAAATCGGGGGCCACATCACCGACCTTTAAGTTGGTCTTGGGCGGAAGCGGCTGCTGCGCAGATGCAATCACCACCAGGGCGAGCAATATTATCAGACTAAGAGCTTTATTGGTCATAGTCTAATCTCCTTTGTGAGATGATGTTACGGCCGTAAACAGTTCGTACGTGCTCTCAAGCACGCAGATTTTGTAGCGGCGAGGGCAAGCGCCGCCAGCAACAGTCTAGCAGGCACACGCGGGCTTATGTATTTCGACAATTGACATCACTAAGTTACCCATACTTTATAACCTTTGTTGATGTAAGATTACAATAGAACCGGTGAGATAATTTATTCTACATAGCGCGTATTTGTGCAACAACCATGAGGCAGGTTTGCGCTCCGGACTTCTATTCAAAGCAAATTTGATGGAGAGTGATAGTAGCGCGCAGATTAAAGGAGGCCCTGTTATGTCTAGAGAGCCGGGAATCATCAAGCTGGTGATTCCGGTCACCGAGCGCGACCATACTTATGGCCCCTCGACTGCGCCGGTGACTTTGGTCGAGTACGGTGACTATGAATGCCCGTATTGCGGACGCGCCGTTCCACTTATCAAAGAGATTCAGAAGCGGCGGGCCGGAGCGTTGCGTTTCGTCTTTCGACATTTCCCGCTTACTCATGTGCATCCGCACGCGTTGCGCGCCGCAGAGGCGGCGGAAGCCGCCGCCGCACAGGGCAGGTTTTGGGAGATGCACGCTTATTTGTTCAAGCACCAGCTGGCTCTCGAAGACACGCATCTCTCACACTATGCGAGGAAGCTGGGCCTCGACGCCGCACGATTTGACCGCGAGATGGCCGAACACCTTTATGCAGCCCAGATTCAAGAAGACTACAATAGAAGCTTATACGGTGGGGGCGTGTCGGGCACCCCTACTTTCTACATTAATGATGTGCGTCACAACGACACCGCGGATCTCGACCGCATGCTGGCCGCCATCGACCGGGCGGCAGCTGCCGGGTAAAGCGGTTTTGTTAGTGAAGATCTCCGGCAAGTGATCTGAAACACACCGGGCAAATATAATCTGGCATCCAAAGACAAACAGTGCCGATGTTATTCCACAAACGCCTTTGCCTCTTCTCCGACCCGCCGCTCGCGCCCGCCGGCCGTCCCGACATGTCTGCATCGGGATTCAGGTACAACCCACCTCATGTCTTATGATTAGGTTCATCCCGGGGTGATACCGATCATTCCGGGGCATCGGGCGCATGCACAAGAAAAAGCAATAAAGGTGGTTCTTGATCAAAATGGCGTATCCACCTGTCAGGGGGCGAAGAAAAGCGGTCAACCTTGAATCTCCGATGTGGCGAGAGCGGGTCGCCGCCCTGCGCTATTTACCCCCGCTCGTCAAGATGGTCTGGCAGACCAACCGCGGGCTGACCCTTGCCATGATTGCGCTTCGTCTCCTGCGCTCCTTTATTCCGGTCGCCACGCTCTGGATAGGTAAGCTGATTATTGATGCCGTGGTTGCGGCGCGCACCCAGCCTTCGAACCTTTCACGTTTATGGAAGCTGGTGGCGCTCGAGGTCGGTATTGTGGTGGTCGGCGAAATACTCAACAGAACTTCCGCGCTGGTCGAGAGCCTCCTCGGCGATCTTTTCTCCAACCACACGAGCGTACGATTGATGAGGCACGCCGCGACCCTCGACCTCTACCAGTTCGAAGACCCTTCCTTTTACGATCAACTCGAGCGGGCGCGGCGGCAGACGACGGGACGGATCGGATTGCTGGCACAACTTTTCGGGATGGGGCAAGACGCGCTGACATTGCTTTCGCTCGGCGCGGCCCTGTTCGTCTATAGCCCGGTGCTGCTCTTGCTTCTCGCCGTTGCCGTCCTGCCGAGCTTTCTGGGGGAGACGCACTTCGCCTCGCTCGAGTACTCGCTCCTTTATCGCTGGACGCCGGAGCGGCGGCAACTCGACTACCTGCGGTTCATCGGGGCGAGCGACTACACGGCAAAAGAGGTGCAGATGTTCGGACTCGCGGCCTGGCTCGTTGAGCGCTACCGGACTCTCGCGGAGCGCTTCTATGAGGAGAATAAGAGGTTATCGATTCGGAAGGGCATCGTTGCGACCCTCCTGTCTCTGGTCGGAACGCTCGGCTACTACGGGGCATACGTGGTCATCCTTGTGCGCACCGTGGGCGGCGTGATCACACTCGGCTCGCTCACGTTCCTCGCCGCCTCATTCGCACGCAGCCGCGATCTAATCCAACGTCTTTTGTCAGGCGCGAGCGACATCTACCAGCAGAGTCTCTACCTGAAAGACCTCTTCGACTTCTTTGAGATGCGGCCGTCCATCACTTCACGGCCTGGCGCCCGCGCTGTTCCGCAGCCCATACGCGAAGGCTTCACGTTCGAAGACGTTGGCTTTCGTTACCCCGGCAGTGACAGGTGGGCGGTGCGGCATGTGAACTTCCTTTTGCGGCCCCGCGAGCGCATCGCTTTCGTCGGCGAGAACGGCGCGGGGAAGACGACGCTGACGAAATTACTCGCCCGCCTGTACGACCCGACCGAAGGGCGTATCCACCTCGACGGTGTTGACCTTCGCGAATATGACCTCACCTCGGTGCGCCGCGCGATCGGCGTCATCTTTCAGGACTTCGTTCGTTACGATCTGCGCTTCGAGGAGAACATCGGCATCGGCGAGATTGACGAAGTACGGTCATACATAGATTCATCGAACAATAGTAAGCACGGGGGCGGGGGAAATCCTCCCACCAAAGCGGAAGGCGATCATAGCGTAATCATCCCGCCTCCGATCGTCACAGCGGCAGAGAAGTCTCTGGCATCCTTGCTCCTCAAACGGTTCCCCGAGGGCTACCGGCAGATGCTTGGGCGTCGTTTTGAAGGAGGGGTTGATCTATCGGGCGGGGAGTGGCAGAAAATCGCACTCGCCCGCGCCTACATGCGCGACGCGCAGGTGCTGATCCTCGACGAGCCGACCGCCGCTCTCGATGCGCGCGCCGAGTACGAAGTCTTCATTAGATTCTCCCAGCTTGTTGCGGGGCGCATGGCGGTGATTATCTCCCACCGCTTCTCGACGGTGCGCATGGCCGACCGGATAATTGTGCTGGAAAATGGCACGGTGGTGGAAGATGGAACGCATCACGAACTGGTGGCAGGAAATGGCCTGTATGCGGAGCTCTTCACCTTGCAGGCCGAAGGATATCGTTGAAGCTTAACTAGCCATCTTTCCAGGCTGCCCCCTCCTCGAACGGCTGATGCGCCGCCCGCGCGTCATGTGACATCCTGTCACAGACGGGACCACGGTGGTCCAGCACAAGCATTGGGAAAGTATGGAGGAACGAGATGGAAACACCAATATCCGAGTCGGCCGGTTCGCTGCAGGCCCTCTCGAATGATTTAGCCGCCGCGGTTGAGCGAATCGTCGGCGCGGTCGTCGGAGTCAACGCGCGGCAGCGCATCCATTCGAGCGGCGTGATCTGGCGACAAAGCGTCGTTGTTACCGCCGCTCATACGATCAAGCGGGACGAGGAGATCACTATCATCGTGGCGGACGGTCGCAACCTCCCCGCGACACTGGCAGGGCGCGATTCGGGCACCGACCTGGCCGTGCTCAGGTTTGACGGGGCGGGTTTAAACCCGGCCGAGGTTGGCGATGCCGCGTCGCTCAAGGTCGGCCACCTGGTGCTCGCCGTCGGCCGCACGGGCGAGAGGGGGCCGAGCGCCAGTCTCGGCGTGATCAGCGCCCTCGGCGAATCATGGCGCACGTGGCGCGGTGGCCACATTGACCGGTTTGTGCGACCGGACCTTGCGTTCTACCCCGGATTTTCGGGCGGCCCGCTCGTCGATGCCCAGGGGCGTGTCGTCGGTATTAACACCTCGGGGCTCTCGCGCAGCGGGGGGCTGACGATCCCTGCTTCCACGGTGAACCGCGTCGTCGAAGAACTGCTGACAAAGGGCAGTATCGCGCGTGCTTACATCGGTGTCGGCATGCAGCCCGTGCGATTGCCCGATGCGCTTACGAGCAGGTTGAGCTTACCCGGACAGAGCGGCGTGATTGTGCTCTCGGTCGAGCCCGGCGGGCCTGCCGAGAGGGCCGGCCTGTTGATCGGCGATATACTGGTCTCACTGGACAGCGTAGCAACCAGGGACACGGATGATGTGCAGTCCGTGCTTGTTCCCGAACGCGTGGGCCGAAACTTAAATGCATCGGTTGTCCGTGGCGGTGAATTGATTCAGTTAGCGATCACGGTGGGCGAACGACCGCAGAGAGGAAGATAAGATGTCAACCACCCAAAAGAATGTTATCGACACACGGGCGCGCTTCGCCGCCGATTTCTCGATGGTTGCTGAAGCTCTGCGCCGCTCGACCGTGCAGATTAAAGGGCGAAGGTACGGCACCGGGTCGGGCGTGATCTGGCATTCCGACGGTCTCATCATCACTAACTCTCACGTTGTGCGGGGGGCCCACGCCCAGGTGCGGCTGTCGGACGGAAGAAGCTTCGACGCGACGGTGACGAAGCGTGATGAGCCGCGTGATCTCGCGGCGCTGAGGATCCCGGCTAACGATTTGCCGGCCATCACCGCTGGTGATTCGGACTCGTTGCGCGTAGGGGAGTTGGCCCTGGCGGTCGGCAATCCATTCGGTCATGCCGGCGCCTTGACGACCGGGATTATTCACACGATCAGTCAAAGATGGGTGCAAGCTGATCTCAGGCTGGCGCCCGGCAATTCCGGCGGGCCTCTGGCCAACGCAGGCGGCGCGGTTATCGGCGTTAACAGCATGATCGCCGGCGGCCTTGCGCTGGCCGTGCCGAGCAAGGCCGTCGAGCGGTTCCTGACTCGCGTCAACGAAGATCGACCGCGACTGGGCATCACCATGCAGCCCATACCGGTCACTCTGGATGGCGGGCGCGCCCTCGGCCTACTGCTCATTGATGTACGTGGAGGAGGCGCCGCTGAGAAGGGGGGTCTAATGATCGGCGATCTTCTGTACGGGTCCGGCGGCCGGCTCTTTCATGCGCCCGATGATTTGACGACGGCGCTCGATAAGGCCGGCGATGGTTCCACCGCTCTGGAACTTGATCTTATTCGTGGGGGGAAGCGCGTGACCTGCACAGTCCCAATTCCCACAAGGGAAGACGTGGCGGAGGCGGCGTGACGCGTGTTCTTGTCGCCTCCGGCTCAGCAATCGTCCGCGCCGGGCTGGAATCGCTCGTGACAGCGAGTCCGGCGCTCGCGCTAGTCGGGAGCTCACCCGTCATAGCGGCGACACTTGCTCAGCAGATCGAGGATTTACATCCCGACGCGGCACTGGTGGAGCTGGACGGCCGCGATGAAGAGGTTTTGAGCGGCGTACTGGCGCTCAGCGCCGGTGCGCCGGCTTGCGCCATTATTGTCCTGGCAGGCGATGATCAAGGCTCATGGGCGACCGAAGCACTCCGCTCGGGAGTGCGAGCGATCCTACCGCACGATGCGACCGCCGGCGAGATCATCACTGCCGTCGAAGCGGCTGCGGCAGGTCTGGTAGTGCTGCACCGGGGAGGACTCGAGTCGCTGTTAGCCGATATACCCTCAATCACCCGAGAGGTGCCTGCCTCCCAGCCCGAGGCATTGACCCCGCGTGAGATCGAGGTGCTGGGAATGATGGCCGAAGGACTGGGTAATAAGACCATTGCGTGGCGTTTGGGGATCTCTGAGCACACGGTGAAGTTTCATGTCGGCTCCATATTAGCGAAGCTCAACGCCTCCGGCCGCACCGAGGCTGTGACCATCGGCATCCGGCGCGGCTTAATTATGTTGTGAGGTTGAACTGAAATATCTTAATGATGGATATTCAGGCGCATGTCTTTAGCCGACCGGAAGGTGTAGCCTTTCAAAGAAAGTGAGGCGGAATGAAAAGCCGCAGGCTTTCCACACAGCCGAAGCGGCAAAGCCGCTGATCTGACGATACCGCCCGTCACCAGATACTCCAGTTAATGCATCCTCCCGTGCAGATCATAAACACTATTTCATTGCCTCATCCCACTCCTGATGAGCACGTTGGAGGATGTCAACGAGATCCTCACGAAGAAGGAAACGACTCCTCATGAGGTCCATTGCCGCTTCCGTAAATTTTCCCAGGTACTGCTCGCGTGAGCCGTAGCGCTCTTCGATGGAAAGCCTCGGGTCGCCGTTTCGCTCGCGGTCAGGCTTCGTCTTCGCGAATGGTAAATATGAGCCGATAAAGCTAACCCGCTCGGTTGGCGCACCCGTTTGAGGATCGCGAAGGTTCCAACCGGTGTAGGTCGCGAGAGGAACGGAAAGCTCGGGTAGGCGAATGCCCGCCACTTCGTTCCCGTCACGGGAGACTTGCGGGACAAATGAGGGGAACGCTTTACCCACCACCGGCGGTTGCTTAGTAATTACCTTCCGTCCCCATTCCGCGCCGAAATCCAGCCGGTACGCCTGATGTATCCTCTGGGGAACCGTCACCCCGGGAATCTGTGGAAAAGAGAGATTTTCGAGCAACACAAGTGTTCCATTGTCGAGCCGCGGGTAACTGCTCGGTGGCGGCGCAACCCCGTCACGAACCCACCCATCCATATCGACCACAAGGGCGCGCCACAGCCATGTGATCGGATTCGGATTCTGTGGGTGCTGTCCGAGTAGGTCGAGGTTGGTGCCGCGGGAAGGAGGGAACGGGCCCGAGAAATGTTGCAGCCCGGCAAAAAAGTAGATCCTGACATTGTCCATGAGCGGCAGGTCCTGCTTCCCATCCGGCGTGGTGTGAATGAGCGATGCGGCGCGCGACCAATACTCGTACGACGTGTTTGAGTAGAAGATCTTGGGCAGGACACCTTCCGCTTTGGCCTTGTCGAGGAGACCGGCCGTTTGACCCGTTTCCGGATCGGTCTGCGGAGTATCGGCAAACGGGAACAGGTCGGTCGGGTAAAAGAGCGCGGTGGTCGGCTGCGCGTCGCGTGACGGTTGCGCGAAGCGATGGTTGAAGCTACCAATTCCTGCGCCGGCCACATGGATAAGCATCCCGTCGAAGACCCGTCTTCCCTCTTCATCGGCGTTGAATCCCTGATAGAGAAAATGGCGCAGGAACCGGCCGCTTTGTGAAATCCCGAGGCCGTACGCACGCCGGGCCGGGGCGACGGAGGCCTGGTCGTATTTGAAGTAGGATGTCAGATCACGCACCGCCGCGAGACCGAGTCCGGCGATGACCGGGTCTTTGGCCTGGTAGACGATCTCATAGACCTTCCCCGGCTCGAACCCGCTCTTCAGATAAATGGATCGCGCGTTTGGCGTAACCTTTCCGTCGACCAACCGGGCAAACTGCCACTCACTCCGCGGTATTTGTCTCCTTATCCCGAGCGGCATATCGCGTACGGTGAGGACGTTGGCGGAATTGTCAGGCTCATAGACGGGGTATTCTGTTCCTCCGATGCTGCCGGTGATGACATGACCGAGCGGGTATTCGTAGACCTTCTGAGAAACCATGAAATCAGAACGGATGAGGCCGGTAATTGGTTTGGTACCGTTATGCACGACCGGCGCGTACAAGCGCATCAGCCCGGGTTCATCACGCACGTCGAACTGCCATCCCACCCAGACGACGGTGATTCCTTGTCGCATCAGAAAGCCGTCGCCGAACTCCGCCTCGCTCGCCGGATCGACGGAAGGAGAGGCACGGTTTATTAAACGGATGATTCCCTTCCCGCCGCGGTTAGGAATTTCCATCAAGAGCGAGCCACTGCTGCGATTCGCGTCCCTGGGTTTAAGAATATAGAGGTCTGCAGAGAACTCGACCTCACCGGTTGTGGTGTGATCAGCTTTATCCAGGTCTGCGATGACGCTGTTGTGCGGGTTCTGTGGTTGAACCTTAAAATAGACCTTTCCGATCAGCTTCTCATAGGGGCCGGCCAGACCAAACGATCTGCCCCCGAGGACGTCTGAGCGGGAGAGAATTTCCACCCGATCGACGCGCGCCTCGACGATGGGCGCGAAAGTTATCATAAGGAAAAAGAGAAAGAAAATAGCTCGGCTCATAAACTTCCCAAAGGGTTGCATTTACTGGCTTCGGAGTATCGCGAGCGGCTTTCGCGTGAGCACGTCATAGCTTGAAAGTGCGCCGACCGCGCTGACCAGTATGATTGTCCCCAAAATGCCGATCAGATCAATTCTCGGCGTAAACGTCCACCCGATATCAAAAACGAAGCGCGCAATCGAGTATGAGAGGGCGACGGCGAACAGGCAGCCCGTGAGCGCCGCCACCAGCCCCAGCAGCCCGTACTCGGCGAGGAGAATGGTCCAAAGAACTTTCTGTTTCGCGCCGAGCGTCTTCAGGACCGCGGCTTCGTAGATGCGCTGAAATTTCGTCATGGCAATGGAGCCGGCGAGAATCAGCACCCCACTGAAGAAGACAAACCCGCCGACGAACGAGACGGCGAGCGTAATATTGTTGATAATGCGGTTGACGGCGCGCATGATGTCGGCCACATCAATCACCGAGATGTTTGGATACTGGTCGAGCAGCGCACGTTGAAAACGCGAGCGCTCCGGCTCTGTAGTCGGGCCGTCAATCGCCCCGACCAGCGTCTGCGGCGCGTTCTCGAGGGTTCCCGGTCGAAACAGCACCATGAATCCGGTGCGCGAATTCCGCCAGTCAACTTCGCGAAAGCTCGTCACGCGGGCGGTCAGCCGGCGCCCGAGGATATCAAAGGTGATAGGGCTTCCGAGATCAAGCCCGGCCAGCCCGCGCATGCTTTCTTCCAGAGACACCTCGGGTTCCGAGGCCGGCGCGGTATCCCAGAACTTACCCGCCGCGATCTTCTCGTTCGCTTCGAGTCGGGGGCGATACGTCACAACATATTCGCGCCCCAGCCGCCCGCGCTGATCCCTCCTCTCGCCCCGTCCGAGATCAATCTCCTGACCGTTGATCGCGACGATGCGAGCACGCACGGTCGGGATTAGCTGCGGTCGTACGCCGGTGGCTTGCTCAATCAACCGAGCGACCCCCTGCTCCTGGTCTCTTTGTATATCAATCAAGAACATGTTCGGCAGGCTGCCGCGTCGTATGTCGTCGAATTCGTGCAGCAGATTTGCCTGCAGTGATTGAATCGAGATGACGAGAAAAACGCCGAGCCCCACGGCCATGACGATGACTCGTGTTTGATTGCCCGGTCGGTAGAGGCTGTTGATGGCCTGCCGCAGGGCAAACGAGCCCGCGGGTCGGGCGCGCCTGACAAGGAAAATCAGAAGCGACGCCGCAACATAGAGCGCCGCGGCGGTCGCCCCGAGCCCTGCGAGAAAGTAGATGCCGACGCGGATCGAATTAGCCTGCCAGGAGGCCAACAGCGCCAAACCAACGGCGACCAGTCCGCCCGTCGCCCACCGAAGGAGATCGAAAGGCTGTTTGCCGGCATCCATGTTGACCTCGCGCAGCAGCATGTTGGGCTTAATGTGACGAATCCGCAGGAGTGGAAGGGCCGAGAAGAGGATCGAGATGAGGAGCCCCAGTCCGACGCCCTGTGCGATAGCCCCCGGCGTGAGGTTGTAGCTCATGTTGGCGGGCAGGCTCGCGGCCCAGAAATGTCCGGCGACGAGCAACGCCAATTTCGCCAGACCAACTCCGAGCAGGCTGCCCGCCAGACCCAGTGCGACGACCTCTACGAGATAGGCGGCTGTGATTTTTAGCCCCGTCCCGCCGAGGCACTTGAGCACGGCGATCGTCTTTCTCTTCTGCTCGATGAAAACCCTGGTCACGCTGGAGACGCCGATACCTCCGAGCACAAGAATAATCAGACCGGTGAGCGACAGGTAGTTCTCCGCGCGATCAAACTCCTGTTCTAAATTCTCCTGCGCCTCCCTGTACGTTCTTACACTGACCAGACTGTTTTTCAGCCGGCCGCGAAGCTCTTTGACGAGCGTGCTCATCTCAACCGGGCCGGGGGTTTTGAATAAAAGTTTCCGTCGCGCACGGCTGCCGAACCCGGTCAGGCCCGAGGCTTCCACCGCGGCACGCTCGATAAAGACTCGCGGGCCGAGCCGGAAGCCTCCGCTCGCTCCCGGCTCCTGATTGAATACGCCGCGAATCTGGAAAGTCGAATTGCCGATCTTGACTTTATCGCCCACCTGTAGGCGCAACCGCTCGAGGAGCAGCGGCGCGACCACCGCCCCGTGATCGGCAATCAGCTTGTAGTTAAAAGGCTCGCCGTCCGCGAGCTTGAAATCGCCGTAGAGAGGGAACGGGGGCTCGATACCCTTCAACTCAACCATCATCGCGCCTTCATGCGCGTCATCTGCCGGGCGTATCATCGTGCTGGCTTCAACGGTTTCCGCCCGCGCCTCGACGAGCGGCGGCCGGGCGATTGAGTTGATGGTGTTGAGCGTCTCCGGCGCCCACGGGCGCGTCGAATCGACCTGCACGTCAGCCGTGAGGAGCTGGCGTGCCTCGCCCGCGACCGCTTGATTCGCATTCTGAATGGTCGAGCGGAGCGCGACGATTGCGCCGACACCGACCCCGATGCAAAGGAAGAAAAAGAAGAGCCTCTTCCAGGAGGAACGGATCTCGCGCCGCACCATTTGCAGGATGAATCTCAAGACTATACCGCCTCCTCTAACAGCCCTTCCCCGAATTGATTACCGGCCGGCGCGCGGCTGTCGCTTGAGACCCGCCCGTCCTTGAGCGAGATTTGCCGGTCGGCAAGGCTCGCCAGCTCGTGCTCGTGCGTCACCAGAACCAGTGTGGTGCCGCGCTGCCGGTTCATTTCCGTCATCAGGTTAAAGACATGCTGACCGTTACGTGAGTCGAGATTACCGGTCGGCTCGTCGGCCAGCATGATCGAAGGGTTGTTGGAGAAGGCGCGGGCAATGGCGACGCGCTGCTGCTCACCGCCCGAGAGCTGCGACGGGTAGTGATGCGCGCGGTCGACGAGATCAATATCTTTGAGCAATTGCCGGGCGCGGGCCGGTGCGTCGCGCAGGCCCGCAATCTCCATGGGCACGAGGATGTTTTCAAGCGCCGTCAAAGACGGGATGAGATGGAACGCCTGAAAAACGAATCCGATCTTTCGTCCGCGCAGCTCGGCGAGCGCATCTTCGCTCATCGCGGTGATGATTTGCCCGTCGATGTGAATCTCGCCTGTCGTCGGCGCGTCCAGGCCGGCGATGAGACCGAGCAGGGTAGACTTGCCGCTGCCGGAAGGCCCGACAACGGAAACGAACTGCCCGTCGGGAATGATCAGGTCGAGCGGGTGGAGAATCGTCAGCATCTCGCTACCGGAGGGGACTGTCTTCGAAACCTTGTATAATGCAATCATGAAAGCTTTGATACCCTTTTTGATACTGCTGGAAACGCTTATCTTTACAGCCTGTCAGGGCGGTGCGTCGCGAAGCGCCGCCAAGCCCTCGGATCCGATCACCACTTCGACGCCTGCCGCATCATCTCCCTCTCATCAGAGTCTACCGAAGATTATCGCTTTCGGCGACAGCCTGACGGCGGGTCTGGGGCTTTCAGAAGCGGAAAGCTACCCGGCGTTACTACAGCAGAAGCTAGACCGAGACGGGTATAAGTACGAGGTGGTCAACGCCGGGGTTTCAGGCGACACCTCGGCGGGAGGGCTCAGACGCATCGATTGGTCGCTCGAAGGGGACGTTCGGGTAGTGATTTTGGAGCTCGGGGCCAACGATTTTCTGCGCGGGCAGCCGGTCGCTGAAACGAAAAGAAACCTCGGTCAGATTATCGAGCGGGCGAAGGCGCGGGGCGCGGACGTCGTGCTGGCCGGGATGGACACCCCGACAAGCGCCGGGGCAGAATACCGCAAGGACATCCAGAGCGCGTTCCGGTCTCTGGCGCGGGAACAAAACGTCACTTTAATCCCATTCTTTCTTGATCGCGTGGCCGGGATTGACTCGCTCAATCAAGTGGACCGTATACACCCGAACGTGGAGGGTACGAAGATCGTGGCCGAGACGGTTTACCGGTCGCTTCGTCCTATTCTGGATCGACAAGAGCAGCATCTGAAGAAGTGATTCTCCGGATAGCTAAGTTTGAGAGTTGCGGGTTATCTGAGGTGATTACCCGGTCATCAATGTGATGGCCAGTGAAGGGGAAAATGAGACGAGCTAAAAGGCTGGAGGAGGAGACACCTCGCTTGGCGGTCTTGAGTACCGAGACCGGAGAATACAGGCCGTCCATCACCTGGATCAGGGCCAAGTGGAAGGGGGCTAACTATTTCATGGGATTCCAGGAGACGTTCATGGAGGTCGCTCAGAAGCGGTTCGGATCTGAGGCCAAAGACGTTTTCCTGTATATATTGGGCTGCCTCGACTATGAGAACACGATCATGGTGCCGCAGCTCCAGATCGCGCGGCAATTAGGGTTGAAGAAGCAGGATGTCTCACGGGCGATCAAAGTGCTGGTGGGTGAGGGGATCTTGATCGAGGGGCCGACAGTGAATCGCTGCCGTACCTACCGCCTCAACGACAAGTACGGGTGGAAAGGCAAGCTGAAGAATTTGCATGAAAGGATGGGTGCGGGCGGATCAGGCGGGAATGGGCGGTGTAATCGGAGGCGGGCGGTGGAGCAAGGCTCAGGTCTAATAAAACCTAAGATTTCCTAACAAAATGAGATCACAACGACCTCCAACAAATGAGCGAGGTTATGCGGGATGCAGCAAAGATAGTTCGTGAGTGGTTGGTTAGACCTTACTCAGCAGGGACCCTCACCCTACCAGAAGCACCAAGCTTTGCTTGGCGCACTAACGCCCGGCATCACCCGCCGCGCATTCAACTAAACAAGCATTCGAGTTGACGGATGATAGCGGCGCTATTCGCGGTCGGGTGCATGCCTGGTTAGGCGCTCCTCTTGATGCGTGATAATATTCGGTCATGAGGTTTGACATATGACCACGAAAACTCAAGCCACTATTGAAGACTTGTATCGCGTGCCTGAGAATGGTAAGGCTGAGATCGTTAATGGAGAGCTAATTTTAATGCCACCCACCGGTGATCTGCCGAGCCGCGCAGCTTTCAACATCGCTTCGAGCCTTCGAGTATTTGCACGTGGGAAAAACATAGGACGTGCTTACCCTGATAATACAGGTTATAAAGTTAATTTGCCTGACCGGGATTCCTTCAGTCCAGATGCATCCTTTTATACGGGTAAATCTACTGGCATGAAGTTTCTGGAAGGTGCGCCAGTTTTCGCTGTTGAGGTTCGGAGTGAATTCGATTATGGAAAGAAGGCCGAGGCAGCGATCATTAAAAAACGCAGGGATTATTTTGCGGCCGGAACTTTGGTGGTCTGGGACGTTGATCTTCTGAGCGAAGGTACGATTAAAGTCTATCGGGTTTCAGACCCAAACAATCCAACCATTTATCGACGCGGCGAGATTGCCGAGGCTGAGCCTGCCGTTCCTGGCTGGGTCATGCCGGTGGATGAGCTCTTCGATTAAGCCGCGCCTAACAAGTCATCAGACTGTGCGAAAACTCGAGATCCAGAAATAGCGCCCCAATAGAATCAACAGCCAATAGAGGCGGCCTTGTCAAGAGAAAAGAGTACACCCTAGCCCCTCAATCGGGGCTCCTTCCTCTTTTCCTTATTCGCTCCCTGATCCTGCTTCCTTCGGCTTGCGCCATCTCGCTTCTTCTCTTAGCAGTGTCAGCTACGCGCTGCACCAAACAGCCAAACGGGCTCTACGTGAACTCTCTTCACGTCGCTCTGACTCCACAGAGCAGGCTCCAGAAGATCATCGGTTCCGCGACTGGCCTCACTCAAATCTTAGCGGCATGAGCCTCAGGCCCCTCCCAGTTATTTATCGAGATCCCAGCGCGCGCCAGCACAACCCGAGAGAAGTTTGAGGAGGTTCGCCCCTAATCAACTTAGCGGGGTCAGCCCACTTGATTCGCCAGGGTGGCGAACCTCCTCCCGCGCAAGGTTACTGCCCGAACAGCAGCTCCCTGCGGTATTCTGCGCCCTCTCTCAGCACGTGATAGACAGCCTGCGCCAGCTTATGGGCAATGATGTTATAAGAGATCATCTGACGCGCGCGGCCCCGGTGTCGCTTTAGGTGGCGCTCAAAAGAGCGCCGCACGACCGGATAAGAACGCACGGCATGCACCGCCGCTTGTGAGAAGGCCCACTTCAGATAGTGATTACCTTGCTTGTTGGCTCGCCCGCGCCGAGTGACTGCTCCTGATTGTGCAATACCGGGCACAACTCGACAATAGGAGCAGAAGTGGCGAACACTCTCAAAGCGCGAGATCTCGCCCACTTCATACCAGATAGTGAGAGCAAGGATACGTCCGATGCCATCAACGGCCAGCAGTCGCTTGAACGCCGCTTCATCTTTGGTCAACTCGAGGATCGACTCTTCAAGTCGGCTGATCTGCTCGCTCAAGAGCTGAATGCGGGCCAACTGCTGAGAAGCATGCAGTTGTAGCAGGGGATGTGTGAACCACTGCTGGAGTTCCGCTTCTTCAACTATCTTTATTTCATTGCGACTGCCAGGGAGTATTCCTTGGCGCAGCAGCAATCGGTGCAATGAGCCGTATTCGTCAGCCCTGCGGTGAGCCAAAAGAGTGCGCTGGCGTAACAGGTCGCGTACGGGGCGTGTCTGAGGCGGATAAATGTAGGCCTCAGGGATGACACCGGCCAACAGCAGCTTGGCTAAGGCAAAGGCATCGCGCCGGTCAGTTTTCACCTTGGCGCCGCTGATCAGATAGAGGCCGAGCGTATGAGCGAGGCGGACATCAAAGCCGGCGTCACGCAAGCCATCGACGAGCCAGTACCAGTTAAAGGTGCTCTCAACGACGATCCGCAAATCAGCTTTATCTGGTTCAAGCAGCTTGATGACGTGTTCCAAGGAGTTAGGGGCCTTCTGTTGCACGAGAATAGAGAGAGACTTGTCAATGACGCAGACCTGAGACGCTCTTGCGCTGAGGTCAATTCCACAGTAGAACTGCATGGGGCGGCCTCCTTTTTGGTGAAAGGGTGGTAAAGCGGGCGATTATATCCGTCCGCTTTGGCCGCCTCTAATAATTATCAACTTACAGACAGAAAAACCGGCAAAACAGGGGTTTTGGCACAGTCTGTCATTCGAGCGGACTGCCCAATAGAATAGCCTTCATGCTTGAATGCTGCGGCGCAGGTTGGATGCTGCATGCGGGCCGCCGCTCAATTCCTGCGGTATATGCTATCAATTGACGAATACTTGTCCTGTTATAATGGCGACGCATGAGCTTGATCATCAGAGAGGCGACGTCAGATGATTTGCCGGCCATCCTCGCCCTCTACGCCCAACCGGGTATGGACGACGGTATCACCCTCCCCCTCGGTGAGGCCGAGGAGATCTTCAAGCGCATGCAGTCGTATCCGAATTACCGCCTTTACGTCGCTTCAATGGAGGGTCAGATCGTCGGCACGTTTGCCCTTCTGATCATGGACAACTTAGCCCATCGCGGCTCACCTTCCGGCGTCATCGAGGATGTGGTCGTTGACCAACAGAGGCAGGGTCAGGGTGTCGGTAAGCAGATGGTGCGCTTTGCGATGGAGCGCTGTCGAGACGTGAGGTGTTACAAGCTGGTGCTCTCGAGCAACATCAAGCGTGAGGCTGCGCACCGGTTTTATGAGGGGCTCGGATTTAAAAGGCACGGGTTCAGCTACTGGGTAGAGATCGGAGGGGGCTCTGAGGAAGGTACGTGAGGGTAAAGGGGGTGGCATCTAACAGTGGATTCGCGCCGCCGCGCATCTCGCTTGTATGTTATAGCCAGCGGCTTCGGCGCGCGGCTCAATCCAATCGTTAGATGGCCAGGCGCACGATCTGTTATGGCAAACTTTAGGCTTCTATCTTTGAGCGTGTCAGTTATTATGAGTATCTTGATTTTAGGCGGTTACTCATTAGCCCAATCTGATCGCACCGATACCCCGTCTTCCACTAATTCAGCCTCAATTGTCGCGTCGCTCTTTCCTGATAGCGTGGCAGACGCCAAGCAGTTATCACATCTGAGAAGAGATGTTGCGGTGTGGGCCCTGGAGAGCGCGCAGGTACGAGCCACAGGCCCTCGCGCCAGTGGGATCGCTTACCTGTTGGCAGTCCTGCGACATAACTATAGTGTGAACCGCCGAAAGCTAGTGACTAGGTTGCAGGGGTGTACTCATCGCCCTCTGACACAGGGCTGTGACGAAGATACAGCAGGATATGTCATTGATTTATTCGACCGAGGTGATCGGACATTACTGCCTCCCCTCATTGACATCGGCCGGCACAGCGATGGGGCTCTGGCGGAGGAGATGGGCCCATTTTATGGTGAAACGCTATGGAAACAGCCACGACTCTTCCTCCTGGAACTCGCGCGGCTTGCACCGAATGGTCAACGGGAGATTTGCTGGCTGGCCGCGACCGGGGATGGGAGTGGGATGTCGTCAGAGAAGATGGGGCTTGATATACGGCATAAGTTGCGAGGATTCTCGAGGGGGCGTGGCGACCGACTGGCAAGCGTTGCGAGGGAATGCCTGAGGGGATTCGAGGCCGGGGTTAAGGCTATCAATGAGAGTAATGCTGCTGCCGGTGTGAGATAGCATGATGAGTCAAGAGGTGTGTAACTGAAGTCCATCTAACAAAGTAACCGATTGTGCGAACACTCCAGCCATGTACTGCTCAGCCCTCAAGACTGCCTTGCCCTCCTATTCAGTCTTCGCATTGGCCTTATATTGAACGGCCTAAGGGAAACGGAAAGAAAGCGGTTGCAGGAAAAAGAGAAGCTTGCGCGTTTCGAAGAAGCCGTCTTACCCCATCTGCATGCCACATACAATCTGGCGCGCTGGCTGACACGCGATGACGCGGATGCAGAAGATGTGGTACAGGAAGCCTACTTGCGGGCCTTTAAATACTTTAGCAGCTTCCATGGCGGGGAGAGTCGTGGTTGGTTACTCAGGATAGTGCGCAACACCTGCCATACGTGGCTGCGACAAAACCGTGAGACGGAGCTTTCAACCGCCTTTGATGAAGACATACTCAGGGTCGAGAGCAGCGACTTGAGCCCCGAAGCGCTGCTGCTCAAAAAGGCCGACAGCCAACTGCTCAAACGGGCGCTCGAAGAGTTACCTGTGGGGTTTCGTGAAGTAATAATATTGCGCGAGCTGGAGGGTTTATCCTACAGGGAGATTGCTGATGTCGCCGACATTCCATTGGGCACGGTCATGTCACGCTTGGCGCGCGCCCGCAAGCAGCTTCAGCAACGTCTTATGGCATGAACAAGGAGTTCTAACTTGAATTGTAATGACGCGCAAAACCTCATCCATGGCTACCTAGATGGTGAGATGGATTTAGTCAGAAGCCTGGAAATCGAAGGTCATCTGCAAGGATGTCCGGTTTGCGCCAGGGTCTATGAAAGTCATAAGGCGCTGCAGTCCGGAATACGTAATAGCTCTCTCTATTTTAAGCCTTCGGCAAAATTGCGGAAGCGCATTCGAGCCGCGTTGCGTGACGCGGACAAAGCTGGCGGCAGACCTTCCGTGAGGGCATGGCCGAGACACTGGCGTTGGTTCGGCGTCGCGGCTTCGCTCGTACTTGCGGCCATTATTACCTGGGCGCTCGTGCTCAGCTTTTCCGCCCGTTCCACTGATGATCTACTCACACAGGAGGTCATCTCCAGTCACGTGCGCTCATTGATGGCTGAAAACCATCTCACAGACGTGGCCTCTTCCGACCAGCATACGGTGAAACCGTGGTTCGACGGCAAACTGGATTTCTCGCCGCCGGTGGAAGATTTAGCTGATCGGGGCTTTTCTTTGGTTGGCGGGCGACTTGACTATCTTGGAAACAGGCGGGTCGCGGCGTTGATTTACCGGCGGCGGCAACACCTCATTAATCTGTTTATCTGGCCGTCGGCACATGATGCGAACGAAGGAAAGAGAACGTTAACGCGCCAGGGCTACAATTTGGTCCGGTGGAGCAAATCAGGCATGACTTATTGGGCAGTATCCAACATTAATAGCGGCGAGCTACAGGAATTTGTACAATTGGTGGAAAAGAGCGCCCTACCCACAGCCTCGCCCTGACCGAACACTCGTCATTTGAAAATCTCCGGGCGGCATGATCCCGATGAGGAGCCATTTTATTTGGGCGGTGCTTCGTCCCTGATGCTAATATTTTCATTGATCTCTTCTAACAAAGCGCCTGTTTGTTGATACAAGATGTTGTTTTTCATCTCGTTGGAATTAACCGGTCCTGAGACTTTTATCAAAGACTTTTTCCTGTTTAATTCAAGCTCTAGTGTCAGCTCATAATACGTATAGGTGACAGGACGAGTTGGATATTCCACCGACGCTGAAACCAGCAGGTGCTTCTCCTTGATTAGCCTTTTCAGTTTGGCGATTTCCTGATCGGTAAGCTTGTATTCTTTATGGACGGCCTTTTTTCTTCTCCCGCTTTCTTCGTAGGTGAGATCGTGGTCTTTGATCGTGATTGTCGTGGACGCCGAATTACTATCCCGACTATGCTCAGTTTTGATTAAGGAGATGGAGATATACAGATGCTCGGCCTCATTGATCTGGATAAACGACGTTGCCGAACAGACTAACCAGGCTAAAGCGATGGCAATTTTCATGGCTCACCGAAGCGTGACCTGTATTCTTTCGAAGTAATGAAGGCGCGCACCATGCTACGGTAATTATCGGGCGCCCGGTTGCTCAGTACGTCCAGCCAGAAGGCATAGCCGTTAGCATCGGGGTCACGCCTAAGATAGCCGAAGTACTGCATCAGCACAAAGGCCGCATCGTACTCTGCGTCAGTGAAAGATTTGTCCTCTAAAAGGTCACTTAAAATCGAGCCGCGGCCCGCGCCTGCCTTCATCCGGTTGACGAGCTCATCTCGTCGTCCTGAGAGGTCTACGCCGAGCGGCTCGCGCACCGTTTTAAGCAGCGCGTCGATAAACTGTTCCGGTGGCATGCGCGTCGGATATTTGCTCAGAAACTCACGCCGCCGCACCCATGCCTCAGCAAAAGATGCCCTACCCGCTTCCAGATTTTCGCCGCCTATGACCAGTTTCTTATCTCGCATGAATTCGGCATAGCGGGGCAACCGGCCCAACGACCCCTTGTAGAAGCGATAAATAAAGTAGCCCGTTTCCTGAAATTCCTGCGCCGTGAAGAAGGCCGCAGAAACACTGACGCGCTGTTCGTCGACACAGTGCGGATCGTTGCCGCAGAGGGTGATCTTCGCGCTCCAGTAATCAAGGCCGCGCGAATCCGGCTCACGATCAAGGAAATCCGCGTAGTGGCGACGGACAAAGAACCGTGCGTCATTGATCGGGTTCGGGGCCGGAATCCCTCTTTCGGGCGTCGAGGAAACATGTGCCGAATAGGCTTCCACATCGGCGGGCGAGAGCAGCGTTGGCGGCGGCCCTTCGCCCCCCGCCCCTGGCTCGACCTTCGTCACGGCGTACAGGTCACGGCGCGGGGGCCCGTCGTAGCTCCTGATGAAACGCAAACGTCCCGCGGCAATACCCCGGGCCAGCACCGGCTCGATCGCGAGGCGGTCGTCAACCGTCAGAAAAGAATAATTGATGACGAGATACGAGGCCGGGATCGTCTCGAGAAGGTCGAAAAAGCGCTCCGGGACGGGGCGAATTTTTGTCAAAGATTCGATCTCGCTCTCGACGGGCGGGGTGAAGCCGGATACGGCAGTCACGAGCGGGCGAGCATGATCCGCCGCACGCAGAGTATAGAGGTAGTTGGATTGTCCCCGGCCCGCCGGAAGCTCCACGATGCCTCCGTGCGTTGGCGTCTGCTTAAGACGCAGCGTGAGCGGGTCAGGATCGACGGCTCCCGAAAAAAGCATGAGCGGCGCGACACGCTGTTCGAAGAGCAGTGCCAGGATGACGATCACATAGACTGCCGTAGTCCGAACGTGCGGGCGATACCGGTCGAGGAGTTCAGCGCAGCGGCCTGCCCCAAGTCCGGCGAGTAATGCCAGGCCAAGATCGCAGATCATCGCCCACCTGGCAGGGACACGGATGCTGCGAAAAAGGGGCACAAAATCGTAGAGCAGACGGTGGAAAGGAAAGTTCATCCCGAACGAGCCGAGAAAGCCTGTGACCGTCCAGATCAATCCGATCTTGAAGGCTTCCGGGCGGCGCACCGAGCGCAGCGTGGCGATGATATTCGCATCCCCGGCCGGGCGGAAGGCTTCGGGATAGGCGAAGCAGCAACGCACCAAAAGAGCAACCCCGCCAATCAAGAGAGCTCGGTCTGGGCTGGAAGCCCTCAGTATTTCGAAACCGAAGGGCCGGAGCCGGAAGACGCCGTAGCCCGCTGTCAGGAACGCGGTCAAAGCACAGACGAAGACCAGCAGGTCCAGACAAACGAGAAAGACCCTCTTCAAAGGCGCGTTGTGATCCGTCTTGCGCTCGACGAGAAGGAAAGCGGCAACGGCAAGGAGCAGGAGGACAAGACCTGGAAAGAGCGCCATCTCATTAGCTTCCCATGGCGCGTTGAGTCCTTGCCATAGCTTATTGCGACTATCAGGGACGAGCCAGTGGATGGGAAGAGCGGAATAGGATAGAGCATTCTCCGGCGTGCGAACGAACCCGTAGAGACGCGCCACCCGTTGATAAGGCAGCAGAAAGGGGATGAGCACGAGCACCGCTGCCCCGAGGGCCAGCCCGCCGCGTCGCCAGAGAGCCCGCTCCTTCCAGAGCCCGTATTGAAAGAGAAGAAGGACGGCGGAAAGCCCCAGCGGAATGAGCGTCAAAACAAACCAGTGAATACAGGAGAGCGCGTTCATCAGGAAAGCTAGCCCGAGCCACGCGGCGCGCCGCCAGCTTCGCACGCGCATAAAAAGAATGAGCGACTCAAGCACGACCGGAATCCATCCGGCGAAGAGGTAGTTTAAATGGGAAAGCTGGTGAAACCGGTAGGGTACGAAAGCGAAGCCCACGCCTGCGACCCACGCCATACCATTTGAGACGGTGAGGGTTCGGGCCAGGCGAAACGCTCCATAACCGGAGAAGGCGAAACCGGTGAGCGTCGCGATGCCCTCAATAGTGAGCGGCCGAAGGCCGAGGGCGAACAGCGGGAAGAAAAGAAGCGCAATGCCATACTCATTTTCGCTGAAGGCGAGCGAATAGCGGTAAGGATAGAAGATGTTGGCGTGAAAAAGATTCAGCGGGTCGTGAAAAGTCTGGTGATAATCCCACCACAGAATCCAGGAGTGTAGATACGGGTCACCCGGATCTGCGACTGCGTCGCGAAGACGGAGCACCCACGGCCATGTCATGACGAGGGTTAGCGCAACGAAGGCAAGAAAGATTAGGATTTCGCGGAAAAGGGAATGTCTGAGCTTTAGAAAGGCTGTCAACGACAAAAGAATATTTTCCGTTTTTAATGGTCAGAAGAGCGGTTGCGATGTTTCATCCGATGGCGAGAAATGTCAATGCCGCGAGCCCTCAGAGACAATCTCCTGAACCGACCCCGATAAGCTTCCGTCCTCTCAGCATTTCTCTGGCCATCAATCTTGGGTAATCTCGGATGCAGCGTTTTGTCTCACAACCGTATACATTTTTTCACCATTCCGGTTAAGATAGGCCGCCCGACCAGCTGAAAAGGCGGCCACTAAAAACCGCGCTGAGTTTTACAGGTGTCCCGATCAACAAAGAAAAAAGCAGTCCGCACGGTAGTTAAGGTGATCAATCATGATCGAGTCAAGGCGACTAACAGTTCTCTGCCTCGCCAGCTATGAGAAGGGGGCGGAGTTTATGAGGGAGTGTCAAAGACAGGGATGTCGTGTGATCCTCTTGACCTCTCAAAGCGTGGGTCAGGAGACCTGGCCGCGTGAAGTCTACGATCAGATTTATCTGATGCCGGATGAAGACAAAAAATGGAATCTCAACCACGTCATCGCCAGTATTAGCTATCTGGCCCGGCGGGAAATTATTGACCGGATTGTCCCGCTCGACGACTTTGATCTCGAGACGGCGGCGGCACTGCGTGAGCATTTACGCGTGCCCGGCATGGGGGAAAGCTCGACTCGTTACTTTCGCGACAAGCTGGCGATGCGGATGAGGGCAAGTGAAGCCGGGATTCCGGTCCCTGATTTTGTCCACGTACTTAATTACGAGAAGCTAAACGCGTATATGGAACGCATTCAGCCGCCGTGGCTCCTTAAGCCGCGCTTCGAAGCCTCCGCAACGGGTATCAGGAAGATCAATAGGCAGGCCGAGTTCTGGGAGGCGATCGAAAGGCTCGGCGACAAACAATCTTTTCACCTTCTTGAGAAGTACGTGCCCGGTGACATTTATCACGTCGACTCGATCGTCATTGAGCGGGAGGTTGTCTTTGCCGTCGCCAGCAAGTACGGGCACCCGCCGATGGACGTGGCCCACCAGGGGGGCATCTTTACTACCTTGACAATGCCGCGCGGATCCTTTGACGAGCAAAATCTACTCTCATACAACCGGGACGTGCTGCGAGCGATGGGCCATGTACGCGGGGTCTCGCACACCGAATTTATTAAGGGCCGGGATGATGGACGCTTCTATTTTTTAGAGACGTCCGCGCGTGTCGGGGGGGCTCACATCGCGGAACTGGTGGAAGCGGCAACCGGCATCAACCTGTGGGCCGAATGGGCCAAGATTGAGATCGCACGCGGCGAGCGTCCCTACCAGTTACCCGACGCGGGCCGCGATTATGCCGGATTGATCGTTTCACTCGCCCGTCAGGAGTACCCTGATATTTCGGACTATCAGGACCCGGAAATCGTCTGGCGCTTGAACAAACGTCATCACGCGGGGTTGATTGTGAAATCTCCGCACCGGGAGCGAGTCGAGCGTCTTCTGGAGGAATACACCGCACGCTTTTACCGGGACTTTTACGCGACGCAGCCCTTGCCTGAGAAGCCGGTGAGTTAGGCGAGCCCGGGTGAACGAAACAGATCGAGCGCCTCTGTCGACTTCACGCGTTGCTCATAGTGCAGGCTATTTCTCGGACGATAGCATTTTCACAAGGCGGTATAAGAACTCCTCTCCTTCGTAGAATTCGTTCACGCCGATCCGCTCGTCCCTTCCATGCTCGCGCACATCGTCAATATCCCCGAACAGCCCCGACACGCCGTAAATAGGGATACCCGCCTCGCGAAAGTACAGGCCGTCGGTGGCGCCGGTGCTCATCGTCGGCACAACCGCCACGCCCGGCCACATCGTTGAGGTTAATTGTTCGATAGGCCGCATGATCTCAGGCTTGAGCGGAGATGGGGGACTCGGCTTTGCCTCATTGACCGGCGTAACGGCTATCCTCTCGTCGGCCAAAACTTTAACAAGCGTTTGCTGTACGCCGGCGGGTGATTCGCCGGGGAGCATGCGGCAATTAACGAGCGCCCGCGCGGTCTGTGGGAGCGCATTGTCCGCATGACCTGCCTCAAGTCGCGTGGCCACGCAAGTGGTGCGCATCAGCGCGTTGTAATAGGGCATTGCTGACAGACGTGAGACGGCAGCGCCGTCGGGCGCCGTCCGGGTAACCGCTCTCATATCGGAGGCCGTCTGCCCACTTTCTATCGCCGACATGCGCTCGAAGAAAGCGCGTGTGATCTCGTTCAGCCTCACCGGAAAATCATACCTCGCGAGCCGCGTCAGCCCCTCCGCGAGTTGATAGATCGCGTTGTCTTTGACGGGTAGTGAGCTGTGTCCGCCGCGATTCTTCACTTCTAACCGGAAGCTTTGATAAACCTTTTCGCTCGCCTGGACTTCGTTGACGATGCGCCTGCCGTTCTTGATCTCCCCGCCGCCGCCCTCATTAAGCCCATACTCGGCGTTGACAAGCTCACGGTGATTCTGTAATAACCACTGCACACCGTTGAAGTCGCCACCCTCCTCGTCCGCCGTCAGGGCCAGGATGATGTCCCGGTCCGGCTTAAAGTTCTCCTGTTTGTAACGGATAAGGTTCGCGACCCAGATGGCGGCCATCGCCTTGTCATCACTCGTGCCGCGGCCGTAGAAGTAGCCGTCGCGCTCGAGAAACTTGAAGGGATCGACCGACCAATCCTCCCGCCGGGCCTCGACAACATCAAGATGCGCCAGGAGCAGGAGAGGCTTCCGGCCTGAATCGCGGCCCCGCAATCTGGCGATGAGATTACCCTTGCGCGGGTTAGGGCCGAGCACCTGGACGTCTGCCGCGGGAAATCTGGCGGCCTTCAAACGAGCGGCCATCGCTTCGGCCGCCCGGGTCGTGCTACCGACTGAATCGGTCGTGTTGATCTCGATTAACTCTTGAAAAATCTCACGGGCGAGTTTCTGCTCGGTATTAGACCGAATCGATTGACCGTTCGAGATGACCGGCGCGGTGAGCAGGCAGGCAAAGAGTAGCGCGCTGACAGACTCGTGCGGACAGTTCTTAAAACTATGCATTTGTGATCACCTTATCCAGATTAAGCTTGATTGGGCGTTACTCGAAGCGTCATGATAAATACGCTTACTTCTTCCGTGCGCAAAAGTATATCACCCTGAAACTTTTTTCGGCGTCATAACGTCTAATCACAGGGGCGGCCGGCCCTTGCAATCAGGAGTAAGCCATGAAAGGCAACATAATTTTTGGCCCGGTCGTAGCGGCCTTAGAGGTAATTGAGATGAGAAATATTCTGTGTGTACTGATCGTCCCGGCACTTCTGCTGGTTGCGGTCAATGCCGCAGCGCTTGCTCAAAATCAGCAGCCTGCGGATCAAGACGGTAAAGACCAGAAGATGAAGGAAATGGACGGCGCGACGATGTCGATGTCCTCGCGCCACATGGAGATGAACCCGCACATGAAGATGACCGACCGCCGGCGGCCCCAGGCCGGCGATCAACAGCGCGCGGATGACATCCTCCAGACCGCGCGCAAGACGCTGGAAAAATACACCGATTACAAAGCAGCCCTCAAGGACGGCTTTCAAATCTTCCTGCCACAGGTGCCGCAGAAGATGTACCACTTCACGAATTACTGGTACGGGTTAGAAGCCGAGTATCGTTTCAACCCTGAGCACCCCACCTCATTGCTCTACGAAAAGAAGGGCGACACTTATCAACTGGTCGGTGTGATGTACACCGCGCCCGCACAGTCAACCGAGGACGCGCTCAACGACCGCATTCCGCTCAGTGTGGCGCAGTGGCACGAACACGTCAACTTCTGCTTTCCTCCTCCGGAGCGCCAGAAAGAGATGTTCGCGCCCAATCCTCGCTTCGGTATGGCGGGCTCAATCACCACAAAAGAGGAGTGTGATAAGGCGGGCGGCAAGTTTCTACCGAGATTATTTGGCTGGATGGTGCATATCTACCCCTTTGAGCAGAGGCCCGAGAAGATCTGGGCCGTGGAAAGATAAGCATCCGGCGAAACACGCACGCTCATTGTGCTTGACGTGATTCAACGTCCTGGAGAGTCCTGCCCCGATCATCCTTCTTGCCGCCGTGGCTTTGCTCATACAGGCAGGCGGCAATCTTGTTTACAATCCTTGAATCACGCCGTATGTAAAAAGCCGAGCACAAATAAGATGAGACCCGCCGCCCCGACCAGTAGGGCGAAGAACCAGATGCCGCGTCGCTCGATCAGGGCGGCGATAGCCGAGAGTCCGATCGCGACCTGTAGTATCGTCACGGCGTAAGCAAAAGTATGGTGTCGCTCGAGGTCGCGGCTCGACTCTTTTTGCAGGTCCTTTTGTTCCTCCTCAAGTTTTGACGCTTCCTTCCGTATCTCTTCCTGCTCCGACCTGTAGCGGTCAGCTTCGGCGCGGCTCTTGTCAACCTGATCGGCGGGAGCATGAGCCGCGCTCAGCAGATTCACTTCGCCCTCGCGTATGGCCTGCTTGATTCCTTTGGCCTGGTAATACGACCACGAATCGGAGGCTTTCGCCTGTTTAAGCGTAGACTCATTCATCAGCAGCAAAGATTCATTCGCCAGCTGGCCGGATTTGAGTGACGCGATGGCGGCCAGAACGGCGCAGAGTGCTGTCGAGAGCGCAAGCCATTGCAGCCATGGGGCCCGCCGTTTCTCCTCCCTGGCCTTTTCATGAGCGCTTTCGCTAACTTTATCTACCCCGACTTCGCCGATTTCTGCCTCTTCCACGATGATTCCCCTTTAGTCTTTGAGGTTCAAAAAATATTTTTTTTATTCCCAAGCGAGGAGCGTACCCTCCAAGAATAGAGAATCTGGTGGATGAAAATCAACAAACTGGAGGCTTCTCTGCGGGCCATTCCTGCAATAAAATAGAGGCCTCTCGTGTCGCGAGAGAAAAGGACAAGTACTGCGCTGTAGGTGCATTAATCCAGCCCGCTAATCTCGATGTTTCGTTGGAGAGGTTTTAAATGAGCAAGACCGCTGCGGAAAACCAGGCGCCGTCGCCTGAGAAAATAAGGGCCCTCCTCCTCGGAGCCCTCATTCTCATCGGTTTTTTTACAATCTTTAACCTCCAACGATGGATGGATGCCCGGCGGCCCGCGTTAGACCCGGCGCTCGAGGACGAACAGCTTTACGTCAACGCAAAATGGGCTAAGACACTCAGCATGGGGTTCAGCGGGCTCGTTGCCGACTGGTACTGGATGCGCTCACTTCAATACGTGGGCCGCAAAATCATTGCCGCCCAGGCGCAGGAAAACCTGTCGCTCGACGATTTGAGCCCGCTCAACCTTAAAAGACTGGCGCAGTACCTGGAGACAACCGTTACGCTCGACCCACAGTTCATGGCTGCATATGAATATGCGGCCGTCGTCCTTCCGACAGTTGATCGCCGGGCTGCCATTGATATCGTGCAGAAAGGTATCGAGGCTAATCCTCAGGAATGGAGGCTACACCAGCATCTCGGATACATTTACTGGCAGATGAAAGACTATGATCGGGCGAGCGATGAATACGCTACGGGCGCGCGGTTGCCGGGGGCGCCTGGCTGGATGCAATTGATGGCCGCGCGGATGAAAACGCAGGGAGGCAGTCGCGACGTCGCGCGCAATATGTACAAGCAGATCTATACGGATACGGATGACCCGAAAATGAAGGAATTGGCCCTCTCTCGCCTCGCGCAGCTACAGTCGCTTGACGAGCGAGACCTGATTCGACAAATACTCTCCGGCAGGCAAAACCAGACGGGAAGATGCCCACTCTCATGGCAGGAGATAGCCGGCCTTCTCTCGAGAGCGGGTTTTAGCCTCGACGCCGCGGGCAACCCACTTGACCCTTCCGGCGCCCCTTATCTTCTCAATTCAGCGAATTGTAATGTCGAGCTTAATCCGAACTCGGCGGTGCCGAAAAGATAAGCATGTGAAGTGACGAGCAACGATTGAGCACGGCATGACAAAAAACGGCAGTCCTGGTGGCAAATAACGTCAATTCAGCCGTTTAGCAAAGAAGAGACTCCTCTCCGACGCTTTATTTACCACACTAGCTTTGCCGTCTATCAATTGCTAATTATTAACTTTCCTACTTCGCGCCCTCGAATTTAGCCCTCATTATTTGACCTTTGGCCCTGAGTATCCATGGTCAGCCCCACCCTTTAGCAAGCACCGTACCCTACCGGCCAGATGACCATCCATCGAACCGATTGTGGCCCACTATTTGTAAGGATTACGGAGAGCGGGGATAGAGATGGGTGTCACCACCGCGCAGAGACTCGATTTCGACCACGCTACTAATTTTTGCGGATCAGCAAGCGGCACTAAGAGAAAAGGGTAAACGAAGCCCGCACAGCGGTTTACGCTTACTCCAAAAGAACTGCGGGGCCTTCAAAGCATCCTCAATTTACATGGATATACGTACCACCGGAGTGGAGTTCGCCAGTGAAGCTGTCGGCCAACCGACACTTCACCATTTACCTATTGAGCGCCGCGCCGCCTTATACAAATCATTTACCCGAAGCTGCCTTCCCATCATTCTATTGGTAGCTTGCGGTACTCTGGCTCTCTTACCGGCGATGATTTACGGAATTCCTTCCGGACCTGATTTGCCGGCGCACTTTCGCAATGCCCTCTCGTTTAATCAATCGATTCATGAGGGCCACATATATCCGAGCTGGTCGTTTGCCCCGAACAACGGATTCGGCGACGCGATTTTTCGAGTTTACCCCCCCGGGATTTTTTACATTCTTAGCGCCACTCATGTTCTTACCGGAGACTGGTATGTTGGCAGCTTGCTGGCATTCACGCTGCTCTCTGTGGTTGGCTGTCTGGGCGTTTACTTTTGGGCTAGCTCTCTTTACCCGCGACGAGTTGCGATGTGGGCTGGCGCTTTCTACGCGCTTGCGCCCTTTCATATTAATGAACTCTACCAGGCATCGTTACTCCCTGAATTTGCTGGCGGGACGGCCCTCGCCTTTGCCTTCGGCTTTACCGAGAGGGTGTGCCGGAGAGGGCGCGCGCTGGACATGGCGGGACTCTCCATTACATATGCGCTCTTGATTTTCACCCATCCGCCACTCGCCATGATGGGGTCGCTCGCGATCATTGCTTACGCGCTCCTTAGAATAGAAAGGGGATGTTTCAAACCCACTTCGATCAAGCTCTTGTTGGGTATTGGTCTTGGGTTGGCAGCCAGCGCGTGCTACTGGACGACGCTTGTCGCTGAGCTCGCCTGGACCAAAGGCGACAAAATCGATCCGGGTGTGCGGTATGACTTTCGCCGCAACTTTCTCTTCACGACATTTTCGGTTAAGGACTCACGTATTTGGTGGGCGAACATGCTCGGGCTGGCGATGGTCGCGATGATTCTGCCGGCGTTTGCTCCCTCCCGCGCACGGCAGGAAAAAACACTTGCTCGCAGAACGACAGCCGTCAAGCTCTTGACACTATTCTCATTGTTGATGGCGACGCCCCTCAGTTGGCCTCTCTGGGCAATCATTCCCAAACTTGGCTCAATTGAGTATCCGTGGCGGTGGCTGGCCGTGACTTCGGTGGCCGGTTCAGTCGGCGTTGCGGCGAGCATCTCTTACTGGAAAGAAAAATCTCGAGGCAACCGCCCATTCTCGATTTTGGCCCTCGGCAGCCTTCTCATTTCGTTCGCCTTTACGCTGTCACAACCCATCAGGCAGTCAATTTTCCTGGCGCGTCCACAGTTTGAGGCGCTCCTTCAGACTCTCCCTCAATCCGAAAGTCTCCCCGAGTTTGTACCTGTGTGGGTTAAAGGCCGACTTCCTACCATGCATAGCGAGGTCGAGGTCGAGCAGCGAAAGGTCACGGTAACTTCATGGGCGACCGAGCAGCGCACATTCCAGGTCGGATCAGGTGATGCGGCGGATGCGCACGTGCGAACATTCTATTACCCCCTGTGGGTCGCAACAGCCGGCAATAAATCCCTCCCGACAAGGCCGGCGGCCGATGGGTCGTTGCTAATTTCTCTTCCCGCCGAAGAGGTTTCCGTCCGGTTAGAGTTTCGCGAGCCTTTCCGCGCTCATGTCGCGGCAGCGGTCAGCGCTCTTGCATGCCCCCTCGTTGTGGCTCTGTTCGTGTTTGGTTGGCGTAAAAAGGCTGCAGTGAGCCCCACCACAAGCAATTGAACAGAGAACCATTTATCTAAATTTCAGGAGTGTATTTCATCACCATGAATGTAACTAAAGAAGTTTCCTTTGATGTCACGGATACTGTTCTCGTCCAGGAAAACGAGATTGTACAGATACCCGAAGAGACTCTGCCGGAATTATCCGTCGTCATGCCCTGCTTGAACGAGGCGGAGACGCTGGAAGTCTGCATTGAGAAGGCCCAACAGTCCCTGCTCAAGCACCACGTCAACGGCGAAGTCATTATCGCCGACAACGGGAGCACCGATGGGTCTCAAGATATTGCTCGACGAATGGGAGCGCGCGTGATCAATGTGGAAGCCAAAGGCTATGGCAGCGCTCTGATGGGAGGCATCACCGCCGCGCGTGGTAAATATGTGATTATGGGGGATGCCGACGATAGCTATGATTTTACCAACCTTCAGCCATTCGTCGAAAAGCTGCGTGAGGGCCATGACCTGGTGATGGGTAACCGTTTTAAGGGGGGCATTAAACCAAATGCCATGCCGCCGCTGCACAAGTACCTCGGCAACCCCGTGCTCACCGCCATAGGCCGTGTGCTGTTCCGTAGCCCGTGCGGCGATTTTCATTGCGGCCTGCGCGGTTTCAGTAAAGAAGCCATCTTGAAGCTGGACCTGCACACGACCGGGATGGAGTTTGCAAGCGAAATGGTCGTTAAAGCCACACTACACAAGATGAAGATCACGGAGGTGCCGACGACACTCTCCCCCGACGGTCGCAGTCGCCCACCGCATCTGCGGAGTTGGCGGGACGGCTGGCGCCATTTACGTTTTCTGCTTCTGTACTCACCACGCTGGCTCTTCTTCTACCCGGGACTGGTTTCGATGCTCGCCGGCATCATCGTCTGCGCATGGATTTTGCCCGGACCTCAATTAATCGAAGGCATCCAGCTCGACGTACACACTTTGCTATACGCCGCGCTCGCCATTATGGTCGGCTACCAGGCGATCGTCTTTTCGGTCTTCACGAAGGTTTTCGCCACCAGCGAGGGTCTCCTCCCCGAAGACCCGAAGCTCAACCATCTCGGGGCCTTTTCTCTTGAGAAAGGGCTGATCAGCGGGTCAATAATGCTCGTGGCCGGCGGCGTCGGCTCGGTCGCCGCCGTCGGGTTGTGGCAATCAACTAATTTCGGTCAGCTCCAGCCGAGTGAAATGCTGCGCGTCATCATCCCGGCCTTTACAAGCATCGCGCTGGGCTTCCAAACGATCCTCTCCAGTCTGTTTTTAAGCGTTCTCTCTTTGAAGAGAAAATAGTTAAAATTCCGGAGGTCGGCGGTCCATTCTATTAATCGTTGAACAGCCACCGTTCCAGACCCAAGTTCGTAGAAGCTGAGAAAGCTAGAACTTCAATAATTGCAAGAAACGGATGAGCTATCCCACCTCTTCGATAAATAACGGGCGGCACACCGGCGTCAGTCTCCGAACGGCGAAGGACGCAATTCAAAAAGTCCGGTTCCCGGCAGATATTCTCTTATTTCTTTACGTACTGGCCGTTCTCAGAGAGTACCTGTGGTGGTTGGGCGAGACGCCGACAAACAATCTTGTCGCCTGGACGCTTGCTTCAATTGCAGCCGGCGCAATAATCTGGCCCCTCATCGGCCGCCGGGACCCCGGCCGGCCGGGAGTTGGCCTACTGCCCGGCCTCAGGACAAAACGCCCGGACTGGCAGTGGCTCGCCATTGTGTGCGCTCCACTGCTGGCCTTCTTCTGCCTGCGACTGCCCTTCCCGGCTTTCGAATTTGATCACTTGAATTACCACCTGGTCAATATCGAGCGGGCTTTAAGAGGCTGGCCGCTCCGGCCCGGGGATTTCTTCCCGGGGACACTGCTGGTCAATCCCGCCCCCGATATGGTTTTCGGGGTGGCGAAATATTTAGTGGGCTACCGCGCCGCACCCATCATCAACATCCTCGCCCTGATCTGGACGGGCCAAATTGCGAATACTTTTTTGCAACCCTCAATCGAACGGAAAGGGCTTCGCTACTTCGCCATCCTGTTCATATTGTGCACGGAAGAAGTTCTCTATCTGGTCAATATCTACATGGTAGATCTGCTGGCGCTGCCGCTCATGCTAGAGGCCACGCTTGACGCCACGCGTTTCAGAGAGATTCAACAAAAGAACGTAGCACTTCTCAGAATCGGGCTGTTTTTCGGGCTCAGCCTCGCTTTCAAGATCACCAATGTCTGCTTTATCATGCCAATCGCGGGGTTGTTGCTGTATCAGCTCTACCTTGACTGGCGCACCCGCTCATATCTTCCCGTCAAAAAGACGATTATCATATTTTGCAGCGCGGTTATTCTCCCGTCAGCAGTATTTTGGGTTTACATGTGTGCGCTCACGGGCAATCCCGTATTCCCGTATTACAACGCCATTTTTCATTCACCCTTGATGAAAGCAGTTAATTACCGGGATCAGATTCATGGGCCATCCTCCCCCGTAATGGCCCTGGCGTGGCCTCTAATTTCAACCTTCTTACCGGAACGCCTCTGCGCAATGTGCGTCGCCTTTATGTACACGGGTAGAATCAACCTCGGCTTTCTCATCAGTATATTCGTCTTATTCTCAAAGAAATTAAACAGGGAGCTCCGCTTTCTCAGTTTTATAACCGTCACGGGAACGTTTCTCTGGAGTTTCGCCACGGGAGATATCCGCTACGGGCTGGTCGAAGAGATTTACGGCGGTACTGTCATCTGCGCGACGCTCAGCTCGATCTCCCAGTTGCTGCCGGCCGCCGCCGCCCAGCTCAAGACGAAACGCGACGTCCTCCGGGTGGCAACGGCGAAGATCTTATTCACGACACTGTTGGGCATCCAGATGGCCTTCGCCTTATGGTTCGCGCTGATCCACTTTGATTGTTTCGCTCAGGATCTCCATTGCGACCGCGACATGCAACCCACTATCATGAATCGGTTCGTCGAGCCGACTTTCCGGCATTTATACCACTTACCGATGCCGATGCATCTGGAGTTGCGATCCCCGCGAGAATATTTTCGCGAAGCACGTTTTCTGTTCCAGGACCGCAGCCCGGAGAAGTTTTTCTCCGACGAACAACGAAACGCTTTTCGCGACGTGGAGATATGGATCAATTGCATAGATGCAACGAGCGGCTACATGACAATCGCGCGACCCGACGTGCCGATGATTTCAATGGCAAAGTTTCTCTATCTTTTTGACTATATGGAAGCGCCTGAGGCGCGCCGGCGCGTACGAGCCATGCTGCAGCAAAATAGCGGTTATAATATGTACACCTTAACCTACGTCGAAGATCTCGGGGAGGTTAAGGAAAGATTGAGCAAAATCGCCCCGGAGATGCAGTTCACAGAGACGCGGCGGGTCAGCGTTCCCATGTACTCTCCATACATGTACACTAATTTACTACTCTTAAAAATAGAACCGCGCGAGAAGACAGCGCCTGAGCCAATCGTCCAAAATCAGCAACCATCAACCGATCAACAATAAAATGGACGGATCCGTACATTACGTGATTGGCTCAGGGCCCGCCGGTGTCTCGGCGGCAGTCGCCCTGCTGCGCCGCGGCTGCCAGGTCAGGATGCTTGACGCAGGCTTAGAACTTGAAGCCGACCGCCAGATTGTCACCGACACGCTCGCGCGCCAGGACCACCGGGATTGGGACCAGCGAAACATCGCTCGCATCAAAGAGAACATGCGCTCAAACTCTGGCGGCATCCCACTTAAATACGCCTACGGCTCAGATTTCCCGTATCGCGAGAGCGCAGAAAATATCCCTTATCGAGCATCAAACGTAGGTATCGCCCCGACGCTTGCCAAAGGGGGGTTCAGCAATGTTTGGGGGTCAGCAATACTGCCCTACCTGGCCGAAGAGATTGCCGAGTGGCCGATTACGAGCACGGACCTTGTACCCCATTACCGGGACGTAATCTCCTTCATGGGACTCGCCGGCACGCATGACGGTTTGGCCGCCAGGTTCCCGCTTTATACCGAAGCTCCCAATGCCCTGCCGACCAGCCGGCAGATGAACGCCTTTCTGCACACGCTCGAACAACACAAGACTGAACTCAACCGTGAAGGCATTATCTTCGGTCGCTCGCGGCTGGCCGTCACGGCCCGCAATCAGTTCGGTTTTAGCTGCGTCGCCTGCGGCCTTTGCATGTACGGCTGCCCTTACGGTCTGATCTACAATTCGGGACAAACGCTTGAGAAGCTACGGCAAAATCCGAATTTCACCTACCATAAGGGGCTGATCGTCGAATATCTTTCCGAAGAGAACGAGCGGGTCATGATACGCGCCAGAAAGATTGACAGCTCTGACTCTCAAACATTTTCAGGAAGCCGCGCCTATATCGCCGCCGGCGTTATCTCCACAACCCGGCTGATGCTCAACTCAATGCGGGTCTTTAACCACATTTTGGAGATGAAAGACAGCCAGTATTTTCTCCTCCCGCTACTCAGATTCCACGCCACCCCCAATGTCATGAGCGAGGAACTTCATACGCTCGCCCAGGGATTTATTGAGATCTTCGATCAGGAAATTTCGCCAAAAAGTATTCACCTGCAAATCTACACCTATAATGATCTGTTCAAGCAGGTGGTCGAGGAAAAATTAGGACCGGCCTATCCGGCCCTTAAAGCACTTGCGGACCCGCTTCTGAAGAGCTTTCTGGGTAGACTGCTGCTGATTCAAGGCTACCTGCATTCGGATCTCTCAAGCACCATCAAAGTCACAATGGAGCCGCCACGGGAGAACCCCACTGGGGGAATAGTCTTGGAGCAACGACCGAACAAAGCGACAATCCCGACGGTCAGAAAATTGATCGCTAAATTACGCCGCAACCGCCGGTTGCTTAAAGCCACTCCACTGTCGCCTCTCTTAAAAGTGGGCGAGCCTGGGCGCGGCTTTCATTCGGGCGGCACCCTGCCGATGAGCCATCGGCCCGCGCGCTTCGAAACCGATATCTGGGGAAGACTGAGCGGTTATCAAAGAACACATATCGTCGACGCCACAATTTTCCCAAGCATCCCGGCCAGTACAATCACACTCAGCGTGATGGCCAACGCGCACCGGATCGCCTCACAAAAGCTCGATGGCTAAACGCGGATGAAGTTAGATGGTAAGCATCTCACAGCCGCGACTGTCGGTGCGTTTATAAAGAGCGCGCCTTCGACTAAAGTTAAATTGGAATGGACAGAACAGGTCAAAAATGCTGCGCGCTGACGGGGACGGGAGGCTATCTCGGCGCCCATTTAAAAGAGTATCTGGCCGGCCGTGGATGGAAGGTGTATAGCCTATCGAGCCGCCCCTCAGGCGCTAACGATGCATCTTACTTCACTTTGCAAAACGGTGCGCCACCAGGATTCTTCGCCGAAAATAAGATAACAACTCTTATCCACTGTGCATGGGATTTTTCTTCCATCAGCCGGGAAGAGATCTTCGCAGTGAACGTCGCCGGCTCGCTGAAGCTCCTCGCACAAGCCACCGGCGAAGGAGTGCGCCGCATCATCTTTGTCTCGACGATGAGCGCCTACGATGGCTGCAGATCGCTCTACGGTCAAGCCAAACTCGAAGTCGAAAAGGCGGTTGTGAAGAGCGACGGCGTGATCGTTCGGCCGGGCCTGATCTACGGAGAACAACCACGCGGAATGGTCGGCGCGCTAACAAAGGCGATTGAAAAGATACCGCTGATTCCGTTAATCGGGGACGGCTCCGACGTCTTATACCTGACGCACGAGGACGATCTCGCCGAGTTAATTAAAAAGGAGTCAGACCCGGACACAGCCGCCGTGCCGGCCAAGCCGATTATCGCCGCCGCCGAACATGGCCTGCCTTTTCGCGACATACTTTATTCCTTCGCCAGGCTAAAAAAGAAGAGGATACATCTCGTGCCAATCCCATGGCGAGCAGTCTGGGGCGCGCTGAAAATAGGCGAATTGTTGAAAGTAAAGCTTCCGTTTCGCAGCGACAGTGTTCTGAGCCTCGTCACCCAAAATCCCAATCCGGATTTCTCGGCGACACGCGAAGCGGGGGTCGCCTTCCGTTCTTTCAAAAGCTATATCGAAGATGTCAAATAAAAAATAGAGCTGCGCCAAGACTGTTGGTCTATCACATCCCTGCTATCTACAAGCGTTACCGTGGGGAAATGCAACTAGCCAACAATGCTAAAACACAGTCTTATATCTCACGCCGCCGACTCGATTGCACACCTCGCGGATAGCGATTGCGGAGCGGCATTACGCTCGAACCCCCGCTTTCTACGCAGACAGGGTTGCTCAATTAGATAGAAGGACAAAGACGCTGCGGCAAAGGTTGCGCCTATGCGGAGCATTAACACAACCGCTTCCGGCAAAACATTGGTCTTCACGATCTCGTTTACCGGCAAATGCCACAAATAGAGCCCATACGATAGCCTACCAATCCAGACCAGCACGCATGATTCCAGAATTGAGAGGGCGAGTTTAGGAGGCGAAACAATTAATCGAATGAGAATTAAGGCTACTGCTACCGCTGCCACCGAGAAAAGTCCTAGATACATGTAAGCAGCATCCCATTTTGCGCCGGCTCCGAGCAGGAGCAAGATTATCGCGGCGCAGAGAGATAGGCAGCGGATATGCGTGTTTAGCCAACGCTGATTGAAGAGCATACCAGAAGTTGCGAGTAGGCCAACTGCGCAACCCACCAGCAAGGCCTCAGCCCTGGTATCCGTCCCGTGATAAAGCCTGTCAGCGTCACTGCCGCCCGCCCACAGCACACCGCGCGCCACGGCCGAAGCGCTGGCGCAGAGAATCGTAATCAGGAGGATTCGATGTGGCTTAAGCCGGAGCCGAAGCATCGTAAACAATAAAATGGGCCAGATCAAATAGAATTGCTCCTCAATCGACAGCGACCACGTATGGCTGAGCGGGCCAAGCCACACCCTCCACTTAAACGTAGACACTAGATTCGAGCAGTAAAACAGTGTCGTGAGAATAGCCTTACGAGTTTCATTGATGATACTGTGCTTGTAATAAGTAACAAACAGCAGCCAAATCACAAGAAGTGTTAACAGTGCCGGCAACAGCCGCAATGCTCGACGAGCGTAGAAATATCCCAGGCTGATTCGGCCGTAACGGGTCCACTCCTGTAACAGCAGCGTCGTGATCAGGAAACCACTCAGCACAAAAAAGACGTCTACACCGAGAAAGCCTCCCCGTAGCAGATCAACATGGAAGGCCATTACGGCAAGTACAGCGATGCCACGCAGGCCATCCAACGATGGCCGGTAGGCCAGGCGAAAACCTCTTGCGTCAGAGTCCTGTATTGGGCGCTCAGCTTTGGGCGGCAAACTCGGCCTATGGTCTGTCATCTGTGAAGTCTTGTTAGCTCTTGGTTTGCGCACCGTTTTTTCTCAACCACTTTCCCTGCGCATCTTTTATGGAGGACGATGGCTGCCCTCTCTCTTCAAATTTTCCAGGCCCTGGCTTTGCGTCCAGCTTGAGCCGTGGCAACGCACTTAGCGGCCAAACGGTCTCCAGCCTCATAATGATCTAGGGACGGCTACAACCCAGGATTTGAGGTGGGGCGTGATCTGTTTCTGAATAGTTCCGGTAATAATAAATTATCCCCTTACACTGCTCAGGCAGAGAGGGGATAGAATAACCAAGACTAGTATAAGTTCCGCACTAATAAACTCTACTTATCAATGGGCAAGGCAGATTGAATAGATGTCAGGTCAAAATGTGTTCCAAGATTGGCCGGGGTGGAATCAGCTCGGAGCACGGCGGTCTCATCTGACCCGATCCGCCTGGTTCCGGTCTGGAAATAGCCCGACGTCATTGCCGGGATGGCCGAGATGACAAAGGCGGCCGGGTCTTGCGTATTATCGACCGTCAGTTGGTATACATATCCGGCTCTCGACCCGCTCCCGATAGCATTGTCAACCAGGTTCAAAGAAACCATCTGCGCGAGCGTAGTCGCATACTTGTTTGCGCCCATCGAGGAGGAATACACCGCTTCGGCAGTCGCGATGGTTCTCGTCGATGCGATGGTCGTTGCCTCGTTAGCCGATCGGCGGCTGGCCATATAATTGGGGAGCGCGATTGCGGCAATGATTCCGATGACAGTTACTACGATCAGGAGTTCGATGAGCGAGAAGCCGCTCTCATCCTTTTGGTTGTTCATTTGAATAACCCCCCCTCTAAGAAGTTACACATTAGATGGGTAAGAGCATTATCCTGTCCGCGTGCTCTAATAGTGAAGCACCGTATTCTACGCGGGTTAACAGTTCTTGAAGAAAAAAGGGAGAGCATTAACTATCACAGTCAACGCCCTCCCAAGATGCTCCAAGGTATTGCAGCTTTACTGCAGTGCGTTAGCAGCCTGCACTGTCGTATAGGTGAAAGCAGTACCAAGGCTGCCCGTGTCAACACGAACCACACCATCCTGGAACGCGCCAAAGCGGCGGGTGCCGGTCTGCGTCACGCCGGTGTTCACTGCCGGGATCGCCGACACGTAGAAATAATCTGGCGTCGAGGCGCCGGCGCTGTTCGCGCTGACGAAGTTGTAACCACTCTTGGTACCGCCGGCGAGGACGCCATCAATCAACCCGACGGCATTCAACGCGGAAAGGCTGGGGGCGAAGTTGCCGTTACCGGTGGTGGACTGGTAGGTCATCTGCGAGCTGACGGTGGTGCGCACCGAAGAGATGGCTGAGCCTTCGTTGGCGGCGCGGCGTGAAGCGAGCAGGTTGGGGATGGCGATGGCGGCGATGATGCCGATGATCGCGACGACGATCAAGAGTTCGATGAGCGAGAAGCCGCCCTGATTCTTTTTGTTTTGCATGATGTTTAAGGGTCTCCTAATTCAATAGTTTTGATTGAGAGAGTACGTAACTCCCGTTGATTGCGAAGAGGAGTTACATAAAGCTCCTCGTTCATGGGTAACTGCGTCTAGTGTCAAAAACGCGCTTGGTTAATTCCTGACGCGAACGAGAGCGCGTTTGCTGGTGGTGTCAGTATCAATTCCCATGCCAGAAAAGAAAGAGGCCCGCGGATAAAAGAATTTAGTTCGTCCTACCCCTTCGTAAAAAACGTAAGCACATGGATACACTACCCTTACTCACAACTTCCCCAAGCGATAGGGTCCGTCAGCAAGGTTTGGTCATGACATTTATTGGTAACCGCCGGGTGACGGCTTTCGTCACAAAGGATGGTTAAGCGGAGCCAAGAAAAGCAAAGAGCAGAATGTAAGGCTAATGTTTGGAATATTTGCGAGCGCGATTAGGATTGATGAGAGGTCCTTACCTTCAAATTGTAGCGCACCCCGAAGCACCTTCGTAGTGACCACTAATTTATGAAAAAAGAAGGGTTCTGTAATGAGGCCTGATAGCTCTTAGTTACGGGATGCGATTATTCATCACTGTCTGGCAGCTTTGTGGGTCAGAGATCTCATGCTAGGACGCAAAGGCACAAAGGTCGTTGTTCCATGGATTCTTTAAGCGTTATGTCTCTTCTGAGATGATACAAGTGAGATAATACAAGGTAGAGTGAACACAGTTTAATGCTTATCAAAAGAGTTCCGTCGGGTGACCGCTTCTCCTTGTAAAGAGGACCGGTATTTCGTTTTACAGCCAGTGCCTGCTTTAAACCCTAAGCAAATTCCCTCAAAAACCAAGCAAAGATCTTCCACTACCCGTTACCGAAAGTAACACCTTTTACCCTCATCACAGCATATAACCCAAATTTTACAAGGAAATTTGATATGGCACCGCTATTGCTGAGCTAAGCCAACGCAAGCCCAGTTTTCGGGTATTGACAATTAGTGAAGTCCGATTCGGAACTTCCGAGTTCGCTCAAGGTGGAACAAATCCTGGTGAGCTACCCAGATATGCAAATACGAACAAAACAGAGTACAGAGAGCCCAAGTGGTGAGAGCGGGATGAGCTTGACTCAACTGCTCATCGCCATCGCCGTCATGATGATATTGAGTGCGATGGCATTGCCGCAGCTCCTCGCGTCGCGCCGCCTGTTGAGGTCGGCCGCCATTCCGCGCGACCTGATGACGCAGCTCCGGCTGACGCGCCAGCAAGCGATGACCCAGCACATGGTCTTTAGCCTGCGCTACGACACCACGTCGCAGCAGGTGACGGTCATCAATCATATGGAGACCGGGATCACGTACGACCCGGCGAGCCAGGCGATGGTCATGCTCCCTCCCTGCAACCCCCCGCAGACACCGCTTCTTGCCGGCTGCGCCGCCTCCGCAAATATAGTTCCGGATGTGACGGTCACTTCGACCTCGCTGGCCGGCGAGGGGGTGGTAGCTTCGGAGATGGCTTACGGAGTGCCGTCGGATATCACGACAACTCCGTCTCTCACGGATAAAGTGACCATGACTCCTGTTCCGACGGGCGGCGTTTTCAACATCACGTTCCAGCCCAGCGGCGCGGTGGTGGATGCCAATGGTAATCCGATCAATTACGGCCTGTTCATCTATAACAATAAAATGGCGGATCAGACGGCGAGCGCGGTGACGATTCTCGGGGCATCCGGAAGAATCAAAATGTGGAGGTACAGCAGCAGTGCGAATAATTACGTCGAATAATTCCAGAGCCCGCACCTCGGCGGACAATTTCCCCCGTCCTTCTGAGGCCGGCTTCACGCTGGTCGAGATGGTCGTGGCGATGGTGATTCTGATGGTCGGATTGCTCGGGGTGGCGTCGGCGATCGGATACAGCCTGATGGTGAGTAACCGCGGCCGTAATGTCACGAATAACAAGCTCCTGCTGGTGTCGATCCTTGAGCAGATGGAGACACTGCGCGATACCGGGCAGCTCACCTTCGGCCAGATCGCCAATACGGGCAGCGTAGACAACACAGGCGCCTTGCAGAGTTTCGCAGGTTTCCCCGTGGGGCCTCAACCGGTCTCAACCAACCCCGGTCCTGACGGGATTTTCGGGACGGCGGATGACCTGATCGGTCCGGGGCCGGACGGAGTTTACGGCACGGCTGATGACGTCACAATGCCGGGCTGGGCAATTCCCGGCTACCAGCGGCAGATAGATATCTCCACATATCCTAGTAACCCCAATTTGAAGAAGGTCACGGTAACGCTGTGGTACCCGGACGCGGGCGGTAGGACGCAGACAATGGTTTTCATCGGTTACCTCAATAATGACGCGCGCAGCAACTACCTTAGATAAGTTGTTGAACGTAGCCAACGCTGACCTATTTTTCTGAAGACCGGAGGCGGGTTATGAGCATAAGCAATATACGACAAAGCGACAGAGGGCAGGGGGGCTTCACGCTCATCGAGTTGATGATCGTGATGGCTGTCATGCTGATTATCTCCGCCTCGGTCTTTTCGATGATGGGGAATAGCCTGAAGGTCACGAGCAGTACCTACGAAGTGACCGAAGCCCAGGAGAATCAGCGAATAGCGCAGGAGTATATCAACCGCGATCTGATCGTGGCGGGAAATGGCTTGAATGGTATTAGTAATATCCAGTTGACCAAAACTTTCGCCCAAAGTTACCTGACGGCCAGTCCGGTCATTAGTCCCACTAATGCGGCTGTCGCGATTATTGGGATCATCACCTCTGATAACAACGTGCCGGCAGGCACTGCCGTCCTGGGGACCAACCCGGCCGTCACCGTGCGCTCTAACCCGGCCCCGGACGGCCCCACCGACCGACTCACCATTCTGACGGCGGATACGAGTTTTACTCCTATCGACTTACCGGCGGGTTCAATTACCCCGTCCGGCGCCAATGTCAGCATCACTTCGCCGGAGTTAGCGGGGGCGAACTTCCAGATCGGACAGATTTACGCCATCACCTCTTCGATCGGCGCGACTTTCGGGGCGATCACAAATATCACGGGCGCGAGTGGCAATAGCCCGAACCTGATTTTCGCGGCGAGCGATCCGTACAACCTTAATCAGCCGGGAAACGGCGGGCCGATCAACACTATCTCATCAGCCGGAACGGTTGCAACGACTCTGCTGAGAGTACAGATGATCCATTATTTCGTTGACTCCAACGGGTTGTTGATCCGCCGTGTGTTCGGGGTCCCGAGCGCCACGGGATTTATCGATACCGTGATCGCCGAGCACGTTTATGACATGCAGTTCACTTACACACTGAACCTGCGAGATGGCAACGGACTTCTTGTGCAACCGGTGACGCAGCTGACGAGCTCGAACCAGCAGGTCAATGTCCGGGATGTCGGGGTCAGCATCAGGACGGAGACGGTTCATCCGATTCTCAATAATAATACGACGCGCTACGTGTTGCCGGCGGCGGCGACGATCACGAGCGTGCGCAACATGCAATTCCGTCAGGCACTGCAACCGTAAGGGAATGGCGTCAAGCACTGTCATCGTGAAGGAAGAGCTACGATCATGAGAAATAATGGAATGATAGCAAGAGCATCGCAGTTTGAGAAGCGGGAGGGCGAGCGCGGGGCGGCCCTGGCCATGGCGCTGCTGATTATGGGCGTGCTGGCCGTGGTCTCGATGTCGGTGCTGGCCGTCGTCAATCACGAAGCACAGATCGCCAACAGCGACCTGCGGCGGACGCAGACCTTCTACGCGGCGGCGGCGGGCATTGAAAAGATGACGAGCGATTTCAGCGCGCTCTTTGCGCGAACTTCGCGGCCTAAGCAATCGCATTTGAATACGATCGCCAATTCCCCCCCCGCGGAGCTGACCGGCGAAGGTTTCGTCTTCCAACAGTCACTGGCCCTGGATAGCGCGGCCTTAACGGAATACCACAAGAGGATCACGTTTCCCGCCGGTTCTTTCCCGACGGTTGTAGTTCCGAGCGGTCCGTTCGCCGGGCTGACGGCCACCGTCTCCCCCTATGTCGCCAATACCACGGCGACATTAGACCCGGGTGGGTCGTACATCACGGGGACGTCAACGACCACTGACGGCGGCCCGCAGGTGACCCTGCAACGTAAGCTTAACAACTATATGATCCCGATCTTCCAGTTCGGCATGTTCAGCAATGAGGATTTGGAAATCCACCCCGGTCCGCAGTTCTACTTTAACGGCCGCGTGCATGCCAACGGGAACATCTACGCCAGCGGAACCACCGAGTTCCAGGATAAGGTGACGACCGCCAACGAGATCGTGACCGACGTCCTCCGCAACGGAGGGACACACGCCACTTCCGTTACTGTGAAGGTCGGTTCGACGACCGTGTCGCTCACGAAGGGCAGTGTCAACAATGGCCCGAATCTACCCGGCGCCGTCAGCGGTGGCCGTGGCTACTTCCCCACTTCTCCGAACGGCACCGCCAACACCCCCTGGGACACTAACTCGATCGCGGCGGCGGCGGCCGGAGTTCCCAATCAATTCGGCGGGCAGGTGCTGACGCGCACAACAGGCGCGGCCCCTTTGCTGCTTCCACTACAGCTTGATGGCAACCCGACGCGAGAGATCATCAAGCGTCGCATGCCGAATGACGACGTGACGCTGAGCGACTCCCGATATCATACGAAGGCCGAAGTACGTATCCTGCTCGATGATGAAAACCCATCGACCACGGATGCGTGCGGCATCCCGGCAGGTAAAGGTGTTGCGTTATCAACGTTTGTCCCAGAACCATTGCCGGAAGGTGCTCTCCTCACCGCGAACGGCGGCCGCGCCCTCTGGCGCATCAAGGACGACGGCACATACGTTGATACCACGGCTCCCGCGACTTACCTGCGCCAGCAACAGGCTGTGACGCTCACGCTCATGCAGGCCGACACGGTACGAGGGGTGCAGTCCGCATCTGCCACTTCACCGAACGGCATTACGATTCCGGCAGGAGCGGGGATCAAAGGCCGTATCTTTATCGAGATCGTCGATTCCAACGGCAACCATTACGATGTCACCAAGCAGATTTTGAGCCTGGGCATGACTGAAGAAGAGCCCAATGGTATCGTCTATCTTCAACGCCCATTATGGGCGGCATTTACTCAGGGCAGCCGCGACGCCAGCGGTGGTAACAACTACCTGACATATTTCCTTCAGGGCAGCGGCACGGCGCCGAACATCAATGGCACAAACATCGGTATGGGCGCCAAGGTAAACAGCAGTTCGCTCACGCAGGATGCCACTTATGGGTATCTCACGAACATAGTGGAGGATACTTCACTAGGGACTGGGGTTCGCGCAGCTGCCCCTGGTCCTGCGAACGACTGGAATAGTATCGTCCCGATCAATGTTTATAACGTGCGTGAGGGCCGCATCAATACGAGTCTGGATGCGAACACCATCTGGGAACGCGGGATGACCAGCGTCGTCGAGATCAACATGAGAAACTTTGCCCGCTGGGTGGACGGAGTTTTCGACGGTAATCTGCTGGCCGGGACCAACGCTGTAAGTACGAATATTGCCGCGCCAGACGGTTACATACTCTATGTCTCCGATAGACGCGGAGACAAGGTGAAGCAAGAGCAAGATCCGACCGGAGCGGTCCTGAATACGACCAATGGCATGGCCGACAACGAAGACATCTATGGCCCGAACGGCTCGCTTGATCCGGGCGAGGATGTCATCGATGCCGGGATTGATATGTCGACGGGGCAGCCTAAGAAGGGGACTCTTCAGAAGGATACGAGCGAGTTGCCCGACCCGGCGGCCTTGGCCGGAGGTGGTCCGACTGTTCCCAGACAGACCAGGGCCATGACGGTTGCCGCCTGGACCAATCCGAGCAACTATTTCCGCCGCGCGGTGCGATTGTTCAACGGTGAAAACTTGATGACCAGCGCCACCGACGCGGCAGCCCAGGCGGCAGGCAAGCTGTCGTCGATCAATGGGATCACGGTTGCCACGGAAAACATGGTCTATATCTGGGGCAACTATAATACAACCGGTATCAACAATCAGCCCGCTGGCGGGGCTTCGCTCGCTGCCGATTATAACGGGAATCAGGTCCCGACCTCGATCGTTTCTGACGCCTTCTTCCCGCTTTCAAAGACGTGGTTCGACAGCGAAACGGCCCTCAATCCGGATAGCACGAGCTTACGGCCGGCCGATTTGAATATGTCTTCGCCTTCCTTAGGGCAGGAGACTTCGCTACGCGCCGGAATCATCGCGGGTAACAATTTATCGGCCCTGGCGGGATCGCCCGACGCCGGCAATAGCAGCGCGGGCGAATCGCGGCTCTGCGGGGGTATGCATAACTTCCCGCGCTTCCTAGAGAACTGGAACAGCCAGCGGTTTAATCTAATCGGCGCGCTGATCCCGCTGTATCACTCGACGCAAGCGATGGGACCGTATAACGCCAATAGCACGATATACGGCGCCCCGTCGCGCAACTGGGCTTTTGACAGCAGCTTCTTAAACCCACAGCGTTTGCCGCCGGGGACACCTCAGTTCCAGTACATCGAGGCTACAGGCTTCAAACAGGTCTACTAGTAGGCTCGGTGTAGAATAATATCTCTGGAAGAGAGGCCAAGCGGTCAGGTTAATCAGGGAAAGCGGCACAATCGAGAGTTGTGCCGCTTTCTTGCACAACTCAAGTGGGGGGCCGCCTGAACATTAATTTCGAGGAAGCGCCTTTCGCATGAACATCTTGCCAATCTTGTGAAGCGCCCGCGATCAAATATTTGCCCCAAGCCCGGATGCGTCTGAACAGGACTTCTTAGTCAGATAAATTTTTCTCAACAAAATCATGAACGTTGATGAAATCGTTGCCAGCGGCCGCGAATACGAAGCCGCGTTGGATGCATTGCCCGACGGGATTTTTCTATTTGATGCCGGCACGCGCCTGAGTTTCATTAACAACCCGGGAAAGCTCTTGGAGAACAGGCCGGAGGCCCTCCTGATTGGCCGGCGGTGTTGTGAAATGTTCTGGGGCGTCGAGGCGTCCGAATGTGTCGTTGATCGCGCGCTGGCGGGCGGTCAAAGGGTGGAAGTGGAAATGCTGGCGGGCGCGAATGCCGACCGCCCGACGCTCGTGAGCGTCACCCCGATCAAAGCTTTGCGCGAAAAGGGAGCCATCAGCGCGCTGGTTGTGGCGCGTGACATCTCCGAGCTTCGCCGCGCTAAAGCGGAGGCCTTCGAGCATAAATCCTTCATGGCGAGTCTGGCCGATCTCACGCCCGATGAAATCTATACGTTGGACACCGAAGGCCACATTAAATGGATGAACGAGCGGGCCGAGGCCGCCAGCGGCTTGACCCGGTCGGTCCTGGTCGGAAGAGAGTTTAGCTGGTTGATCGCTCCCGAGGCGCGGGAGGCGGCCGCCGCTAACCTGCAACGCACATTCAGGGGAGAAGACACGCAGGCCGAGCTCCAGGCGATTTGCGCCGACGGTACCGTGCGGTACGTTGAGGCCCATACGTCGCCGATGTGGAAAGACGGAAGTATCACGGGCGCGCTCATCTTCCTGCGTGACGTGACTGATCGCAAGCGCACTCAGGATCGCATGGCCCAGTCCGATAAACTCCGCGCGCTCGGCGAGCTCGCGGCCGGCGTGGCCCACAACCTGAATAACTCCTTGACGGTCATACAGGGCAGGGCGCAACTCCTGCAGATGCGAAGCGCGGACGCTGCGGCCGCGAAAAGCTTAGAAGTAATCGCCCGCGCCGTGGCAGACAGCTCGCAGACGCTGCGCCGTTTGCTCGACTTTGCGAGGCGCGACACGTCACAGGATTTCGTCCCCCTGGATCTCACCGAACTGATCACCTCAAGCGTCGAGATCGCGAGACCTAAATGGCAAAATACTGTGGCCGGGCGCGAGGGCCGCATCAACGTGATCGTCGTGAACCAGGGCCTGGTGCGCACCCTCGGCGACGGCGCGGAACTGCGTGAGGTCGTTATTAATATGCTCTTTAACGCCGTTGACGCGATGCCGGATGGCGGCACGATAGAAGTCGGGACGAGGGCCGAGATTGACGGCGCCTGCTTCTGGGTAGCGGATACCGGATGCGGGATGCCTCCCGAAGTCGCCGCACGCGTTTTCGAGCCCTTCTATACGACAAAAGGTGAACGCGGGACCGGACTCGGTCTGGCCGCTTCGCACGGCATTATCGCCCGCCACAACGGCCAAATACTGGTCGCCAGTTATCCCGGTGAAGGCACGCGTTTTGAGGTCAGGCTGCCGCTCTACGAAAAGTCGCTGCTCGAAAAAAAGGCCCCTGTTTTCGTGCCCGCCAGCAACACCATGAATGCTTCCGTGCTGGTGGTTGACGACGACGAAAGAGTGCGTTCGCTCTTGGCCGATGCGTTCAAGGACGCAGGACATCGGGTGTTTGAAGCCGCGACGGGCACGGAAGCTATCGCACGACTGGACGAGACGGAATTAGACC
>CAYLJO010000006.1:0-60086 GCA_964383905.1 uncultured Blastocatellaceae bacterium
AGCCGTAGTGGTAGGCATAATCCGTTGGTTCGAGGTTCGAATCCTCGCGAGGGCACTAACAGGATCAATAACATACGGGTAGCCACTGTGCTACCCGTACTTGTTTTGTGCGCCAGGAGGAATGAACTACAGAGGACGATGAGGGGGAATGGATTGTCAACGAAGTTGAGCGGTGCGGACTGTGTGCGGTATATTGTCCTTAGCAGACCGGGAGGGCCGGTCGAACGGCTCTTGCGCCGGCCCTGAGGTGCGACGCGCGCGCGTCGCACCTGTTGAGCGAGATAAGGCAACGGAGGCGTAGGCTAATTGGTAAGTCACCGGTCTTGAAAACCGGCGGGAGAAATCCCTTGGGGGTTCGAGTCCCTCCGCCTCCGCCATATTTTTATAATGGCTTTTCCACCGGCCGTCGGCGTGTGCGCCTTGTGTGCCCGCGACGGCTGATTGTTTTATGAATCCTGACAACACGCTGCCAGTTGGATCGGCGCGCGGGGTAAAAAAGTAACGGTAGAGAGATCGGAGTATGGAGATGTTGAGCTACGCGGTGATGAGAGGCAGCGGCATTGCGGGCCGGCGATTTTTGATCGGCGCAACGCTCTGGCTACAGGGCGGTCTGAGTGTCTTGAAGCGCGTCTGGGACTATCTCCACCATGAAGTCAGGATCGGCAAGTTCAATATCTCGTTGGCGAGCCTCGCGCTGGGCACCGCGATATTTTTGCTGGCGGTCATCATCTCGCGCACGCTCACTTCTGTCCTCCAACGCCGCATCTCCAAACGCGTTTATATTGACCCGGGCATCCGCTATACGATGATCCGACTGGTCCACTATACGATCATCTTTGTCGGCGTGCTCTACGCCTTCCAGGTGGCCTTTAACGCGGACCTGACGACCCTCGCCGTGGTCTTTACCGCCCTGTCGGTCGGCATCGGCTTCGGCTTGCAGTATATCGCCCACGACATCGCTTCCGGCTTCATCCTCCTCTTCGAGCGCCCTGTACGGATCGGCGACCGCGTCACCATCGGTGAAGACGAAGGCGACGTGCAGAGCATCAACCTGCGCACGACGATTGTGATGACGAATGACCGTATCGCCGTGATCGTGCCGAACTCGAAGATTGTCAGCCAGCGCCTGATCAACTGGTCGTACGGTGACCCGCGGGCGCGCATCTCGATCCCCATCGGGGTGGCCCTCGACTCGGACGTCGAGCTGGTCACAAAGACACTGCTGCGGGCGCCCGAAGGTGTCGAGAACATACTGGAGCAACCGGCGCCGAGTGTGCAGTTTATGAAGTTTGGTGATACGTCATTGGAGTTTCGGCTGCTGGTGTGGACTAACAAGCCGCGCTCGCATACGCAGATCAGGAGCGACATCAACTACCGGATTGAGCGGCTGTTTCGCGAAGAGAGGATCGAGATTCCCTCACGGCAGATCGACCTGCGCCTACAGAGTGGCCCGCTCCAGGTGGATAGGGGAGATAACCTCCTCGCCGAAGAGCTCAAGGCGGAAGACGGGCGGGGCGCCTCCGAACTGTCGCGCAAGTGACCCCCCGGGCGCCTGTTGCACAAAACCACGCGCTAAGGTTAGGCTAGGAAATGATGCGTGCGGAATAATGCATTATTCCGCATGCGCCCCCTATCATCCTGCGTCCGTTGTTGTGCCTTGATGCGCTCAGTTCGCTCGCTGCCTTCCAACCGTTCCGCCGTCGCCGATAAGCGCGAGGCCATCCTGCGCGCCGCCACCCGCGTCTTCGCGCGCAGCGGCTACTTTAACTCAAAGGTCGCGGACATCGCGCGCGCGGCCGGCGTCGCCGACGGCACAGTCTACCTATACTTCAAGAGCAAAGAGGAGATCCTTCATTCGGTCTTTGACCGGAGCATGGACGAAGCGATCACCGAGGTGCGCAGGCAGCTTGAAGCGATCACGGACCCGCGGGAGAAACTGCGCCGGATCGCCCTGCTTCACCTCGAGCGCCTCGGCGCGGACCGCGACCTGGCCGTGGTATTTCAGGTCGAGTTGCGTGGCTCGACGAAATTTATGGAAGAATTTTCCGCCGCCGGTTTCGCCGAATACCTCGGCCTGATCCGTACGACGTTTGAAGAGGGGCAACGCGCCGGCCTGTTTCGCCCGGAGCTGAACGCGAAAGTAATGGCCAAAATTCTCTTCGGCGCGCTCGACGAAATGGCGACGAATTGGATCCTCTCCAAGCGCCGCTACCGGCTGGCGCCGATGGCCGATCAGGTTTTAGACATTTTTCTTAACGGGGTGAGTGAGCGGTGAAGGCGTTTCCGGGCACAATTGATGTGGAGGTTTCACGGGCGCCGCTCGAACCGGACGAACCCGCCACGCTCGTGGAAATGTTTGAGCGGGCCGCGCGGCGTCACAACCGGCCCGACGCGCTGAATTACAAACGGGACGGCGCATGGCGTCCGATCTCTTCGGACCAGCTCATCGAGCGCGCGCGCATGATTGCACTCGGTCTTTATTCGCTCGGGATGCGCCACGGCGACCGCGCGGCGCTCGTTTCGGAGAACTGCCCCGAATGGACTTTGACGGACGCCGGCTGTCTGTTCGCGGGCGTGGTTGATGTGCCCATCTATTGGACGCTGACGCCCGCGCAGGCCTGCTACATCCTGATGGATTCCGGCGCGCGCGTTCTCTTCGTCTCAAAACGCCGGAAGTTTGACCAGCTCAAGGACGCGCTCGACGCGTGCGGCGCGCTCGAGCACGTCATCTTTTTAGACGGGGACGGGGCGGAAGAGGCGGGCGGCATGACGCTGTCGGAGCTCGAAGCGCGCGGGCGCGAGCTTCACGCCCGGCGACCGGAGCTGGTCGGCGAAATGGCGCGCTCGGTCGGGGCGGACGACCTCGCAACGATCATCTACACTTCGGGCACGACGGGCGAGCCCAAGGGCGTGATGCTTACCCATTCGAATCTCGTCTCGAACCTGATTGATTCTTCAACCCACCTCTCGTTCGGCGAAAAAGACGTGGCGCTCTCCGTGCTCCCGCTCTCGCACGTGTTCGAACGCCTGGCGATGTACATGTATATACATCACGGCATATCCGTTTTTTACGCCGAGTCGCTGGAAAAGATCGGCGACAACTTTCGCGAAGTGCGGCCCACCTTATTCATCGGCGTCCCCCGCCTCTTCGAGAAGATTTACGCGCGCATCAAGGAGCGGGCGGTCAAGGAAGGGAAGCTTAAGGCGGCTGTGCTGGCCTGGGCCGTCTCCGTCGGTAAAACTTATGCGCAGCACACGCTCGCGCGCCGGAAAGTCCCGCCGCTGCTTGCCTTCAAACACAAACTCGCCTCGCGCGTCGTCTTTTCGAAATGGCGGGCCGGCCTCGGCGGTCGCGTACGCCTGTTCATCTCCGGCGGGGCGGCGCTGCCCGACGAGATCGCGTACATCTTTGAGGGGGCGGGGCTGCCCATCATTCAAGGTTACGGGCTGACGGAAACGGCGCCGGTGATCGCCGCCGGAAGGCCCGAGGAGCAGCGCGTCGGCACGGTCGGACGCCCCATCAGAAACGTCGAAGTGCGGATTGCGGCGGACGGCGAGATTGAGATACGCGGGCCGAACGTGATGCGCGGCTACTACAACAAGCCGGAGGCGACGCGCGCCGTGTTTACCGAAGACGGTTGGTTCAAAACGGGCGACATCGGGACGCTGGACGCCGACGGATTCCTGCGCATCACGGACCGCAAGAAGGAGCTTTTCAAGACTTCCGGGGGCAAGTACATCGCGCCGCAGCCGATCGAGCAGCGCATTAAGCAATCGCGCTTCGTCAACCAGGTCGTGCTCATCGGCAACGGGCGGAAATTCCCCGCCGCGCTGATCGTACCCGACTGGGATCAACTTCGATCTTACGCAGAGTTCAAAGGCATCGATGCGCGAACGCCCGCCGAGTTCTGCAAGCACCCGCGCATTATCGACCTCTTTGAAAGGCAGGTCGCCGCCCTCACGCCCGACCTCGCGCAATACGAGCGCGTCAAGCGCATCGCACTACTGGAGCATGAGTTCACCATTGACGGCGGCGAATTGACGCCCACCCTCAAGGTCAAACGACGCGTGATTGATGAGAAATACCGCGGCGTCATCGATCGTTTGTATGAGGAAGCGGAAGGTGACCACCCGGAGCATGTTCACCCTGAGTGAATGGAAGAAGGCGGTTTGAACCACCGCAGGTCAGAGGAGCACAGAGGAAAAGCGTCATCAATTCAGACTTGATAACCGCTCCTCTCTGATTAATGATGACTTTTCCGTACATCCCGGCGCAAATCGCGATGGGATTCGTCAAGCCGTGCTGGGACGCCACCCGGCTTCGCGCACGTGCTCTTCCTCGAGCTGGCGCAGCCGCGCCGTCATGACGCTGGAGCGGCCCAGGTAGCCGAGCAACCGGCGCTCGTCCTCCCGGCTCACGACCGGCAGGCGCCCAATATTATTTCTCACCATCTTGGTCACCGCGTCGTACAGGAGTTCGTCCGGATAGGTCACGACCAGGTTGCCGCTGCCGGCCTCCATCACCGTCATATCGCCATTCGATCCCAGCTCCAGCGCACGCAGCACGTCGCCGCGCGTGATAATTCCGACCAGCCGGTCACCCTCGTCAATGATCAGCGTCCCCTGACGACGTATCAACTGCGGATCGCGCTGCGCAATTCGGTCGGAAAGCTCTGTCAATTTCATCGCCGCGGGGATGGTGGGCGCGTCCCTGTCCATCACCTCGCCGACGCGCAGCACGGCGAGCGGGTCAACGCTGTACTCGCGCGTGATGTGATAGCCGCGCCGGGCCACTTTCTCCGTCAGAATTGAGCGGCGCAGCATGAGAACGGTCAACGCGTGGGCGGCAATACAGCTCACCAGCAACGCGGGCAGTGTATTCAGATCATGCGTCAGCTCCAGCGTGAAGATCATTGCCGTCAGCGGGGAGCGCATCGTGCCGCCCATCATCGCCGCCATGCTGACCATCGCCCAGAGCCCGGCATCCCCGACCGGGATCCAATGGGATTCGATGGCGCCGAGCGCGCCGCCCATAATGAGCAGCGGCGCGAGCACGCCGCCGGAGGTGCCGGAGCCGAGTGCGACGGCCCAGACCAGCGCCTTCGCGATCAGTAGTCCGGCGACGACGGCGCCGACCATTTCGCCGCGCAGCAGCGCATGAATCGTGTCATAGCCGACGCCGAGCACACGCGGGTCGAGCCACCCGCCGACGCCGACGACAAGTCCGCCGATGGCCGGCCACCACATCCAGTGAATGGGCAGCTTTTGAAAGAGGTCTTCAAAGCCGTAGACCAGGGCTGTTAAAAGTCCCGACCCGAGCCCGGCGATGATCCCGACGGCGAAGGCGATGATGAGCGCTTCCCCGCCGAGCTGGGCGTGCGCCGAGACCGGGAAAACCGGTCCGGCGCCGAGCAGCGGGACGCGCAAAGCGCCGGCCACGGCCGAAGCGATGGCGACGGGAATGAAGGAGCGGGGCCTCCATTCAAAAAGCAGCAGCTCGACGGCGAGGAGCACGGCGGCCACCGGCGAAGCAAAGACGGCTGACATGCCTCCGGCCGCGCCGGCGACCAGAAGCGTCTTACGCTCGGCCGAGGAGAGATGGAAGAGCTGCGCGAAGAGTGACCCGAGCGCGCCCCCCGTCATGATGATCGGGCCTTCGGCCCCGAACGGCCCGCCCGTGCCGATCGAAATGGCCGAAGAGAGTGGCTTGAGGATCGTGACCTTTGCATCCATCCGGCTGCGACCGAAGAGGATCGCCTCCAGGGCTTCCGGAATTCCGTGGCCGCGAATCTTTTCCGACCCGTAGCGGGCCATCAATCCGATCAGCAGTCCGCCCACCACCGGCGCCAGGATCACCCAGTAGCCGAGGTGATGGTTCGCCGGGGAGACGAATTCCGACGAGAAGCGCTGATAGAACGTGAGATTTGTAATTACGGCGATGAGCCAGACGAGCGCCTTGGCGGCCATCGCGCTGAGCGCGCCGATCACTACAGCCATTACTGAAAGAATCAGGACACGCTTGTCCCGTGTGAAGTCGGCGAGCCGATCTTCAGTCCTCTCGACATTAGCACTCATAATCACCTTCGTTTGATGGACTGGACCAAAAGCTAAATATTATACCTGTTCGGGCGAGCTGTTGGCGATCAGGCAAAAAACCTCATAAATTCAGAACAGTTAAGTAATAGTTTCTCTCTGATTGACCATGGCTTGACGAATAGCCTGGCGGGCGCTTTTACGTCGCAAATCAAGTTAAGGTAGACTGCAATGGTACCCGGACGGTGCAGGAGATTAATGGGTAGGGCTTTTCATGGGAGATCAAGAGGCGCGGCGGCTCATTGTTAAACAAATTCGTGAGCAGGCGCGCGCCATACGCTCGTTCGACATGATGCCGGAGGGTGCGAAAGGCGCGCACGGGTTAACTTTTTTGCCCGGTCAGGTGGCCGTACTGCGTGTGGTTAATGGCGAGCAGTCTTACTTCGCTTTCGCGAGCGCGCCGGAGGACGCGGAGCTCGAATTTCTCGTCAAACGGGGGGGAGGCGCAAGCGAAGCAGTCTTTGAGATGCGCGAGGGCGACCGGGTCGAGTTAACCGGAATTGCCGGCGCCGGCTTTGCGCTCGACGAGCAGCGGGGCAATGATCTGGTTTTCGTCGCCATGGGCACGGGCGTGGCGCCGCTTCGCTCGGCGTTGCGTCATGTGCTGAAGCGGCCGGGCGATTTCGGTAAACTCGTCGTGCTCTACGGCGCGCGCACGCCGGACGACTTCTGTTACCGGGATGAAACGGAGAGCTGGGAGGAGGCGGGCGTCGAGCTGCGACAGGTCATTTCGCGGCCCGACGGGCACGACTGGTCCGGGCCGACCGGTTATGTTCAATCGCTGCTCGATCACGTCCTGCCGGAGCTCAAGTCTCCGGTCGCGCTCATCTGCGGCTCGCGCGAGATGATCGAACAGACGCGCGACCGCCTACAGCAGATGGGGTTCGCGCGGGACGCGATCTTGATAAACTATTAGGGCGAAAGCGAGGTGAACCGCCGCACGCCCCGAGAGGAAAAGCGCCACGAATTCAGACCTTTTAACAGTAATTTTTCTCCGTGAATCAGTCTATAAATGTCCCTTTCAGATCTGAACTTTTGCGTCCCTTTTTCGTATGCTTTCGTATCCTCGGCGTTTTTGCTAGGTAAACCCTTTATTTAATGGTGAAAAAGTATGTACTGCCCACAATGTGGAACTGAATCTTCCCAGCAGTATTGCCGATCGTGTGGCGCGAACCTGAAGGTCATCGGCAAAGCCGTCACTTTGAGCGAGGCCATCGCCCGAAGCGATCGTGGCCCTCTGCCGAAGATCAAAGAGATGATGAAGGGTCTGAAGCTCGACAAAGAGAAGATGAAAGGTATGAAGATCGAGCGGGTGACCGAAGATATTTCTCACGCCCTGGAGCAGATGAACCGGGAGATAGTCCACAGCTTCGACTCTTCAGAGGTGAAAAGGTGGTGGAAAAGAGCGCCGCAGACTCCGGAGCAGCGCCGGGAACGTGCGATCAGGAAGGGCGTCGAATCCCTGTTCAGCGGCATCGGCCTGAGTATCTTTTTATATTACCTGGCCGGAGCAATCGTCCTGAGAATTCCGCCGGAAGTTCTCGCGCGGATCCCCTTCGAATTGGAGCCGGTGGTTCGCGTCATCTGGCTCGTGGGAGCGATTCCAATCTTCTCAGGCACGGGGAAGATTATCTCGGGGCTGCTCATCCGACCCGCGCCGAAGATGGCCCGCATAGAGCCACCGCAGCAACCTACGCCTGCCCCGGTTCAAGAGACTGCACATCCGGCGCCGGGCAGTGTCACAGATCACACGACGGAGCTTCTTCATTAGGAGCGCGGAGGGATTTAAGAGGGGTTTATTGGTGATTCGGTTTCCGGTTAGTCACTCCCGACCCGGCATTCAATTAATTTAATCCTGACATCGTTGACTTTGCGCAATTGCAGTGGACGCGCAATCAGGCTAAGCTTTGCGGTGAATGGCCTGTGGAGACGCGGCCCGGCATCGAGCTTAACGGCGCGGACTGTGCACGCGCCCTTCGCCCTTTTTATTCTCGACGTGAATCCTAAAATGAAAGCAATCCTTGAAGGCACGACTTTAGCGCACTACCGGATCCTTGAGCTGCTCGGGGCGGGCGGTATGGGAACGGTTTACAAAGCGCGCGATGAGAAGCTCGACCGCGTTGTCGCGCTCAAGGTGCTGCCGCCCGATGCCATCTCCCAAGAGGATCGCCGCCGGAGATTTCTTCAGGAGGCGCGCGCCGCCTCGGCCTTGAACCATCCGAACATTCTCACCGTCTACGAGATCGGCGAAGCCGGCGGCAAGCCTTACATGGCCATGGAGTACGTCCAGGGGGAGACGCTGCGCCAGAAGATCACCGCCCGGTCGCTCACCGTTCCCGGCGCTTTAGGCATCGCGATACAGATTACCGAAGGGCTGGCCAAGGCGCATGAGCACGGCATTGCTCACCGCGACCTCAAGCCCGAAAACCTGATCGTCAGCCACGACGGCTACGCGAAGATTCTCGACTTCGGCCTGGCCAAGCTGATCGAGCGAAAGCGGCGCCCGCTTCAGGCCAACAGCACGGATCAGACGATCATCCAGGTCAACACGCAGTCCGGGCTGATCATGGGGACCATCAGTTATATGTCGCCGGAGCAACTGCTCGGCCAGCGCGTCGATCTCCGGAGCGACATCTTTTCCTTCGGGGTCGTGCTCTACGAAACCCTGACGGGGCAGGGTCCTTTCGCTAACGAAAATAGTATCGACACGATGCACGCGATCCTGCACGAAGAGCCGAAGCCGCCGCATGCGATCAAACCCGACCTGCCGCGCGACTTTCAACGGATCCTCGCCAAGGCGATGGCCAAAGCGCCTAAAGAGCGTTATCAAACGATCAAAGAGCTCTCGGCGGAGCTGAAATCTCTCAAAGGTGATATCGAGTCGGGCAAGGCGACGGTCGCGGTCAGGACTAAGCTGGTGTTGAAGCCGGTGACGTCGGCACGGCGCGCGGTCAGAATAGATTATGAGAAGGAGCTGAACGAAAGCCAGTACCAGGCGGTGACGACCGTCGACGGGCCGCTGCTGATCGTCGCCGGCGCGGGCACGGGGAAGACGCGGACGCTCGTTTACCGCGTCGCGCGGCTGGTGGAAACGGGCGTCCGGCCCGAGTCGGTGTTGCTGCTGACCTTCACACGGCGGGCGGCCATCAGCATGCTGACGCGCGCGGCGGCGCTGGCCGACGAGCGCTGCCAGCGGGTGTCGGGTGGTACGTTTCACTCGACGGCCCACTCCGTCTTACGAAAGAATCCGGAACTGACCGGCGTCCGGCGCACCTTTACCGTGCTGGATTCGGGTGACACCGAAGACCTGCTTGACCTGGTGCGCCGGCAGACGGCCGTTACCAGCAAGAACCGGCGGTTCCCGCGCAAGCGCACCGTCTGCGCGATCTTCAGTATGGTCGTCAATAAGCTGATCCCGCTGGAGGAGGTGCTCGACCGCCACTACCCGCAGTTCGCCGACGATCGGCGGGAGTTGGAAAGGCTCTTCAAGGCGTTCGATGAGTATAAGAGGGAGCGCCACCTCCTCACCTACGACGACCTGCTGGTGCGATTGCGCGATGCGCTCGAAGAGAATGAAGAGCTGCGTCAGAGGCTCTCGGAGCAGTACCGCTATATCATGGTGGACGAGTACCAGGACACCAACAAGCTACAGGCGCAGATCGTGCGGCTGATGGCCGCCGCGCACGACAATGTGGCGGTCGTCGGCGACGAATGCCAGTCGATCTATTCGTTCCGCGGGGCGAGCTTTAAGAATATGCTGGAGTTCCCCGAGCTGTTCCCCGACGCGCGGATGATCAAGCTGGAGGAGAATTTTCGCAGCACGCAGCCGATCCTTAACGTGGCCAACGCCATTATCGCCGAGGCCAAGGAGAGCTACGCGAAGCGGCTCTTCTCGCGCGCGACCGAGGGGCCGCCGCCGATGCTTGTCAGCGCGCGCGATGAGAATGAGCAATCTCAGTTCATCGCGCAGCGCATCGGAGAGCTGCGCCAGGAAGGCGTGCCCGTCGGCGAGATCGCCGTGCTGTTTCGCGCCAGCTCCCATTCGTTCGATCTGGAGATCGAGCTGGGCAAGCACGGAATCCCTTTCCGCAAGTTCGGCGGGATCAAGTTTGCCGAATCGGCCCACATCAAAGACGTGCTGGCGTTCCTGCGCGCGGTCGCCAACCCTTCGGATACCCTCTCGTGGTACCGCGCGCTCAAGCTGATAGACCATATCGGCGATGCGACGGTCGAGCAGATTCTCGATTACCTCGGCACCGAAAGGAGGGAGTACAGGACGGCGAAAGCGAAAGAGGGCCTCCTGAAAAAGCTGAAACAGTTTCCGGCCAGGGCGAGCTACGCGGACCAACTGGTCAGGCTGGCGAATATGCTCCGGACGATCAGTGAGCATAAGTCGCCGCGCACGCAGCTCTCGACGGCGATGCGATTTTACCGGCCCATTCTTCAGGCCAGGTACGACGATCACCCGCGGCGGCAGCGCGACCTGGAACACCTGCTTAACATCGCGAAACGCTACAAGACGAGCGAAGAACTGCTGGCGGATGTGGCGCTCGACCCGTCGGACGCGGCCCAGGCGGAAGCGGCGGCGCGCGGCGAAGGGTATGTGACGCTCTCGACGGTGCATTCGGCAAAGGGACTGGAATGGAACACCCTGTTCGTCATCTGGATGATGGACGGGTGGTTCCCGTCAACCAGATCTTATGACGAGTTTGAGGATCTGGAGGAAGAGAGGCGGTTACTGTATGTCGCGGCGACGCGAGCGAAGCAGCATCTCTATTTCACCTGCCCGCTGAATGCTTATGACAGCGGGTCAGGCGGGTTCTCGGTCGTGTCGAGGTTTCTGGAGCCGATTCCCCCGGCGATTCTCGCCCGCGCCGCGCTGGCCGGCGAATTGAATGATTGAGGAAGGATCATTCACTGCCGCAGAACCCCAGAGGGACACAGAGGAAAAGCTTGATCCACTCAGCATTAATTAACGAAGTCGTGTATGGGTCCACACGAAATAGTGCTGCGGGTGAGATCAATAAAATGTCATTAGCCTGCAATATTTAATGGTATCGGAGTCCGTCCCTGACCCGGCATAGGAGTTGCTAAAACCGCGATTATATGGAGGTTGGACATGAATTTAAGTAACTTAAGACAGAGCAGGATCGGGGGAGCCATCTTAGCCCTCTCTTTACTATTGGGCATCGGGATCATGTCAAGCCTGACAGCTCAAGCGCAGTACCCACAATACCCGGACCGTGACGGTCAATACCGCCGTGATCGGGATCGTGATTGGCGACGCAACCGGGACCGTGATCGGGATTGGGATCGTGATCGCGACCGGCGTGATGACCGGTATGGTCGTAACAGAGGTTATGGCAATTACGGCCGGTATGGCAACACGTACAGGTACGCGGAGGACCGTGGCTATCAGGACGGCTTGAACACCGGCTCAAGCGATGCGAATCGCGGGCAGAGCTATGATCCGCAGCGGTCACACTATTACAGGAACGCGACCTACGGCTACGATTCTTCCTACGGCAACAAGGGCGCATACAAGCAGGCATATCGCGACGGCTTCCTGCGTGGCTATGAGCAAGGCTACAGACGTTATCGCGGGGGCTACGGTCGCCGTAATAACGGCAGGTGGTTCCCATTTTAACAGGAGATGGCCGGAGCGGAGTAGTACCCGTTAACGCATCCCCGGACAGAATAAAGGTTGGCTAATGTATAATGCCGCGCCGAGAGGTCGCGGCATTTCTTTTGGCTCAAGAGATTTCAAGCCGCAGAAACCAGGGCGCAATTGAGGGGGCAAACTCAAATTCCAGACCTCATGTAAATGCTATCTGACTCAGCCCGGCGGCCCCGGCATTTAGCCGTACGTCAATGGACACCCAACAGAGCGCAACAAAAGACGATGCTTCTCGCGCCGCCGCACTGGATGCGAAGGCGGCGGCCACCTCATATACTCCTGATCAAACACGTTCCGGCATCGCATTGTGCTTGTCGGGCGGGGCTTTCGTGCCGCCCTTTTTCACCTTGGAGCGCTACGCCGTCTTAACGAGCTTGCCATTTTATCCAAGCTCGACGCGATTTCATCGGTCTCCGGGGGTAGTATCATTTCCGCCCACCTGGCGGAGCGCGTTCGGCCATGGCCCGCACGAGGGGCGGTCCTCGATGATTGGGAAGGGCAGGTGGCCGAGCCGTTCCGCCTTTTCACCTCTAAAAATCTACGCACCCCGGTACTACTGAAACGCCTCCTGCCCTGGAACTGGTTCCGGTCAAGCAACGGCGTTCATGAGCTCGCTAAAAGTTATGAGAAGGAGATTACGCGGCTTAAAATTCATGACCTGCCAGACCGGCCGCGGTTTATCTTCTGCGCTACCGACATGACTTATGGTGTCAACTGGACTTTCGAGAAGACGCGGGTCGGCGACTACCAGGCGGGTTATGCGAGCCCTCCCCCGCCCGACTGGCGGGTGGCTCGCGCCGTGGCCGCCTCCTCTTGCTTCCCGCCGGTCTTCAACCCGCTGCCGGTCGAGCTGGGACCGGGCCAACTCCGCGGCGGGCTCGACCAGTCCGGGCGCAAACGTGACCTATGCATCGCCGGTCTGTGCCTGACTGATGGCGGCAACTACGACAACATGGGCCTCGAACCGGTGTGGAAGGCATACCGGGTGGTGCTGGTATCCGACGGCGGCGCCGTCTTCGAACATCAACCCGACCGTAACCTGTTCCTGCGGCTCTCACGCTACACAGATATTCTGGGCAACTAAATCGAAGCATATGAGATTGGCACAGATAGGTTCTTTCTGATACATCGGTAAGTGCGACCTAACTGATGTACTGAGGTGAACCGTCTGTGCCCGGGAAAACGATACTTGAGATTCCAGATGATGAACAAGAGCAGATGCTCAAAGAACTCGGTCGAACCGCGCCCGCCTTCCTTGAGCGACTCGGTGAGATCCGATTTCGTCGCGTGCAGCGCCGGGGCGAGGCCGAAGATCATTCCGGTCAAAAGCGAGACCAGCAGCGTAAAGCTGAGCACCGAGGTGTCGAGACCGATCTCCGTGATGCGCGGGATGTTTCGGGGGCTGAGCGCGACCAGCACGTCAGTCCCCCAGAGTGCCAGCAGCAGCCCGAGTGCGCCGCCCACCAATGAGAGCAAAACACTTTCGGTGAGTAACAGCCGGATGACACGGAGGCGGCTCGCGCCGAGCGCCGCGCGGATGGCGATCTCTTTGTGACGCGAAGTGGCCCGCGCCAGCAGCAGGTTGGCGACGTTGGCGCAGGCGATCAGCAGCACGCACCCGACTGCGCCGAGCAGGATGAGCAGCGCCGGGCGGGTGTCGCCGACCAGCGACTCAAGGGCCGGGACGATCTGCACTCCCTCATGCGCGTTCGTATCGGGATACTGCTTCTCCAGGTTGCTCATGATAGAGCTCATTTCCGCCTGGGCTTGCTCGATCGTAACGTTAGGCTTGAGGCGTCCGATGACGTTGAAGAAATGCGCGCCACGTTCTTCAGTGATCGGCTTGGTACCATCTGCCGTCACCGAGTCGACGGCGAAGGTCGTCCACAAATCGATCGGGTCAGCCTGGATGGGGAACTTAAATCCTTCCGGCATCACGCCGACAACGTTGAAACTTTTACCGTTGAGTACCAGCGCCTGCCCAACTACGTTCGGATCGGAGCCGAAGCGTCGCTGCCACAGGCTGTGGGTCAGCACGACCGCGTCGCCGCCGTTACTGCCGCCGGGCCTATCTTCCTCGGGAAGAAACGTGCGCCCCAGGATCGGCGATGCGCCCAGTAGCTGGAAGAGGTCGGCGGAGACAACCGCGCTATGGACCTGGACCGGCTCACTCCCGCCCGTCAGGGTGAAATCGCGGTTGCGGTAGCCGGAGAGCCGCTCGAAGACGTGATTTTGCGCCCTCCAGTCACGGAAGTCCGGGTAATCGACGGAGCCTAGGGTGCTATCGGTAGGCCGCAAATCCCGCGCCTTGACCATCACAAGCTGTTCGGGCTTTTCGAACGGCAGCGGGCGCAACAGCACCACGTTGACGACACTGAAGATCGCCGTATTGGCGCCGATCCCCAGACCGAGGGCGAGCACCGCCACTACGGTGAACCCGGGATGCTTGAGCATCATCCGAAAGCCGTAGCGCAAGTCTTGTAAGAGGGTCCCCATCGCCTTACCTCCATGAGTCTTCTGTTTATCATGTGATCCCTGGGTATGAACCGGGAAGAAAGGTAAGGAAGTCTCGTGCCACGGCCGCCGCGTGGCATAAACGATTGAATACTCAACCTTTATGGGAAAACGGCCGGGGATGCGGGTGCTTTTAAGGTCTCATTTTTGGAAACTTCAAATCCCAGGATTGGGAATCTTTGCGCTTGCGCCAAATCCAACATCTCTGTTTTGGCTCGTGTCATACCTCAGACGGCGCACATCACAGGTAGCTTAACCACCGGTAACGATGACGCTGCTTGACCCCCGCGTACCAGAGGCAGAGCGGGTAAAGCAGGAGCACGCCGGCAGCCCACATCAGATACACGACCCAGAGGTCGAACCCGGCATCAGAGGGGACTCCCGCGAAGGGAGGCCCGTTTAACAGGTAGGCTGTCGGCTTCCCAGCCAGGTAGCCAATCAGCAGCGCCAGCACATGCGCCACCAGCCATTGCAAGAGATAAAAGAAGAGGGGGACGCGCCCGAGAATCACCAGCGCCCGCCCGACGGGGCCATAATCCGGGCGCTCGAATAGGGCGAGGGCGGCGATGGCAGGGCCGAGCGTCATTAAGAGGTACAAGAGCGACGGCGGGTATTTGGTCGTGTTGAGAAACGACAGGACGGTAAACAATGCGCTCTTCTGGATCGACCACCTCTGCGGATCACCGTAAATGTTGATCGAGCGCAGTACAATGAAGGCCAGCGAAAGCGCCGCCCCCAAACGGATCAGCAGCCGGCGGCGGCGCACGCCATCCATCCGGTAAACCGCGCCGAACGCATAACCTGCCGCCATCACTCCGACCCACGGGATGAACGGGTAGAGCACTACCACAACCGGGCCGCCGAATAGGGGAAAGGCTCCGGGCTGGTGCAGTATCATCCAGGCCTCGCCGAGTAAGCCCGGTGTGGGAGTCCCCGGTCCGCGCCATGGCTGCACTTGAATGCCGTCAAGCAGGTTGTGCAAGGCGATAACGGCCACGCCGAAAGCGCCGATAAACCGCACCGGTAAATAGATCAGCCCGGCGAGCACAATCATCGAGAGACCAATTACCCAGATCACCTGTGCGGCCCCGAAAAACCGGTAGTCTATATTAAATGTGAAGCCGAACCTGACCAGCGTGAATTCCAGGACGATCAGCCAGAGGCCGCGGGTGGCGAGGAATTTTGCCAGATCAGCTCTCTTCGTCCCGCGCGCCCTTTGCAGGTAAGCGCCCGTCCCGGCCAGGAAGACGAATACCGGCGCACAGAAGTGCGTAATCCAGCGCGTGAAGAACAGAGCCGCGTTGGTGTGCGAGAGGTCTGTCGGGTCGTACTGCAGCGAATAATTGTTGATAAAGTCGCGGGTGTGATCAAGCATCATGATCACCATCACCAGTCCGCGCAGCAGATCAATAGAGGCGAGCCGAACCCGCGCGGTCGATGGGGCATTTCGAGTGGTGGGATCGGGAGGGGTGGCGTCAAGCGGTGGCGCAACGGCGCGGGGGATACCGGCGGTGGGGGCTGTTTCCATCAGGGGATCAGTTTGCGGCTCGACGGTAAAGCGAAACGGTTGTATGCCAACTTTGGCCGGGAGTCAATGATTACTCACTAAGAAAACGTTTCAGCGCCTGGCGCGAAATCCTTCTCTTAATCAGGACCTGATCCTTCTCAGCTTCGATCGCACCCCTTTCGTAAAACTCAACCTCTGGTTTCCCTCCCATCACATGTTTGGCTATCTCAAGAGGTCAGTGAGCAACCTTGGTCGAATAGAGGATCCCATAAAACGCATCCTCGTTCCTATTAAACCCTTCCCCCCGCGCCGAGAGGATGAGGTTCACCAGTTGTGTTTGGCCCTTGTATTTCCGGTACGCCTGCCACTGCAGGCGACGGATATCGTCGGCCTTTTCCGGCTTCGCCTCGCGGAATTCAATGCCCTTCAACCCGTCCAACTCGAGCCACCGCACCTCATCGACTTCGCCCAATTTCTGACGGCTCTTGGCGCTCTCAAACATGGCTTTGATGGAGGCCTCCGCCGGGAAGCTCTCATCAAAGGCCGAGATATTCCCCGACAGGAATGCCGTATTCCCACCGCCGGCGCTGAACGTCTTGCTATCGGCGTCCTGCTTGCGCCAGTTGGCCGGCATGGTCCATGAGATCCCTTGCTGATCCCAGGTGACGGTCTGGCCGCCCGCGACTGCCGCCTTCTGGGCTGAGGTCGGGGCCGGGCGCTCGACCGGCTCTGCGCCGGTGCTGCTTGAGTTTGACGACGTCGCGGGCGACCCCGAGTTCGTATTTGACTGAGCTGCCTTCTTCAATCTGTCCGTCAGATTGCAGAGCGCAAGTGCGAACGCCAGGGCTAACAATAGGGTGATGTTTTTCACGGCTCAACTCGGTCGGCGGTAGGATGTCAAGGCAAGAGGCTTCTACGCCAAATCAGGCCGCGAGTCAAGGTCTTTCGGGCCACCGCCGTGCCCGACAGTATCGGCAGAGCAATGCGCTATGATCGCCGCCACATGCTTCCAGCCTGGACGAAGCGGTGCATAATAAGGATGTCAACCAGCCCCAGCTCGGCGTGCCGGAACGCCTGCGGCACCCTGCCCACCACCGAGAATCCCATCCGCTCCCACAGCCGCACCGCGCGCTCATTCGTGCTGACAACCGCGTTGAACTGCATGGCCAGGTAGCCCGCGCGCCGAGCCTCCTCCAGCGAGTGCTCGCACATTGACGTAGCTATCCCCCTGCCGTTGTATCCTTCCTTGACCATGTAGCCAGCGTTAGCCACGTGAGAGCCCAACCCCGGCTGGTTAGGTCGCAGGATGTAGGTCCCGACCACTTCACCACCGAGGAGGGCGACGTAAGTCGTGACCTCGGCAGACATCCAGATCTTGTGGGCCTGCTCTTTGGTTGTTCCCGGATCATAAGCGTAGGTGTCGCCTCTGCGCACCACCCGGTGAAAGATTTCCCAGATGTCATCGAAGTCGGACTCCTCCGCCTTCCTGATCTCGACCATCACTCTCTCTTAACTGATTCTCCGTCCGCTTCGTTGACTTATAGGTTGTCGAGGTTCACTTCTTTCGTTCTCTGACTTGGACAAGAGACGACTTGCTCCTTTAGCTTGGAGACGAAGGAGGGGACATGCCTGCGGGTGTGACGAATTTCCATTGAAAAGCGCTTCCGACGCGCGACTCAACAAACTTTCGCACACCCGCCGCCGTGCTTGGCTCGACAACGAATCCTCAGTTGATGTCTCCCAAGCCGACTCTACTATAAATATTTCGCTGAGCTAAAGCCAGCATGTCTCGCCGGACTTAGACTTCACTTTCTGGAGGAGATGGTAATGGCTGAATATGCTGCCTTCGTCGGCTTCGACTGGGCCGACAAGAAACACGACATCTGTCTGGTCGATGCTGTCACCGGGAAGAAAGAGTCCTCGGTCATCAAACACACCCCACAGGCACTGCAGGAGTGGGCCTCCTCTGTGCGCACTCGCTTCGGCGGGCGGAAAGTGGCCGTCTGCCTGGAGCAGAGCCGGGGGCCGCTCATCTTCGCCCTCCTCAAGGACGACTTCCTCGTCCTCTACCCGGTCAACCCTTCCACCTTGGCGAAGTACCGCGAGGCCTTCTCTCCCAGTGGTGCCAAGGATGATCCGCGCGATGCTGAGTACGCCGTCGAGTTACTGCTGCATCACCGCGAGCGGCGCGAAGGCGTGGCTCACGGACGACGAGCGTGACCAGGCAGTTGCAGTATCTGGTCGAGCACCGCAGGAGAGTAGTTTCAGACCGGACGCGCGCCAGCAACCGGATGACCGCTCTCTTGAAGCTTTATTTCCCTCAAGTTTTAGAGTGGTTTGATGACATCCGCACCGACTTGGTCTGTGACTTCCTTTTGCAGTGGCCGACTCTCGAAGAGGTCAAGAGAGTCAGGCGGACGACCCTCGAGAAGTTCTTCCGCGAGCATAACTCGGTGCGCAAACAGAGCACGGAGCAGCGCATTAACGCCATCAAAGAGGCTGTGCCACTGACCACCGACCGTGCCGTGATCTCTTCCTCGGTGGTGATGATCAAAACGCTGGCCGCTCAAATGAAGACGGCCATCTCTGCGATCAAGGAGTTTGACCAGCAGATCGAGGAGCTATGCTCAACTGATGAGGACTACCACATCTTCGCCTCTCTGCCGGGCTCAGGCAGCGTCTATAGTTCCAGACTGCTGGCGGCCTTCGGCACAGATCGGGGGAGGTTCGGGAGCGCCGAGGAGGTGGCGACGTACACAGGCATCGCCCCGGTCATCGAGCGGAGCGGTGAGAGTTGCTGGGTGAGGTGGAGGTATTTCTGTCCGAAGTTCCTGCGGCAGAGCTTCCACGAATGGGCGGCGGAGTCAGTGAGGCACTCGTTCTGGGCCAGGGCCTACTACGGGGAGCAGCGGGGGAAGGGGAAAGGACATCATGCGGCGGTGAGAGCATTGGCTTACAAGTGGATCAGGATCATCTACCGGTGCTGGCTGATGAGGACTCCCTACGACGAGGTGAAGTACCTGGAGCAGTTGAGGAGGAAGGGTTCGTCGCTGTTGAAGTATGCGGCGAATCACTCGGAGTAGGGGTCAAAAAAAACACTTGACACGAAGGCCTCAGCTGGTTGTTAGCTTGCGCTCGCGCTGCATAAGTCAAACTGATGATCGGACTTCTCCACGAATAGGTCTCTTCCCCCTCAGCCGTACCATTCGTTCATCAGGATATACTCACACCTCACGACCATTTCCTTCGCTTGCCGCAGCCCCAGCTGATACGCGTTCTCAAAACAGGCCTTGGCTTCGATAACGCGGCCCAACCGACCAAGCTCATCCCCCTTGTTATACCAGGCCCTGGCGAGGCCCGGGTCTACCTCAAGCGCGCGGTAATAACACGACAGCGCTTCGTCTGGCCGCCCCAGCCCGCTCAGCGCATTCCCTCTGTTCATCCAGGCGTGTGCGCTTTGCGGATCGGTCTCAAGCGCCGCGTCGTAGCACCCGAGGGCCTCTTCGTTCCGCCCGAGACTCCACAGCGCGAGCCCCTTATTGATCCAACTGTTGAGGTGGCGCGGGTCAAGTGCGAGAGCGCTTTCGTAGAGAGTGAGGTCCTCATTAAATTTCCCTGCGTCCAGAAGCACGCCCGCCTGTTCGGACAACTCGGTGAGATTTTTTGATGGTTCCACCATGCCTTGAATGTCCTATGCTAAATACCCCTCCGCCTGTTCTGGAATATATGCCATAACAGTGCTGGCAAGCTAACGTTTTATTGAGCAGCGCGCCGCCAACGTTAGTCAAACACAAGCTGTCGCCTCACTCAATTCTCTGCGCGTCTGCTCCAATTCTTGTTGGGCGGCGTTCATAATTTACAAGCCAGCTGAATATCAAATTCGCTCTCTATTTTTTGGCAAATACCAAAAGCTCTCTTGCCATCGTCGGTAGCGGTCGAGTCGATGTAGTAGGCCATAGTGTGATGAGAGGAGGTTTTCATTTCCAACACAAGCTCTTCTGCGTCGGGATAAGGCATATAACGTTTGTCCAAGGCAAGGCCAATTGAAGAATCGATGCCGTTTTGTTTCAAGTAGGCGAAGAGATTGTCCCATCCAGAGTGTGGCGCGTTGAGCGGCCGGTTGACGTAAATAGCCTTTCCTTTGTGAAAGACAGCCTTGGCTCCAACAACTTTCGGTGAGACGAACGAGGCAGCCGCATTACCATTCTCGATTTTGAGGATGAAGCAACGCGGATAGGCCAAGCCAAACCCTTTCCATATCCTGAACTCTGACTGATCATCGATCAACTCAACATCTTTCAGATTTGGGATGCCTGCCTGTTTAGATAGACCCGCTAACTGTCGCACCATTTCATCGTACGGAATCGCAGGCAATCCTTCACTAGTTGAGTCGTTGGAAGGCTGCGCGGCGGAGTTGGAATCAATTGGCTGCGTTGACTGCTTGTCATTCGAGGAACACGACCCGAGTGCACTGCCAAGCAGGACGACGAACGTTACTGTTAGGATTGTTTTCACGACCACTGCAAGCCGCTCAACAATGAAGCTAACCGGCGAGCAATCAACATATTTGATAAGCTTTAACCTGTTTTCGAGTCCGGTTAAGCGTCTGTTAGATTTCGCGCTACCCAAGACTCAGATTCTCTGCCTCCCTCTTCAGATTACGATAGAACTGCTCGACATCCGCGTGCTCTGCTAATCCTGCCACCTGCCCGTCCCCTAGCTCCACAATCATCCAATCCCCACCCTTCCCTTGCGCCACATCCATCGTGAAGAATCGGCTATTCACTCGCCTTGCCACATCAGCAAACAACCCTTTGGGTGGCATGACTCCCCGATAGTCTCCTTCTTCCCAATACGCCAGTGAATATACCGGCTTTCCCGCGACGAAGAATATGCGAAACTCTTTCGTCAGAGGCATTCCACTCTTTGAATGTCTGGCTAGAGGCTCAAACTCAACATACTGACGAAAGACAAGACCACCGTTGATTTCCTCACCCTGTAGCTCCAGGAAGTGGTTCACCACCTTTTCTACTGCCACTCGATCCGACGCCGAGGGGATAAAGCAAGCCTCTCCCCATTCATGCTTTCTGGATTTGACATAGTCCTTCAGGACAACGGGGCGGTCACCGAACGGGGCCAGCAATTCGACCACCCTCTCAATGTTAAAGCCCTCATCATAGGGAAGAAAGACTGAGGGCGGGGTAAAGTGCTCGATCACTGAATAAGAGTCCGGCAGGTAATGACAATGTTTGTACTGCTCGGGTGTGTTTATGAGAATGAGGTTGCGCTCGCTCAGAGCGGCAAACAAGACTGAATATTGCTCAGGCGTCAGCATCCAGCCGCGATAGATTGCCAGTTCTGGAGGTTCAACGGCTCGCACTCTCCGGACAGCGGCAGAGCGTTTGCCTTGATCAACTAAGGCTTCGTAGTTGATGAGATCCGACACTAATCCGACTTTTGCAGACGCCACCACCTCTTTCTCATACGTTGAATCCGGCTTGGCTGGTAAAAATGGCTCTGAGCAAAAGATGATTCTCATCACTTAACGGTAATCAATAAGAAGAAATCTAGCGCTGGAATTGACCGGCGCGGCGCACGACGCCGAAATCATGCTAGCTCTCGATGAGAGGCAAGCTAACCCCGTGTCCGGTCGAATGGCTTGTTGGGTGCGGCGCGCATTGAAATAGTTTGCTCAGATTCTAGTCGCCTACCACTCCCGCAAAATACCACTTTTTATCCCTGCGAAATTCAAAGTAATATCTGTTGTCTTTGGTGACTCTGGTTGGTATCCCTTTACTACTCCAATCCCGGTTAATTACTGTCCCTTGTGCAAAAGATTTTTGCAGATCTCTCCATGATCCATTTTTAGCATTCTCATCTATCACTTGTAACCAGTCGCCGGCTGTTCCGCCACCGCCGCCATCGGAGAAATCGTCCGGCATCATCCGCAGCATCGCCGCGCGGTCACGGTTATTCACTGCCGCGCGAAACGCGGTGTAAAAGCTTTGCCAGCTTGCATTCGCTGCCGCCCAGTTTGAGCGTGATGTTTGGGTAAAGGTCAAACCGGGAATAAGCAGAATGAGCAATAGGGATAGGATTTTTGTTTTGGTCATAATCTTCTCCTTTAACGTTAACAGCATCAGGAAAGCACCCAACGTCCGGCATCAGCCGCCGCGCAGGGCCTTGAGGTTGATGAAAGCCACCCGGCTCGCGGTCGGCTGCATGCGGTTGAGCTGCCTTCGGCCTTGCCAATCGGAGGCCCGGCTAGTCAATACATCTCCTTTGCATCCTTGGGCAGGGAGCGCACGTGTTTCAAGTGAGCGCTCACCTTCTCGTCATCGCTGCGTGGGTAGTCAAAACCAAAATGCTCTGCAACTTGATTGGCCGCCAATCTGAACAGGTCGCACATCATGTGAAGGGCGTCCCACGTATTCTCATAGCCGGCATCCGAATATGTTTTCTCAAGCATCGCCCAGAGCTCCGGCTCAAGGTACTGCTTGAGGTGTTTACCATGGCTGCCAGGACCGCGTAAGAACTGGGTCTTCACACCCACATGCCAGGTCAGCATTTTCATCAACTGCTCCCGGATAACTTGGTCGAGCATGTGTTTGGCGTAGATTATCTCTTCCCTCCACAACCCTTTGGCGACGTAGGGGCACACCCACCAGAATTCGTTGCAGCAATCGGCGAATGCTTTGACGGTGGGTGGTCTTGGGAGATAGTCGCTTTCGCTCGGGGCCGGAAACGGTTCAACAATACCGTCCTTATCCAGGAGTAACAGGCTTAAACTTTCCCTCTTAAACTCATGGAGCTTGGCGATAGGCAATAGTGTGAGATCAATTCGGTTGCCGTCGGTAAACTGCATGAGGTAAGCGAAGCGCCCGTCATTCCGAGGAGGCGGGTCTCCCATCGCCTCGGGCATTTGTAGGATCATCATCTCGCCGAACCGGTTTATCCAGGTATGGTCATCCCTGAAAGAATCGACATCGGTGACGAGGTAAACAATATCAAAATCCTGAAAGATATCGCGCCGCGCATGCGGGTTCGTGCGCGAGCCGTTCATGATCACGGCGCGGATGCGGTCGTCGGTCTGTGCGGTATAGACAATGAGCTCAAGCATCTCTTGTTCGCTACGCATGATTCTCATTAATCTGGTATTTAACGCGAAGTTCAGCGGGCGCAATCAACATGAAAGGGATGCGTCAAGATTGATGCGCCCCGCTGCAATCTCTGTGAGGCGTCCCTTCGCCGCCGGCTTCCATCATCTCCAGGAGCAGCTGGAAGTCCTCTAACCAAGTCGCCGACAGTGCCTCATCTCCCAGTTCCGGCGGCCCGACCTCCCTGGCCTTCTCATATGCCTGGCTTGCTGCGTCTGTGAATAAGCGCTGCTCCTCCGAGGTCAGTTGTCGCAGGTCGATCCCACTTAATGCCGGCCAGCGGGCTTCACTGACCTGCCCGGTTAACCAGGCTGAGAACCCCAAGCCTTCGGGCGTCCGAGGGAGTGAATCGGCGATAGCAGCGAGGACGGTCTGATATGTCGGGTTCGTCCGAGACCAACCTTTACCATTGCCGAGGATGATATAACAGCTCATGGCCGCCTGATTGGGTGATTTCTAATCTATTTCTGACATTCCGGTTGCATACCGCCCGAAGATGCCTATTATTGACCGGCGCGCCTCAACCTGATCTTCGGAGTTCAATTCGGTTCGCGTCCGGTCCAATTACTTATAGGTGTACGAGGTTCATATCTTCCGTCTCTGAGTTGGACAGTGGACCTTCTGCTGTTTTAGCTTGGAGGGGAAGAATGGAACATGCACGCGGGTGTAACGAATATCCAATTAGTAGCGGTAGGACGCTTACTAACAATCTTTCGCACACCCGCCGCCGCGCTTGGCTCTCAAACGAATCCTCAGTTGATGTCGCCCAAGCCGACTCTACTATAAATATTTCGCTGAGCTAAAGCCAGCATGTTCCATCTGTTTTGATCTTTGGTTTCCAGGAGAGAAGATAATGCGTGAATATGCTGCTTTCGTCGGCTTCGATTGGGCCAACAAGAAACACCACCTGTGCCTGGTTGATGCTGTTACTCTCAAGAAAGAGTTCTCAGTCATTAAACACACGCCACAGGATCTGCAAGAGTGGGCGGCCTCCTTGCGCACACGCTTCGGTGGTCAGAAAGTGGCCGTCTGCCTTGAGCAAAGCCGTGGGCCTTTAATCTTTGCGCTCTTGAAGTACGACTTCCTCACACTCTATCCGGTCAATCCTGCGACTCTGGCCAAGTATCGGGAGGCATTCTCTCCTAGTGGGGCGAAGGATGACCCGCGGGATGCCGAGTATGCCGTCGAGTTGCTGATTCATCACCGCGATCGGCGCGAAGGCCTGGCGCCCGGATGACGAGCGTGACCCGCACCTTGCAGTACCTGGTCGAGCATCGAAGAAGAGTGGTCTCGGACCGGACGCGTGCCAGTAACCGGATGACGGCCCTCTTGAAGCTCTATTTCCGTCAGGTTCTGGAGTGGTTTTCGGACATCCGCACGGATCTGGTCTGTGACTTCCTCTTGCAGTGAATAGGATTTTAGCTCAGAGGTTACAAGAACTTGCCGCTAGAGGCGAAATACCACCAACGCTTGCAGAGGTCACAGATGTGCTTAGATTTTTGGGCAACGTTGGCGCACATGCTGTTGAGGAATCTGTGATGCCTTGGCAGGTTTATGCTATTGATGAATTCTTCCGAGCAGTTGTTGAGTACGTTTATGTTGCTCCAAGTAAGCTCAAGGACTTTAAAGATAGCCTTGCTAAGTTCAAATCCAAGTCTGGCGGCACAACCAATAACGCCGGCTAACCTCGGTTGAAGCCGACCGCCTTCAGCTTAACTCTCATCACAACAAATATTTCATTGCATTGCCGAGGGGTGCAACGTAAAATCTTGACGGGTTTACTCGGCGCAGTATGGCTCGGTTAGGCATGGTTTCAATAAAACGGGCGAGTAAGGAAGACAAAAAGAAATGAGCGACGAAGCGCAAACAAAACCGACTATTGAAACTGTTCTTGAGTTCATGAAGGCAATGGAAGATAAGTATTAGGTTTGACCATATCGAAAATGAGGTTAAAGCCATATACTGGGAACTTTTCAATCTCCGCGCTGATTTCACACAGTTTCGCGCCCGGTTCAAACAGCCTGCTTGACGAGTAGCAAGACCCAAATATAGAAGAAAGCGAGAGAAACCGCGTAGGACGCCGAGGTCTCACGCAAAGACGCCAAGGCGCAGCGAAACGGTAATCTATAAAATCGTAGATAGGCACTCAAAAGGTCTAAATTTTCTTCATTCCTCTTGCTGAATGAGCGCTCATTCAGTATGATACTCTTGCCTTGTGACCTCAGTAGGAAAGGCTCTTTCTGTATGCTTCGGATCGAAAAGGCGGCGGTTTTGGGGGCGGGCACGATGGGCGCGCAGATCGCGGCGCACCTGGCGAATGCGCGTATCCCGACACTGCTGCTGGATATTGTCCCTCGTGAATTGACGCCTGAGGAGCAGGCGCGGGGTTTATCACTTCAGTCGCCGGAGGTGCGCGACCGTATCGCGCGCAGTGGGCTGGAAGCGGCGAAGAAGGCGAAGCCGGCCGCATTCTTTACACCCGATCTGGCCGGGCTCGTGACGGTCGGCAATTTCGATGATGATCTGGCGCAGCTTAAGGGCTGCGATCTGATCATCGAAGCGGTGGTCGAGAATCTGGATATTAAGCGGAAGCTTTATGAGCGGGTCGAGCAGCATCGAAGGCCCGGCTCCGTCGTCGCTTCAAATACCAGCGGCATCCCGATCCGGCAGCTCGCCGAAGGGCGCTCGGAAGATTTCCGCGCCCATTTTCTCGGCATACACTTTTTCAATCCCCCGCGTTACCTGCATCTCGTCGAGCTGATCCGCACCGAGTGGACTAAGCCGGCAGTCTCGTGCTCGATATACGGCTTTCTCGACCAGCGTCTGGGCAAAGGAGTTGTTGTCGCCAAAGACCGCCCGAACTTTATTGCTAATCGCATCGGGACGTTCGGCGCGCTCCATACCATCCAGACGATGATCAGTGACGGTTATTCGATTGAAGAGGTTGACAAGATGACGGGGCAGGCGGTCGGGCATCCCAAGACGGCGACCTTCCGCACGTTTGACCTGGTCGGACTGGATGTCTTCGCGCACGTCGCGCGGAATCTTTACGAGGCTGTGCCGGAGGACGAAGAGCGAGAGGTCTTCGTCACCCCGGAATTCCTCACCAACATGATCAATCGTGGGATCCTGGGGAATAAGACGAAGGGCGGCTTCTACAAAAAGCAGAAGGGCGAGGGAGAAAAGCAGGAGATCTGGACGCTCGATTATGCGTCGCTCGAATACCGCCCCTCGCAGAAGGTCAAATTGCCCGCGCTCGACATGGCGAAAAACATCGAGCAGACGAGCGAGCGCATTAAACAGCTTGTGTGGGGCAAGGACCGGACTGGCGCGTTTCTCTGGAAGACCTTTTCGCGCACGATGCGCTATGCCGCGAACCGCATCCCCGAGATCGCCGACACGGTGGTCGAGATTGATCGCGCGATGCGCTGGGGCTTCAACTGGGAACTGGGCATCTTCGAGACCTGGGACGCGATCGGCGTTAAAGAGTCGGTCGCGAGGATGAGGGAAGAGGGGCAGAAAATCCCCGAGAATGTGCAGAAGATGCTGGATGCGGGCGTGACCTCCTTCTACAAAAAAGAGGAGGGCCGGCAGTTCTATTTCGACTTCGCCTCGGCGCAGTATGTGCCCTTGAGCGACCCGCCGGGCGCAATCCTCCTGAAATCCGTCAAGGACCGGACGGGAGTCGTCAAAAAGAATGCGGGCGCGTCTTTAATAGATATCGGCGACGGCGTGGCGTGCCTCGAATTTCACTCGAAGATGAACAGCATCGGCGGCGATACGCTCCAGATGCTCAAGCAGTCATTAACCGAAGTCGAGAAGAATTTCGTCGGGCTGGTGGTCGGCAACCAGGGCCAGAATTTTTCGGTCGGCGCAAACCTGATGCTACTGCTTTTGGAAGCGCAGGAGGAGAGCTGGGAAGAGATGGACCTGATCATCCGCGCCTTTCAGAATGCGACGATGAGCCTGCGCTATTCGCCGAAGCCGGTCGTCGTCGCGCCGTTTCAAATGACCTTCGGCGGCGGCTGCGAGATGACTTTGCACGCCGACCGTGTGCGGGCCGCGGCCGAGACCTACATCGGGCTCGTCGAGGTCGGCGTCGGGTTGATCCCGGCGGGCGGTGGTACGAAGGAGATGCTCCTGCGCGCGGTTGATTCGATTCCGAAGGACGCGACGGATGCCGATCCGTTTCCCTTCGTCAAACGGGCGTTTGAGACGATTGCGCTCGCGAAGGTGGCGACATCGGCCGAAGAGGCGCGTGCGCTCGGCTTCCTGGCTGATCATGATACCGTTTCGATGAATAGCGACCGGCTCATCGCCGACGCAAAGAAGGAGGTCCTCGCGCTGGCGGCGACGGGCTACGTCAAGCCGCAGCAGCGGACGGACATTCTGGCGCTGGGCTTGCCTGCGCTGGCGACGCTCAAGCTCGGCATACACCAGATGAAGCGGGGCGGGTTTATCTCGGACTATGACGCGTTGATCGGCGAAAAGCTGGCGCGGGTTCTGACGGGCGGGGATTTGAACCACGAGACGCGCGTGAGCGAGCAGTACCTGCTTGACTTGGAGCGCGAGGCATTCCTTTCGCTGTGCGGGGAGCGGAAAACGCAGGAGCGGATCGGTCATATGCTGAAGACGGGTAAGTCGTTGCGGAATTAGGTTGAGTGAAGGGAAGAAGGAGATTTGAACCACAGGGGGCACAGAGGAACACAGAGGGAAAGCGTAATCAATTCAGAAGAATAGATGGTAGCGGATTGGTAGTAGGGGAAGGGAATAAGAGATGAGAGAGGCAGTGATTGTATCGGCGGTGCGGACGGCTGTGGGTAAGGCGCCGAAGGGGACGTTGAAGAATACGCGGCCGGACGAGATGGGGGCGGCGGTTATTAAGGAGGCCATTGCGCGCGCCGAAGGTGTGCGGGCGGATGAGGTCGAGGATGTGATCATGGGGTGCGCGATGCCGGAGGCCGAGCAGGGGATGAATGTCGCCCGGGCGGCGGCGATTCGCGCCGGACTTCCGGTCGAGACCAGCGCGATGACGATCAACCGCTTCTGTTCGTCGGGGCTGCAGTCAATCGCACTGGCGGCAGACCGGATCAGGACGGGCGGCGCGGAGACGATCGTCGCCGGCGGGCTGGAGACGATGTCGATGATCCCGATGGGCGGGCACATCATTCGCCCCAACCCGTACCTGGTCGAGCACTACCCGGACTTCTATCTGAATATGGGGCTGGCGACGGAGAACGTGGCCCGCAGGTATGAGGTCTCGCGCGAGGAGCAGGACGCTTTCGCGCTGCGCTCGCACCAGCGCGCAACCGCGGCGCTGGACCAGGAGAAGTTTAAGGACGAGACCGTTCCGCTCACCGTCATGCTGGAAGAACTGGACGAGAAGGGGCGCAAAAAACGGCGCGAAGTTGTCTTCGATAAAGACGAGGGTGTGCGGCGCGATACTTCACTGGAAGGTTTGGCGAAATTGAAGCCGGCTTTTCATGTGAAGGGAACGATCACGGCGGGCAATGCCTCGCAGATGTCAGACGGCGCCGCCGCTGCCGTCGTCATGTCTGGCGAGCGGGCACGGAGCCTGGGCTTGAAACCGCTGGCCCGCTTTGTCGCCTACGCGACCGCCGGATGCCCGCCCGAGGAGATGGGCATCGGCCCGGTCTACGCGATTCCAAAGGTCTTGAAGATCGCCGGCCTCACGCTCGACCAGATAGATGTCATCGAGCTGAACGAAGCTTTCGCCGCGCAGTCTCTTGCCGTCATTAAGATGCTGGAGCTCGACCCGGAGAAGGTGAATGTCAACGGCGGCGCCATCGCGCTGGGCCATCCGCTCGGCTGCACCGGCGCGAAGCTGACGGCGACCATTTTGCGTGAGCTCGAGCGGCGCGGGGGGCGCTACGGAATGGTGACGATGTGCGTCGGCGGCGGGATGGGCGCGGCGGGAATTTTTGAAAGGGTTTGAAAAAAGCAATCAGTAATCAATAGTCAGTAGTCAGCTAAAAGCAAGAAACTTAAAACTAATTACTGGTTACTGATTGCTGACTGCTGATTACTATTTTAGAAAGGATCGGATTCTTATGTCGGCTGTAATTGAGGAGAAACAGTTGATCAAGGGCGGTGGCTTCCTGATCGAGGAGCGGGGGCCGGAAGAAATTTTCACACCCGAAGATTTTAGCGAAGAACACCGGATGATTGCCGACACGACGCGCCAGTTCATGGACAACGAGGTGCGCCCGCGCATCCCGGAGATGGAGGCGCACGATTGGGATTTGACGCGCGAGCTGATCCGGAAGGCCGCCGAGCTGGGCCTCATCGGCGCCAACATCCCGGAGGAGTACAGCGGGCTCGGACTGGACCAGACGAGCGGCGCGATCATCGGCGAGAATGCCGGGCGCTCCGCCTCGTTCGCCACCACACTCGGCGCGCAATCCGGCATCGGGCTGCTGCCGATCATTTATTTCGGCACGGAAGAGGCCAGGCGCAAATATCTGCCGAAGATCGCCGCGGGCGAGATCGTCACGGCCTACGCGCTGACGGAAGCCGGTTCGGGGTCCGACGCGCTGGCGGCGAAAGCGACGGCGCGCCTCAGCGAAGACGGCACGCACTATATCTTGAACGGCGAGAAGATGTGGATCACCAACGCCGGGTTCGCCGACATCTTCATCGTCTTCGCCAAAGTCGACGGCGATAAATTCAGCGGCTTCATCGTCGAAAGGGGGCCGGGGCTGACGAACGGAGCCGAAGAGCACAAGATGGGGATCAAGGGCTCGAGCACATGCGCGTTGAGCCTCTCGGACGTGAAGACGCCGGCCGAGAATCTTCTCGGCGAAACGGGCAAGGGGGCGAAGATCGCCTTCAACATCCTGAACATCGGCCGGTTCAAGCTGGGCGCGATGTGTGTCGGCGGAATGAAATTGATGCTCCACGAGTCCGTGCGCTACGCCAACGAGCGGCACCAGTTCGGTAAGCCCATCTCGTCTTTCGGCGCGATCAAGTCGAAGCTGGCGGAGATGGCGATCAGGACGTGGGTCGGCGAGACGATGGTCTACCGCACGCTGGGACTGATCGAAGCGTCGGTGAGCGACACGAAGGAATCGGACGCGAAGCTGCGCGCGATCGAGGAGTATGCGGCGGAGTGTTCGATCGTCAAGGTTGCCCTTTCGGAATACTGCAACTACGTGGCCGATGAGATGGTGCAGATTTACGGCGGCTACGGCTATTCGGCGGACTATCCGGCGGAAGGCGCGTACCGCGATTCGCGCATCAACCGCATCTTCGAGGGCACCAACGAGATCAACCGCATGCTCATTCCGGGCATGTTGATGAAGCGCGCGATGGCGGGCAGGCTGGCGCTCCTGCCGGCGGCGCAAGCACTGATGGACGAGGTGCTCTCACCGCAGATGGCGGGTTTCGACGACGACGAGGGGCTGCTGGCGGCCGAACGGAAGCTGGCGCAGAATGCCAAGAAGGTGGCGCTGATGACGCTCGGCACGGCGGCGCAGAAGTACATGATGGCGCTCGCCGACCAGCAGGAGATCCTGATGGGCGTGGCGGATATTATGATGGACGCGTACGCGATGGAGTCGGCGATCCTGAGGGCGCAAAAGCTCGCCGGCACCGAGGGCGAAGGGGCCGCGGCCCGCGTCGTGGATATGGTCCGCGTGTTCTGCAATGACGCGGTCGAGCGGGTCGAAGCCCGCGCGAAGAATACGCTGGCCGCGATGGCCGAAGGCGACGAACTGCGCACGCTGCTGGCCGCCCTGCGTCGTTTCACAAAGCTGACGCCGATGAATACGATTGCCGCACGCCAACGCATCGCCGATGTGATGATCGAGGCGAATCGTTATACTTACTGATCAACGACAAAGGCGAAAGAGTATTTACCGCAGAGGACACAGAGGAGCGCAGAGGAAAACGAGAAATTAAAGAATGATTTACTTGTTTTCTCTTTCTTCCTCTCGGTTTCCTCTGCGGTGAGCGGTCCTGGATCCGTTATGCGTATTATTCCGATCTCGGTGCCGACGCCGTTTTATGTCGGGCCGGTCAATGTCTATCTGATCGCGGAAGAGCCCGTCACGCTGATCGATACCGGGCCGAAGACGAAAGAGGCGATCACGGCGCTGCGTGAGGGACTGAGGCGCGCGAGGTTTCGCGTCTCAGACATTCGTCGCATCGTCCTGACGCACGCGCACGAAGACCATTGCGGGCTGGCGCGCTCGCTGCGGGATGAAGCCAGGGATGCGGAAGTGCTCGTGCACGGGTGGGAGACCGGACACCGCGCCGCCCGCCTCGAGTACAAAGAGCACCGCCAGCTCCTCGTGCGCGCCGGGGTGCCCGATGATGAGATCGAAGTGATGCGGCGGCTCTACGAAGAGATGCGGTCCTATTCGGATTCGTTAGCGGACGGCGAATACGGTGAATTGCGCGACGAGGCGGAGTTGGAGTTTGCGACGGGCACGTTGCGCGTTATTCACACGCCGGGGCATACGCCTGGCTCATGCTCATTCCTGCGCGAAGCCGACCGCACGGTGATCGCGGGCGATTGTGCGTTGAAGCGCATCACGCCCAACCCAATCCTCTCGCCCGACCCGGTTGACCGGTCGAAACGCTTCCACTCGCTCGCAGAATATCTGGTGAGCCTGGCGCGGCTGCGCGCCGTTGCCCCGACGCTCGTGCATGGTGGGCACGGCGAGCCGATCACAGACTTCGAGGAGCTTTTCAACCGCTACCTGCGGGCCATCCGCGAGCGCCAGGCCGGGGTCATCAGGCTCCTGCCGAAGGCGGGCGCGACCGCCTGGGATATTGCGCGTGAGCTCTTCCCTGAAGCCGACGACGTGCACCAGTTCCTCGCCGTTTCGGAAGCGGCCGCCCACCTCGACCTGGCCCACTCCGAAAATAAGCTCGCCGTCGAGATTAGCAGCGGGCGCGAGATTTATCGTAAGTCGGAAGGATGAAAAAAGAGAGACGCGGAGAGGGGGAGACGCGGCGACGCGGCGAAAAGTCCTTTCATCTCCGTGTCTCTCTTTTTTACTGTTGGCGCGTGAGCTTCTCTCTACCGGCAAGGGCATCCTGGAAGGCGCCGCCGGGCACATTGCCGATTTTGATCGCCGCGTCGAACTCTTTTAAGGCTTCGTCCTTCCGGTCAAGAAAGGCGAGGATGCGGCCCATCGCTTCGTGCGAGCGAGAGATCAGAGCACGGTCCGAGTCCTCCGACATATTGGCAACGGCGAGGCGGTAATCGGCGAGCGCGCTATTCAATCGCTGGCTCTGCAGGTTCTCATCCGTGGCGTTCGCCGCGGCAAGGCTCGCCGCCTGCCCCAGCCCGAAGAGGATACGCGGCTCGCCGGGATACTCTTGAAGCAGTGTGCGCAGTCGTGCGTCTGCCGCCTCATAATTTCTCGTCCGCAACAGTTCTTCAACCTCGACGAGCTTTTTGACGAGCGCGGTGCGGCGTGACGAGTCCGGGTCAGTATCATCCGCGGCCGCAGTCGCCCCCTGCGCCAGGCGTGATTCGCGGGCCGCGCGCGAACGCGTTCGCGCCGCCGCATATTCTTCCGGGCGACGTTTTTCACGCGCCGGGTCAAAACCGTTCATCATATCGGTGAAGAAGTTGGCAACATCGAAGCCCGACGACTCCACCCCGCGCAACTGATCGGCAAAGTAAAAATCGAGCACCGCGCCGCGCTCGTAATCATCCACGAGCAGCGCCACGGCATCATCATTAATCGCATTGAGCCTGGCTTGCGCTTTCCTGAGGACCGCATCGCGTGCCGCGCCATCTTTAGCATTTTGTAGCTCGGGGCCCATCTTGCGCCTTAAGGCATTGACACGGGCCGCCGCCTCTAAGCGTGCATCGGCGGCGGCGACGAGCGAGCGTGTGACGGTGAGGAAAATATCGGGCGTCACAGTTCCCCCTACTTTTGTCCGCTCGCTCAGCAACTGCTTGATTTGTTCGCGCCGCGCCGCAATGTCCTTGCTGAAACGCACGACGAGCGGGTCAATCACGTATTGCAGGTAGGCGCGGCGCACCTCGGATGAAGCCGGGTCGGTGCCCGGCGGTACGACCGCATAGTAATCATCCGCGATGACGCGAAAATTGATCGCGCCCGGCGCGGCGAGCAGGTCCGGCACGATGTAAAAGCTGCGCTGGCGCTCGCGCGTGGTGTATTTCGGCGCATCTTTCTTTCGCGCCCCTTGCTGCGCAGGAGGGTTGGCCGGTACCCGTTCAAATGCGACGGTCAGCGGCCGCGTGTGTAGATAGGAGAGAACCGAACGGACCATTTCCGCTGTCGGGATCTGCAGGCGCTCGCCCTCCCTCTGGTAGTCTTTCATGTAGGCGGCCAGGCGCTCATCAATCCCTGATTTGCGATAGAACTCGCGCACGAGGGGCGCAAAGTCGAGAACATCAAGCACGCCGGCCGGAAGATCGTCGGTGCGGGGTGGTGCTTCCAGAGCCGGGGGCGGACCCAACGCGTAAGCGAGCGACACGTAGCGCGCGGCTTGATCGGCGGGCGTGGCCGGCGCCGCCAGCTTGTAGCGCTCATAGAAAGTACGCAAACGATTGCTCAGGTCTGGGTCGAGATCAGCCTGATCCCTTCTGACCTGCGCGCGAAAGGCGCCCGGTTCTTTGCCGGCAGGCGTCGGGTCAAAACCGGCGGCATCAAGCGCCGCCATCATGATAATGAGTCGCTTATCCGGTTGAATGCTGACGCCGTATTCAGCCAGGTCAAAGCCGGCCGGCGGGCGCGTCTGCGGCGCAACGGACTGCGCGGGGCGATTTGGAGCCGGCGTCGAAGAATTGTTTTGTCCGTACGCGGACTGGCCGCAAAGGGCCAGCGCAAGAATAATAATGTAATATCTTTTCATATAAGTCATCAGTGAAACGATGCACGCGGAACGCCGCAACGATGAATGAAAGCTTTTAGCTTTCGTCTTCTCATTCATCGTTCAGCGCTCATCATTCATACTTTCCTTCTTCCTCCTCCGGTGGGCGCGCAGCAAATACAATGTTAATGGATATGCCGCGAGTGAACAAACGACCGAGAGCAGGAGGCCGCCGACGGCGAACGGTACCAGAACGTCCCAGCTGTGATCGAAGAGACTGCGCCAGTAATCGCTGGTCAGCAGATGCGGTTCTTTCAATAACGCCAGGCGCTCCGGGGGGAGCGTGAACGGACGGCCCATCAGGAACGCGCCGACGGCGTAAGATCCCAGGATGATCGGCACCAGCGTCAGGAAGGGATTGTTGACGAAGGTGCCCGTATAAATCGCTATCTTGTTGAAGCGAAACAGGAAGGCGAGCACCGTCGCGATGATCGTGTGCAGGCCGAGGAAGGGCGAAAAGGCGATAAAGACGCCGATGGAAAAAGCAAGTGCCGTCCGCTCCGGCGTGTCGTCAATCGCGAGCAGACGGCGAAGTGTGGCGCGATACATCGGAAAGTTTCGAGCCGCGGGTTCCGAGTTTCAAGTTTAAGTCCTTTAACCCGAAACTCGAAACCTGGAACCCGGAACCGCTTACTTGAAGCTGTTGAGCGCCTCCGCCTCGCTATCGTAAACGTCGAAGACGGTCAGGAGCTTAGTGATCGCCAGCAGGTCTTGAAGTTTCTGTGTCAGGTTAAGGAGTTTGAGCTGCCCGCCGTCCTTGTTGATCGCCGTGAAACTGGAAACAAGCTCGCCGATGCCGCTCGAATCGATGTAGCCGACGCCCGCGAGGTTCAGCAGAATCTTCTTCTTGCCCTCCTCGAGCAGGCGGCGTATCGCGGTGCGCAGCGCGACGCTGCCTTCGCCGATTGTGATTTTGCCACTCATATCCAGGACGGTCACATCTCCGGCCTGACGCTCTTTAATATCAAGTTCAGCCATTGCAGAAAGTCTCCTTGGGGAAATTTGCGATTTTCGGATTGCCGGTCCCAACTTTGGTGACTGTCATTAGCAAACCGGCAACAACAAATCAAAATTATTTATCGTTTCTTGACCATCCGCACCGCGGTGCCGCCCTCCGGGTGCCGTGTCCACGTGACTTCGTCCATGAAGGTCCGCATCAAAAAGATACCGCGCCCGGATGACTTCAAAATATTCTGCGGGTCGGTCGGATCAGGAACACGTTTAGGGTCAAACCCTTCGCCCTGGTCTCGAACGGTAACGATTAAAGCCGCGGATGAAGTTGTAAACGTCACCTCGACCGTTTTCGTTTCATCCTGTTCATTGCCGTGCAGCACGGCGTTGGTGACGGCCTCGCGCACGGCCAGGTCGATTCCGAAGGCGGCTTCCTCGCCAAGGCCCGAACGGCTCACGACATCTGCGGCGGCAACGGCGGCATCGGCAACGGCCTCGATGCGGCTCGGCAATACGAGTTGAGTCGTCTCTTCAGTCAAAAAAGGCGTGGCCTTTCTTAGAGCCGTCCGGAGGGCCTTGCACGTTACACGGACTTCGAAAAGCGAACCGGTAGAATTGACTCTGTAACATGCGCGCCGCCCGCCTGTCAAGAAAGATCAAGGACGCAGAAATGATCCATCACCTCAAAAGAGGGCCCTGTATCAGCCAATAAACCGCCTTACTTGATCCCTTACGGCGAGTGCCATGTGGTATAAGTTTGGCTTTATGCAAGTCGGGCGATGAACATGATACCCCAACGCGTAATCATCACGGGCTTCATGGCGGCGGGTAAAACAACTGTCGCGGCGGCACTGGCACGTCAACTCAACTGCCGAATGATCGACCTGGACGAACTCATTGTCGAGCGCGAAGGGCGCTCCGTGCCGGCGATCATCGACGAGGACGGCGAGACGCGATTCCGCGAAGTAGAAACCGTCGCCCTGCGTGAAGCTTTGGGGAACGATGAGGCACGCGTCATCGCTCTCGGCGGCGGCACATGGACCATCGAGAGGAATCGCGCGATGATCGCCGAGTATAAAGGCTACGTGGTATGGCTGGACGCGCCATTCGAGTTATCATGGCAAAGGATCAAGCGCGGAGAGGGCGACCGCCCGTTCGCGCGCGACTTCGAAAAAGCTCGGCGTCTTTACGAGGAGCGGAGCAAAGCTTACGAGTTGGCCCAACTGCATGTGCGGGTCAGCGAAGGGCGCGGGGCGGATGATGTGGCCGCGGAGATCATCGCGGCTTTAGAGGGGTATCGCCGTCAACAAAAAACTTGAACCGCCGCAGGGCCCGAGAGGAACGCGGAGGAAACAAAGCAGAAGCCAAACAAGAGGGTTCCGAGGATGACGAAACAGACTACGGATGCGAAAGCGTTGAAGGTCGCGAAGACGCTGGAGAACGCAGACAATTGGAAACATCTGGCGCGTTGGAATGGCGAAGGATATTACGAGCTTCAGACCAAAGACACCGGAGGCGTGCCGGTGCGCCTCTTTCTCACGCCGACGCTGCTCAAAGAAACGGAAGACATTCTTTACCGGCAGATTGTCAACGCGACACGCTTTCCGGGCGTGCGGATGGTGGTGATTACGCCTGATGCGCATTACGGTTACGGCGTTCCGGTCGGCTGCGTGCTGATTACAGATGGCGAGAGCGGTGCGGTGGCGATGGGCCCGGTAGGCTACGATATTGGTTGCTTTACGCCTGACACACTCATCCCTGTAGTCGATGGCCACTCCTACCCGATCGGCGAATTGGCTCGGTCGGGCAGGGAGATATTTGTCTATGCTCTTTCTAAAGAACACAAGGTTGTCGTGGCGAAAGCCACAGCAAGAAAGACTAGGACGAATGCCCCGCTGGTCAAAGTGCTGTTAGACAATGGGGAAGAGATGTTCTGCACTCCTGACCACGAGTTTATGCTGCGTGACGGGACATACCGTCAGGCGCATGATTTGGCTCCCGGAACCTCTTTAATGCCTTTCGACATACGTATCGATAAAGATGGTTACACGCTAGTCAGGCATCCTGCGACTGGCACGAATCAAAGAGTTCATTGGATTATGGCTCGTGGTGGGCTGCTCGGTGCAATCCCTACCTTTGAAGGTCAAAAGACTATTATCCATCACAAAAATTTTACGCCCACCGATAATCGTCCTGAGAATCTTAAATTCATGGGCGATAGGGATCACATGAGCTATCACCATTCCATAGTTGAGCGGAATGCCCACTTTCAGTCACCGGAGTTTGAAGCCAAAAGAAAAGCGGCTTTAACTGCCAAGGCGAAAACGCCGGAAGGATACACTTATTTTGTAGAGAGAGGCGTAAAGAACTTTGCGAAATTCAAGGAGCAACACCCGGAGGCCGCCCGTGACTATGCCATTGCTAACCATAACGGTGAGCGCGGTAAGGCTTATTTGATAGCCTATAACCAAAGTGAAAAAGGTAGGGCTAAATCTTCAGAGGTAGCACACCGCGTGCATACCTGCGAGACATGCGGCGAAGGAATAACTGGCGGCGGTTTTGGCATCCACAATCATCGACACTGGCGACATGGCTATAATCATAAGGTTGTTTCTGTAGAGCCAGTAGACCGAGTGGCAGATGTATATTGCTTGACAGTCCCAGAGTATGGGAATTTCGCGCTTGATGCAGGTGTCTTCGTTCACAACTGCGGGATGATGAGCTCGCGGTCCGATGTGATCGCTGAGGAAGCCACGCCGGATAAGAAGCTAAGATTCAATCGAGCGGTAATGGAACGCGTCTCTTTTGGTGCAGGTGGTAAGAGTCACAGGTTCGGCAAATTGTCGGAGAACGAGTTTCAAAGCCTGGTGCGCGGCGGGGCCGAGTATTACGTCGAGAAATATGGCGCATCGTTCGACCGCAGCCGCGCCGAGCGTCATCGCATCCCCGTGGACGATGACTGGCAGATCCCCTGGGGCGCCAGAGGGAAACCGGAGCGTGGACTAGAGCAGTTAGGTAGTCTCGGATCGGGCAACCACTTCATAGAGCTGCAGCGGTCCGAAAATACCGGCACGCTCTTCGTGCAGGTCCATACCGGAAGCCGCGGGTTCGGTCACGGCCTGGCGACGAACTATTTCGATCTGGCGCGCGAGGAGCGGCCCGAGGCGATCACGGATATTGACCTTGGATATTTCACGCCGGACTCGCGCCATTACCGAGACTACCTGAACGCTGTCGCCGCGGGCGGCAACTACGCCATTCTCAACCGGCTGATCATTTTCGAACAGATCGCGGAGACCTTCCGCGAAGTTTTCGGCGCCGACGTCGAATTGATCTACGAGATCAGTCACAACCTGGTGCAGCGCGAATGGCATCCAGAGTTCGGTGAAGTGTGGGTGCATCGCAAGGGCGCGACGCGTGCCTTTCCCGCCGGCCACCCCGCGCTCAACGGGACTTTCTGGGAAGGGACGGGGCACCCGGTGCTGATACCGGGGAGCAACAAGGATTACAGCTACATCCTGCGCCCGCTGGCGGGTGCCGTGAAAAGCGGCTTTTCGGTCAATCACGGGGCGGGTCGCCGCCTTTCGCGCGGGGAGGCGACGCGCCAGTTGTCGCAAAGAGCGATCGACGACGAGTACCGGGCCGCCGGAATCCTCGTTAACACAGACGGACGTGTGCCGCTCGACGAGGCCGCGCCGGCTTACAAATCCTCGGAAGAGGTTGTCCGGGCGGTCGTCGAAGCGGGGCTCGCCGAGGTCGAGCACAAGCTCTGGCCGCTGGCTTCACTCAAAGGCACGGAAGAGCGGAGGTCGAGGAAAAGGAAGAGGTCGGCGAAGAAGTCCAGCGAGCATTTTTGAGTTTGCGAAGAGAGAGACGCCCTCCCTTATGGTCGGCCACTGCTGTTGAAGCCACGCGACGTGTGATAGAGTGTCCGGCACTTAGGATCGGAGTCGAGAATGTGAGGTATTGTTATGACCCGCCTGGCTCTGTTCAGTGGCGCTCTCCGTCTTTCGTTGCTTTTCTTCTGCTCAGCATCTGTTCTCGCGCAGACGCCGGATCGCGCACAGATCGAAAAAGAGATCTACTCTTTGCGTGATCAGATTACGGCTAGAGAGAAACAATTTCTCGCCCCTTCAACGGAAGATCAATCTACATTTGCAGAGTTTCTACATCAGCCCGGTACCGGATTAGCTCAGCTGCTTCCGAGAGAGAAGTATGACGGGATATTAGCCGTACGCGGCGGCGGCGCATACTACTCTTTTACCAGGCTGATCCACGAATATGGTTATGGGTCCAATATTTCATTGGAAAGGGATCATTTTAGCACCGGGTTTGCAGGTCTGGACTACGGTATGATCGTCGCGCTCGGCAGTGGCCCGCTGGATATGGTGACGCTCGATCATCCGGCCGTACAGTTCCTCGCTTCTTACGTTCCGCCCTCGGTTGAACCCGAGATCCGCAGAGAGCAGATGCGCACCGGCCAGGGATTCAAGGAGGGGGATTTTACGTACCAGAGTCGTGTTCCCGCCACGCTCAATACGACGTATGTTCTCCGGTCGGTGCAATACCACGGGGAGAATGGCAAGGGGAGAGATATCCTGATCGTATTTCGGACTGTGCGCCAGGATTATGATGGCAGCATCACTCTTATCTGGAAAATGTTAAAGAGATTTCCCGCGCCTCAATTTGAGCGAAGCGGTCCGGCGGCGGCCACCGCTTCACCTTAGATATTCCGTCCCAGGAAATATACGATTAGCCTTGTGCTGTGGCGCTCGACTTCAGAAGCTTGAGGAGAGCTTTTTCGGAGTCGTGTAGGTCTTTCTCGTGATCGACTAACTCTTCGAGTGTATGAAAGTAGCGGTTGATCACTTTCCCTCTCTCAAAGCTATCGAGGACTACCGGTGAGATATACGAGGAGCGGCAGACCGCGGGGGTGTTGCCAAGCATTTCGGCCGTTTCCTTGATGGCTTCGACAACCCTTTTCTTTCGGGCGGTCTTGCTCTCATTGACCTCACCGGCTGCCCTGGCCAGCGCACAGGCGCAAATCAACGTGCCGGCTAAAGTGCGGAAATCCTTGGCGCTGAAGCGCTCACCCATCACCTCTTTGATATATTCATTGATGTGCCTGCGCTTGATGTCAACAAACTTTCCCTCCTCATTTTGATACTTGAACACCTCTTTCGCAGGTTGCTTGAGGAGCTCTCGCACCACCCGCGCGACGCGCTTATCTCTCAGCTCGCGGCTCTGGAAGACGCCCGCCTTGCCACGGAAATTGAACTGGACGAGGTCACCCTTGACCGTGACGTGTTTGGGGCGGAGGGTGGCGATACCGTAACTTCCGTTCTCCTTGGCATAAACCTCGCTCCCGGGCCGGATGAAGCATGTTGAAAGTATGCGGAGGATACAGGCCAGGACCCTTTCTTTCCCGAGCCCCGGCCTGGACAGGTCGCGGGCGACGGCGTGACGCATTTTCGGCAGCGCCTCGACAAAATGCACCAGCCGGTTGAACTTCTTTTGTTCCTGCCGCGTCCGGTGATTTTCATGATAGAGGTATTGCCAGCGGCCGGCGGCGTCTTTCCCGACTGCTTGCAGCGCGGCACGGGGCGATGTATCGATGGCCACATCAGTCCACGCCGGCGGAATCCTGAGCGCGTCGATTCTTTCAAGATCAGACGCATCGACCCTGGCCCCGTCCGCGCGCTCATATCTAAAGCCCTGTTTAGGCGTGCCCGTCCGGCGTATCCCCGTCTTCTGGAGTTTCTCGAGTCGCGTCATCTTCTCTTGTGCGCGTAGACAAGGGGAAAGGCGGTTAGATCCTACTCCACCCCCTTATCGCGGAGATCTTCTTCGACCGTCTCCCTGTCGCCTTCGGCTGAGCCGGGCGTTCTTCCCGGATCATTCATCTGCTCTTTTTTAGCGGTCCCCGCGGCGCCCTTTTGGCTGCCCGACTGGTCGTGACGATTCTTTTGTTCGGCCATTGTTTCCTCCTTGCTGCTTCGGTTTTACGGTTTGAGGGCGATCTTGATGCAGTTGTCTTCTCGATCCTTGAAAATCTTATAGCCCTCGGGCGCGTCGTCGAGCCGCATGCGGTGCGTGATGACGAACGACGGGTCGATTTCGCCTTTTTGAATGCGCTCTAACAACGGGCGCAGGTAGCGGTGCACGTGGGTCTGGCCCATCTTAAAAGTTAACCCCTTGGCGAAGGCGGCGCCGAAAGATATCTTATCGAGGAATCCGCCATAAACGCCGGGGATGGAGACGGCGCCGCCCTTGCGGCAGGCGTTGATCGCCTGGCGCAGCACGTGCGGGCGATCCGTGGCGAGATACATCGCGGCCTTCGCGCGATCATAGAGCGCGTCGATGCTGGTGCCGTGGGCTTCCAGACCGACGGCGTCAATGCACGCATCGGGCCCGCGGCCCCCGGTCATCTCTTTCAGCTTGTCGAAGATGTCTTCGTCGTAGAAGTCGAGCGTCTGGGCTCGGCCCTCCTCCTCGGCCATGCGCAGCCTCTCAGGCACGCTGTCAATGGCGATCACGCGCTCGGCCCCGAGCAGGTATGCGCTCTTGATCGCAAACTGTCCGACCGGCCCGCAGCCCCACACGGCGATGACGTCGCCCGGCTGGATGTTGCAGTTCTCCGCCGCCATATAGCCCGTCGGGAAGATGTCCGAAAGAAACAGGACCTTTTCGTCTTCGATCTCTTCGGGGATTCTGACCGGCCCGATATCGGCGAAGGGCACACGCGCGTATTCCGCCTGACCGCCCGCGTAGCCGCCGAGCATGTGTGAATAACCGAAGAGCCCGGATGGCGAAAAGCCGTAAAGCTTCTCCGCCATCCAGGCGTTCGGGTTCGAGTTGTCGCACAGCGACCACATCTCTTTTTGACAGAAGAAGCAGCGGCCGCAGGCGATGGTGAAAGGGACAACCACACGGTCGCCCTTCTTCAACCTCTTATTCTCGTTCCCGACTTCAACCACTTCACCCATGAACTCATGACCGAGGATGTCGCCCTTTTCCATCGTCGGGATATAGCCGTCGTAAAGGTGCAGGTCAGAGCCGCAGATCGCCGTCCGCGTAATTTTGATGATCGCGTCGCGCGGGTTGAGGATGGTCGGATCGGGCACGGTCTCGACACGCACATCGTATTTGCCGTACCAGCAGAGAGCTTTCATGTTATCTCCCCTTAAAATAAGGCAAAGGGCAAAAGGAAAAAGGCAAAAAGGGAGGTAAGAAATTAATTTAAAAGTGGTTTCCGCCTGACTTTTTACTTTTTCCTTTTGCCTTTATCTAGGCGTTGCGGCCCGACGGCTTGCCTTTAGTGGTTGGCACTTCGCCCGCCTCCATCGCCTGTTTGAAGTTGCGTAAATCTTCTTCGATCTGTTGGGCGGGCTCTTCGCCGAATAATTTCGCGAAGACTGCGCCGAGCGCGCCGCCCGGAGGATCGTATTTGAGCGAGACACGCACTTCCGTGCCGCGGCCCCCCGGCGCGCGCTCAAAGCGCACCGAGCCGGCACTGTCAACGTCCGCCCCTTCGAGCGAGCGCCATGCGATCAACTCGTTGGCCTTGATGTTGAAAACTTCCGCGTCCCACTCGACAGTTGTGCCCGCGGGGGCTTTGGCGACCCAGTGCGAGCGACCCTGGCCGGTGTCCTTCACGGATTCAAGATGACTCATGAAGCGCGGCAGATTCTCGAAGTTGCTCCAGAAGCGATAAAGCTCTTCGGGCGACCTGTTGATCGTCACGGCTTTTTCAACCTTGATGCCGCGATTCGCCGGAACGCTCACGTTCCGTTTCCTGCCGTCAGCGGTGTTGATGCCGGCCGCTTCGTAGACGTTACAGTGTCCGGTCACGCCGCGATAAATGAGGGCGCCGCCGGCGAGCGCCAGCACGACGCCGCCCAAAGACCCGCGTGTCAGCCCGTAAAGCGCGAGCGCGCCGCCGCCAATCGCCGACGCCCAGCGTTCGACCTCACCGACGTTAACTCGACCACCGGGCTGAGCTTCTTGTCGCGCGCTACTGTCTACACTTTGACTGCCTGTGATACCTGCTTGCTGTAATGCTTCCTGCATTGATGCCATTTTCACTGCCTCCTCTGGAAAGTTCTTCGCCTTTGACGCAAAGGGTCGCAGAAATTCTTAACAATAACTATTCGAAAACGTCTCGAAAGAAGAAAAAAGGTACAAGTGAGGATCACAAATAATAACGTATTTAAAGTGGTTTCCGCCTGACTTTTGCCTTTTACCTTTTGCCCTTTGCCTTATTCTTTGTACCCGTTCGGATGCTGCTGCATCCATTTCCAGGCCGACTCGATAATAAGGCGCAAATCCTGCATGGCGGGCCGCCAGCCAAGCTCGCCCTTAATCTTTTCCGAACTCGCGATCAGGACGGCGGGATCGCCCGGTCTGCGCCGGCTGACGCGCACGGGAATGTCTCGGCCGGTGACTTCGCGCGCCGTCTCGATCACCTCACGCACGGTGTAGCCCCTACCGCCACAGCCCAGGTTGTAAATACCGCTGCGCTCGTCGAGGATGCGGAAAGCGAGGATGTGGGCGCGCGCGAGGTCGACCACGTGTATGTAATCACGGACGCACGTACCGTCGCGCGTCGGGTAATCATTTCCGTAGATTTCGACGTACTCGCGCCTCTCCGCTGCGGCTTGCAGGACCAGTGGAATAAGATGCGTTTCGGGATTGTGCGACTCGCCGCACCGGGCCGTGGCTCCGGCGGCGTTGAAGTAACGCAGGCTTGCGTAGTGAATACCGTACGCTTCGTCGTACCAGCGCAGCGCCTTCTCGAAGGCGAGTTTGGATTCCCCGTAAGGATTGGTCGGGTTTGTCGGATCATTCTCTTCAATCGGCTGTTTCGCCGGCTCGCCATAGGTGGCGGCGGTTGAGGAGAAGACGATGCGCCGGACGCCCGTATCGCGCATCGCGTCGAGCAACGCGAGCCCGACGACCACGTTATTACGGTAGTACTTTGACGGGTTCTGGACCGACTCGCCGACGAGCGAGTCGGCCGCCATGTGAATGACCGCCTCGATGTGATCGTCGGCGAGAGCGGGACGCAGGGTTTCACCGCTCATCAAATCCGCTTCGATGAGCTTCGCGCCCGGCACGACCGCCTCACGGTAGCCTTTATAAAGGCTGTCATAAACGACCACCTGGTGGCCGTCTTTGAGCAGCTCTTCGGTGACCACGCTGCCGATGTAACCGGCCCCTCCCGTCACGAGTACTCGCATAATATTTCCCCGGCCGGCTCGACGCTTACGACAAAGACGTGACGCGGCCCGCATGCGGCCTTACTAAATTAATTGGAATTGAAAAGCGTGTGCCATGATAGCACACGCTCTTCCTGAAACCTCACCGGCCCGGCCTTGAGCGTTATCTTCCTACCCGTGCCCCTCTGCGGCACGGACGGAGATAAGAAGTAGATCCACGGCGTTAATCTTGATGTTATGGAGTAAGAGACTGCTCCCGGACAATTTCTGCTCGTAAAGCTTTCGCCGGCCGAGGTAGGCTTCATAACCGGGTGTGGCCTGCGCCGGAAGCTTCGGGACGGGCTCTGTTCGCACGACCTGCTGGCCTGTTTTATCTTGTGGGTACCCGATCTCATTGATCAGATCAGAGATGGCGGCCTCGTCTGCGACCGTAACGGCCGCTCGCAGCATGCTCCTGGCGATATCGCGCGCAAAGATCCCATTCGTCTTGTGATCCACGAAAGACCGGTTGAGCAGCAGGCCCATCGCGACGATGCGGTCTTGTGGATCGACCGTCACATTCACCATCACGAGCTCACGGAAGTCGCCGGCTCTGGGTTTGAACGTCACGACAGTGCGGCCTTCTTGCAAGCCTTCCGATCTTCCCGTCTCGCCAAGATTAAAGAAGGTAAAGAAATCTGTTTTTTTCGCGTCTGCAAGCCGGTCGCCAAGCCGGGCAAAAGCAGGTGGCGACGCCATGAGGATGAGACAGATAAAAGAAGAGACGCGAGAAGAGACGCGGAGATAAAAGAGCTTTTCCCTGCGTCGCCGCGTCTGCGCGTCGCCGCGTCTCTTCTCGCGTCTTTTCATCTTTCTGCTTTCATCTTTTCGGGGGCGGCTGCGTCCTTCCGCGCCCCATCGTTCTGCACGTAATAGAGGATGCGGCTGCAATTATCACACGTGATTACTTCGTCGCCGCGCCGTACTTCTGCCATCACTTGCGGGCGCAGGGACATGAAGCAGGCGGTGCAGGACCCGTTGCGCGCTTCCGCCACCGCGATACCGTCGCGTATGCGTGCGCTGATACGTTTATAAAGCGCGCTCATCTGTTTCGGCAGGGCCGCGAGAAGGCGCTCGCGTTCGGCGCGGCGCGCGCTGAGCTGCTCCGCCTGGGTAATCGTTTGCCGTTCAAAGGCTTTAACCCGCTCTTCCATTTCGGCGCGGAGCTTGGTGATCTCCGGCTCACGCTCCTTGAGCAGGGCTTCAGCCTTTTCGAAGGTTTCCATCTTTTCGAGGATCTGCGTCTCGAGCTGCGAGATATGCTTGCGGGCGGCGTCGGCCTCGCGGATCGCCGCCGTGTACTCCTCCTGTTTTTTCGAGGACATCAAATTTCGTTCGGCGCGTTCGGCCTTGGCGCGCGTTTCCGCCAGCTCGATCTCAAGCCGTGAGCGTTCGCTTCTTGCCTCGTCGCGCTCTAATTCCAGCGCGCGAAATTCAAAGGCGCGCTGATCGAACTCTTTTTCGATCTCGGCGCGCCTCTGGGGTATCGCTTCTATTTCGGCCTGTAGTCTGCGTATGCTGGTGTCTGCGTTCTGCAAAGCGATCAACTGCTCTAATTCCGCTTTCACTCTGTTGGTCTCCTTAAAAGATCATGAAGGACAAAAGTATAAATCAAGACTTCTTCCAAACTAACGATCATCACATATTCGCCCCGCAGGCGCAAGCAGCGGCAAAGCCTGGTAGTGTCCTAAATCTGTGTTGCTGATTCAAAGTAGGCCTACAGTTTTCAGTATCGCGATTATTCCTAGGCTGACAAAGAGCAATCCGACCCCGCCGCGCAGCACTTTGGTAACGATCTTCGGAATACCCATAGCTTGGTCAAAAGGGTTATTAGACCAATCGTGATGGGGTTTGGTTAAGACCGTATAGAGCGCGAAAGCGCCCATGCCGATCAGCACTAATCCCAAAATTATTCGCACGACCATAACGAACTATCCTAGCAGTTCTTTTAGTTCCCAAACATGCTCAGTAATTCGGGCTTCCATCGCCGGAGCGCAGCAAGCTGTACTGGTGATAAGGATGAAGCTTATATTCACTTTGAAATTAGAAAGCCTCTTCAACTTTTCATCATCGAAGAGGCTTTCAAGTTTTAGAGAGTTCGTGTCAGGTGTTTCATTCCGCGTTGACAGCTTTCGCCGCGTTGATGCGGCCGCCCGTCTGGACTTTCCCTTTGAGCGCAGGCAAGGGATCAACTGACTTGAAAATGCGCTCGCGCAAGTCATCAACTGAAAGACCTGGCTCAACCGAAAGTATCAGCGCCGCCTCGCCCGCGACCATCGGCGTCGCCATCGACGTCCCCGAAGCTTCCTTGAAATCGTTGCCCAGCCACGTGCTCAGGATTTCCACGCCGGGAGCAGCCACGTGCACGCTCTTCGCGCCGTAGTTGGAGAACGAGGCCAATTCGTCGTTACGGTTGGTCGCGGCGACGCTGATGATGTTGGGCACGTCGTAGCTCGCGGGGTAATGCGGCGAGCGGTCGGCGTCCGAGCTGGCGTTACCGCTGGCGGCGACGAACAAGATGCCCGCTTCGTAGGCCTTTTGGATCACGTCCTTGAGCGCCCTGGAGCTTTGCGTCGAGCCCCAACTGGCGCTGATGATGCGCACATTTACGCCGGCCTTTTTGCGGTCGATCACGTAATTGATGCACTCAACCGCATCTTTGGTCGTGCCGAACCCGCCCGCCGTCATAAACTTCAACGGCATGATCTTCACGTCCCAGTTGACGCCCGCAATCCCGATATCGTTGTCCCCCTCCGCGCCGATGATTCCGGCGCAGTGGGTGCCATGGCCGTTCTCGTCCATCGGGTCGCCGTTGGTGTCAACGGAATTGAAGCCGTGCTGGTCGTCGATCGTGCCGAGCTGATCATCCCGGTAAGGGGCGATGCTGTCGGGGCGCACCCACATATTATTGAGGAGGTCGGGGTGCAGGTAATTGACGCCACTATCCAGGACGGCGACGACCACATCATCATCCCCCGTAGTCTTCTCCCACGCCCGCTTTGCGCTGATGTCGGCTTTGGGCTGCCCGCCGCGCTGGCCTGTGTTTTCCAGCGCCCACTGCTCGCCGAACATCGGATCACTCAAATCAATGTCGGAGGCTTCATCGCTGCCGGACGTCTCCTCGGCCTCGCCGCCGTTAGAGTTCTCGTTCTCTTCCTGGTCCAGATTGATGATCGAGTTCGGCTCGGCGTATATGACTTCGGGCAGCGCTCGGTATTCGTCGGCGACCTCACCGGCAGTCCTGCCGTCTTCGTCCTCGATCACCTCAAGCCCGTCGACGGCCTCGATCTGGTCTTCGAGCCGCTCGTGATGACTGAAGACGATCTCTCTGATCCGATCAAAGGTTGTGCCTGCACGAAAGCGCACGAGCACTTCCGCTTTTTGCTCGTGGCTCTTTTGCGCGACCGTGGCCTTATTTTCAACATGCGAGCTGTTCCCCCACTCGTGGTGCCAGCGGCGCAATTGACCTGCGAACGCGGCGACCAGAATAACGGTCAACGCCAGCGCGAGATGTCCGAGAAGATTATGTCGGTTCATAGCCTCACCTCAACTTCAAGTCTTAAGTCTGGAGTCCAGAGTCTGGAGTCTAAAGAGTCAAATTGACTCCGGACTCTCTAGACTCCAGACCCTGGACTTCTTCTCAAATACGGTAATTGGAGCCTTTAAAATTAACAAGCCGGACTTGATGATCGTTCGCGCGATACTCGTAGCCGCCTTGGCCCCCGGCGCTCAGCCGTATACGCCAGCCGGGCGTAATCATTTGGCCGCTCATCTCATCTTCGACGGGCGCGCCCAGCGCCATGTCCGGGAAGTCCGCCTGCTCGACCGCGTCTTCTTTAATCTCTTTTTCAGAGACCCCAAGCCGCCGTGCGAGGTCGACGCGTGCCCGCTTGATCGCATCTTCTTTGCTCACGGCCATCTTCTGATCGCTCCCCTAAGTAAAATAACTCGAATTCCTTACCACATCAAACGCTGCCTAGGCGACCTTGTTCCGGGCTTTCCCGCCACGGCCGCCCCTCTGACGTATTGTGCGCCCGCGCGGGTTGCTTCGTCAAAGCTTCGGAGACGAAACCTGCGCCGCCATCTTATCCATATCTGCCGGACTATACCAGATCACCGAATTGATGCTGCAGCAATGCCGTGACGGTAATGGCGGCCGTCTCCGCACGCAGCGTACGCCCGCCGAGCGTAATTATGCTCCAGTCTGCGTCATGAGCCTGCGCCATCTCCTCACCGGACCACCCCCCCTCTGATCCGACCAGGGCCAACACCCTTTGCGGTCGTGGCGGCAACTGTTTGACCGCTTCAGCAAGTCCCTGACCGTCGCGCTCGGCAAACATCAAATTACACGCTTCGGGGCGTGCCGAAGACTTGTCTATGAGTGCTTCGAAAGCGAGAGGCAGATTGATCTCCGGCACGCGCGACCGTCCGGACTGCTTGGCCGCTTCCAGCGCGATGCGTTGCCAGCGGTCCGTGCGCCGCGATGCTTCCTGCGCGTCTCGCACGCGTACGTCGGCCAGTTTCGTGATCACGGGGATAATACGCGCAATCCCCAGCTCCGTCGTTTTCTGGACAACAAGGTCGAATTTTTCGCCCTTGAGCAATGCCAGCGCCAGCGTTAAATGAAGCGGCGATTCGGGGCGCGCGGGCGCGACCTCCCTGTCCAGGCTGAGCTTCGCCGCGCTGCGATTATTCTCTTCGACAACGCAGCTATACTCCTTTCCCTCGCCGTCGAACACAAACACTTCGTCGCCGCGCCTCAAGCGTAAAACATCATGAAGATGTCGCGCTTCATCTTGCGCAAGCGTCACAGCCGTTCCGTCCGGCGCGAACGCACCGGGGGGGGCATAAAATCGGCGGCGCGTCATATTATTAAGTTACGGGTCTGGCTCAACCGAATATAGATGCGGCATCACATGCCTTTTTGCCGCTGTAGCCAACTGGCAGCAGCGCTTCGTCAAAGCCCCAGCGGGGCGGAATGTTTATAGTCTCAGGAAAGAATAAGAACCCGAGCTCCGTTAGGAGCGGTATGTCATATGCTGCTAAGATCTCAACTTCAGTAAAACATGTCGCTCCTAACGGAGCTTCGCATCTATTCTGCACCGGGCGCTATAAACATCTCGTCCCTCCGGGACTCAAGAGCAGGACGATATTAATAATTTTCAAACCGAGGCCTTGGTCATTCCGAAACCCGAAACTGTTGTCAGACCACTATTGCGACCCATTCGCCGTCGGCAGCAACTTCGCATGGCTCGTTGACGCCCAGCTCGCGCAGGCGCGATCGGATTAGACCCAGTTGCGCATCAAGAATTCCGCCGAGGATCAGCCGCTCGCACGTCGCGCCGATGAGCGTGGGCAGGAGCGGCACGATCACGTCCGCCGTAAGATTTGCGCACACACACGCGGCCGAGGCCGTCGACGTATCGTCAATCGTACCGACACGAAAGTTGATGCGGTCCCCGACGCCATTCAAAAATGCGTTCTCGCGCGCGATGCTAATGGCGGCGGCGTCCGTATCGCACGCCTCGATGCGGGCATGGGGGAAAAGCCTGGCGGCGGCGATGGCCAGAATGCCTGTACCGGTCCCGACATCAAGAAAGCTCCCCCCTTCAAAATATCTCTCGAGGGCGGCAAGGCACAGGCGCGTCGTCTCGTGCGTACCGGTGCCGAAAGCCATGCCGGGTTCGATGCGGATGACGAGCCGCCCCGGCGCGTCTTCAACTTCGCCCCACGGCGGGGCGATGATGAAACGCCGGCCCACGGCGACCGGCTGCCAGCTCTTTTTCCACTCCCCGAGCCAGTCTTTATCCGCGACTTCGCGGAGCCGCATGTCCAGCACTGATGACGCCGGAAGATTGTATAGGCGCAACGCATCGAGCAGTGCCGCATGCGTCTGCTCGCGTTCCGGCGGCTCTTCGAAGTAGGCAACGACCCGCGCCGCTGCGCCGCTTTCGTCTAAAGTTTCGGTGCCGAGCGCGCCCGCTTCCATCAAAGCGTACTCGGCGGCCTCGCGCGCCGCCCGCTCCACGGTGACGTCAAGGGCGTACCACGCGCGCGCGGCTTTGTGCCCGTCTTCCTCGCTCACGCTCCTCTACCCTTGACCCCGAGGTCGTTAAGCAGGCCGGTCCTGTCGCGCCAGCCCGCTTCGACCTTGACGAAGAGCTCGAGATGGCAGCGATGGCCGAGCAGGCGCTCTATGTCGCGGCGCGCGCGCGTGCCGATCTCCTTAAGCTGTTCGCCGCCCTTGCCGATGATGATTCTCTTCTGGCCCGGGCGCTCGACAAAGACGGCGCAGTGAATGCGCGTGAAATCTTCGCGCTCTTCATCAAACTTTTCTGTCACGACCGCCGTGACGTAAGGGATCTCCTCGCCGGTGGTCTGCAAAATCTTTTCGCGCACGATCTCGGCAACAAGCGAGCGCAGCGTTTGATCAGTCAACTCGTCTTCCGCGAAAATGGCCTCGCCTTCCGGCAGGTGCTTGATGACCTCCTTGAGGAGGACGTCGACCATGTCGCCCTTGAGCGCGGAGAGCGGAATGACTTCACGCCAATCGTATTGACCGGCGTACCACTCGATCAACGGCAGCAGCTTCGACTTTTCCGCCAGCTTATCCGTTTTATTCAGCAGGAGCAGCGCGGGCTTGCCGGACTGTTTGACGAGGTCGAGCACGAAGCGATCGCCGTTGCCGGTGGAGACGGAAGCGTCGCGGATCAGCAGCACGAGGTCTACGCCTTCGAGCGCATCGTGTACGGCGGCCATCATGCGGCGATTGAGCAGGTGGCCGGGCCTGTGTACGCCGGGCGTGTCCACCAGCACGATCTGCCCTTCGGGTCGCGTAATAACGCCCTGAATCTTGTAGCGCGTCGTCTGTGGCTTATTGGATACCGCCGCGATCTTTTCGCCGACGAGGCGATTCAGGAGCGTAGACTTACCCGCATTCGGCCGCCCGATCAGCGCAACGTATCCACTGCGATAACTCTTTACGCTATTAGCCATCAATATTGGTCAGAGAGACAAAAGACGAGCGCACTTATCTTCTATTTCGTCCCTTATTCTGCGCCATCTCGCCGTTGAGCTTGAGGATCTCCAGCGTCATTTCCGCCGAGGCGTACATGTCTTTGACGTCGAGCCACTCGCTGACGGTGTGGATGGCGCGCATCCCCGTGCCGAGGTTGGCGCATTCGATCCCTTTGCGGTTGAAGATATTAGCGTCGCACCCGCCGCCGGAAGCCAGCGTATTGACCTGCTTGCCGAGACGCGCGGCGGCCCGGATGACGAGCTGGACGACGCGCGAGCTGTCGGGCACGTCCATCGCCGAGTACTCGGGCTCGACCACCGATTCCACCCTCGCCTTGGTCGTCTTGCCCGCCACCGTCACCTCGTATTTTGCGGCCGCCTCCTCGAAGCACTTGACCATGTGATCGCACTGCGCCTTGAGCTTCCCTTCGTTGAGCGAGCGCGCCTCGCCTTTGAGCACGACGAGGTTGGTAATAATGTTGGTCGCTTTGCCGCCTTCGATGACGCCGATGTTGGCGGTCGTCTCCTCGTCGATCCGGCCCAGCCTCATGGCGGCGATGGCTTCGGCGGCAATACTGATCGCGGAGATGCCTTCTTCGGGCGCGACGCCGGCGTGCGCTTCCAGGCCGTGGACTCGAAACTCAAGGTGATTGGCCGAAGGCCCCTTCGTGAAGAGGAAGCCCGGGTCATCCGAATCGAACACGATGCCGTAGCGCGCCCGGATCCTGGATACGTCCAGATTTTTGGCGCCGAGCAGGCCGACCTCCTCGCAGATCGAGAAGACGGCTTCGATGTCCGTGTGCGGGATCTTCTGCTCGTTGAGGCAGCGGATGGTCTCGAGAATGACGGCGCAACCCGACTTGTCGTCGCCGCCGAGCACCGTCGTCCCGTCGGTGCGGATGATGTCGCCTTCGACGATAGGCTTGACGCCTTCGCCGGGCACGACCGTATCCATGTGCGCGCTCATCATGATCGGCTCGGCATTCGGGATCGTGCCCTTGAACCGCGCGATGACGTTGCCGGAGTTTCCGCCGACCTTCTCGCCCGCGTCATCGATCTCTACTTCCGCGCCCATCTCTTCACAATATTTTTTGATGCGCTCGGCGATGTCGCGTTCCTGGCGTGAATGGCTGTCGATCTGGACCAGTTCGAGGAGCAGATTCTTGATGCGCTCTTGATTAATCATTATTCACCTCAATCTGAGATCTTGGGTTTGCGAGCCGAAATGATCCTACTACACGCCGCAACCCCGATGCTACGGGTGGCCGGTACGCCATTCTTCGCCGCGCTCGTTGATCCGGTCGAGCGCATGCTGCAGCTCGTCACGTTTGGTTTGCAGCGCGGCCTCGTCGGCAGCGGCCGGCACCCAAATGGGCGGGGCGATATAGACTCTGGCGCGCGTGAAAGGTTTTGGTATCTGGAAGGAGTCCCAGCTCGGAACCCGCCAGTGGCGCGCGAGCGCCATCGTGACGGGCATGACCGGGTGACCGGTTTTCTTCGCCAACAGCACCGCGCCCATTTTGGCGACACCGGGCGGGCCCTGCGGCCCGTCAATCGTAAACGCGGTGGTGCATCCGGCACGCATCAGGCGCGCCATCTCGACGACGGCCCCGACGCCTCCGCGTGTTGAAGAGCCACGCACTGCGCCGTAACCAAAACGCTGGATGAACCGGGCGATATACTCACCGTCAAAACTCTGCGAGGTCATGACGACAATGCCGCGGCCCCGCCACCAATAGGTGGTGAGAAAGATGCGGTTATGCCAGAAGGCATAGATGGGAAGGCCGCCGTTGCGTGTCGCCGCGTCATGATTCTCCCAACCTTCAACCTCGAAGCGTGCGGTGCGGCCGAGAATGTTAATGAGAAGGTAGAAGGCCAGGTCGGCGGCGCGGATCATCAAGCGCTTCTTAAACGGATAGGGACTGAGGTCAGCGAACGTGTAGGCCCGCTCCAGGCTATCTGTTCGCCCCTCGGACGCCCGTGCGCTTTGCGGCCGTTGCTCCCCTTCCGCCGAAGCCTGCATGAGGATCAATATAAGAAGGCACAGGGTAAAAGGCAAAAGGAAAGCGGCGCGGGGACGCAGAATTAACCTTTTCACTTTACATTTTTGGCCTTTTTACCTTATTTTGCCGTACTTAGATATTATTTGGAACGTGGCGCGCGCCCTGTTCGTATAGCGCTATAGGAAAGCCCCGTCGGGCGCTGGTCTTCCCTTCCTCAGTTTATCAAGGTCGAACGGAAAAGAAGTTCGATGGAGAAACGACGCATTCTCATCGTCGATAATAACGATGAGCTTCGCGCAACGCTTGAGCAGGTCTTGCGCGATCTCGGACACGACGTAGTCGCGACGGGCGAGCGCGCCGAAGCGCTGGCGCGCGAAGACCTTGATGACTTCGACCTGATTATCAGCGACCTGACGGATGACGTGGATTCCGGCATTCAACTCCTCAGCGAGCTTAAAAGAAAACGTCTCCTGGTGCCCGTAGTCGTTTCTTCAGACCAATCGCAGCAGCCCGGCGTCGTCAAGGCTTTCAAGATGGGCGCGGCGAATTTCCTGCGGCAGCCCTATAACAAGGAAGAGCTGCGCAGCATTGTCGATAAGACGCTCGCCTATAAGCTGCGCTTTGTTGACGATCTGAAAATCCTGCCCTACCTGCGCGAGAAGATAGATTTTGAGCTCCCGAGCGACCTGGCGCTGATGAACGGTGTCCTGCAGTACCTGATCGAGCGCGTCGCCAGGCTCGGCATCATTAAGCCCGAACGATCAAACCTCTTCATCGCCCTCGACGAGGCTTTCGTCAACGCCGTCAAGCACGGAAACCATAACGACCCGACCAAGCTCGTGCGCATCACCGCCGAACTTTCCGCCAAAGAGGCCCGCTTCACCATCGAAGATGAAGGCGAGGGCTTTAACGTGCAGGAGATCCCGGACCCGCGCGACCCGGCCAATCTTTTCAAGACTTCGGGCCGGGGCGTGCTGCTGATGTACAACATCATGGATGAGGTCAAGTATAATGAGCGCGGCAATCGCCTGACGATGGTCAAACGTCCCGAAGATTCGCTTGAAAAAGAACTGATTGAATCGTTCACGTCCGAAGACGACGACCCCACCCGAAACTAAGGCCGAGGCCGAAAGCTTCATCAGCGCGTGGCGCTGGTGGCTTGCGCCCGCGGCGCTGGCCCTCACGCTGGCGATCGCTTTTGTCGACCCCTTCATCGGCGACTGGGACGGGCTTGATTACACGGTGCTCGCCCTGCACGGTCGCCCCTCTTCGATGGTCCTCGGCCGGATGCTTTTCATCTTCACAAACCACGCGCTGTACCGCCTCGCCCACGCCCTCTTTAACCTCCCGCCCGAGAAAGCATACCTCCTCTTCAAGTACGCGGTGGTCGCCCAAAGTCCACTCACCATTATCGCGTGCTGGGTGCTCGCGCGCGACGTGACACACTCGGTTCAGGCGGCGACAGCCGCGGTGCTGCTGATTGCGCTCTCTCCTATTTTCATTCTTTATAGCGGACAGGCGATGACGGATGTGCCGGCGCTCCTGCTGCTGGCCCTCGCGCTGACCGTCCACCTGCGCGGGGTTCGCCGCCGCCGCCTATGGATAATGCTGGCGGGGGCGGCTTTGCTCGGGGCAGGCGTGAATGTGCGCGAGACGACGGCGTTTTACGCCCCGTGGCTCGTGCTCGCGCCGTTCGTCTGCGGATGGAAGCCCGGGCGGCGCGAGATCGGCCTCATCGCGCTGACCCTCCTGGTCTTTCTAGTCTTCGCGTTCGGCGGCTTTGCCTACTGGTTTGCGACCGACCCGGTCTATCGCGCGTCATGGTACGGCTGGCGCGAGTCAATGCGCGAAGAGTCGGCGCGGCACCCGATAGCGATTCGTAATGCGCTCCCATTTATTCTCTTTTTTTTCTTCATGTCGCCGCTGATCTTCATCGCGCTGCCCGTCGCGGCCTACAAAGAATGGCGCGCGTACGGGTGGTCGCCGAAGCTGGCGCTGGCCGGCGTCGGGCTCTGGGCCACACTGCTGCTCTTTTCCCACTACAGCGTGACGATCAACTGGCGTTATTTTCTGACGGGTCTTCCGGCACTCGCTCCGCTCGTGGCTGACTACTTTATGCGCTCGCAGACGGCGAAGTGGGGGAGCGTGCGGCCGGCCTTCGTCAGCACCGTGGCGGGCGTCGCTTTAATCGCGCTGGCGTTCGGCTACTACATGAGGCCGCTGGACCGTCATTACCAAGAGGCTCGCGCGCTGGCGAAAGATTACCGTGCGCGGCTCGCACTCGTGCCGCGCGATGCGGTGATGATCTCCGGCGGGCAGACGGTCGCCGTGACCTACTGGCGTGGCGTCGGCGCGGGGCTCTGGGACGTGATCGGCACGGGCGGCGGCTGGCCCGGCGCGCGACTCGGTTCGGTGATCGAGACCTACTTAAAAGAGGGGCGCCGCGTCTTTCTCGACATCGACCCGCGCTGGTGGACTCCCTGTGGCTGGCAGCGCCAGGAGATATACGAGCTCTTCCATATCGAATCGCGCTTTAACTTCCGGCGCATCTCCGAAACCATCTACGAGATTCGCCCGCCCGACGACAGGTCGGCGCATGACGCGCCGCATCTACAAGACCTACTGCCGGAAAGCCGCCCCGACGAAGTTAAAAGATGCACGGCCCTCGGTTGAGAAGGTGGAAAGCAATCGCTTGACCCGCCAGAGCTTTGAAGTAAAGTAAAGGCTATGCTGCAAGGGGGATAATTTTAGCCTGTCTGATAGCCCCGGAGGGGCGAGATTTTTATAGTCCCGGGAAGAATCAGAACCCGAGTTCCGTCAGGAGCGGCATGTGATGTAAAGTCCAAGGTCCAAATTAAATTGACTTTGGACCTTGGACTTTAGACTTGCCATCTTAAGCATAAGGATTGGGGCCTTTCATGAAAAGAGCTTTCGTCATCATACTCTGTATAATCGCCGGAGCATCATTCGTCATGGCAGATCAACGTGAGATCAATAACGCACCCGAGGGGGTGAGGGCGGGCGCCGGCACGGCTTTCAACCAACTGGTTGACCAGTATTTTGACGAATTCTTCAAACACAACCCGTCGGCGGCGACGGCCGCCGGGTTTCATCAATACGACAACCGTCTTGAGGACTACTCGAAAACAGAGGTCGAGGCGCAGGTCGCCGGCCTGCGGGATTTTGCGGCGAGGTTCGAGAGGATTGATCCGAAGGACCTTAACGCGGAGGCGGCCGCCGACCGTGAGCTTGCCATCAGCAGCATTAAGGCGGCGCTGCTCGAGCTCGAACACGTACGCTCGTGGGAGAAGAACCCGGACCGCTACAGCAGCGGCATCACGCAAAGCATATTTGTGATTATGAGCCGTAACTTCGCCCCGGCCCCCGAGAGGTTAAAGTCCGTCATCGCCCGGTCGCGGGCGATGCCGAAAGTTTTCGATGACGCCCGCGCCAATTTGCAGAACCCACCGCGTATTTACACGGAAGTCGCGCTCGAACAGATCCCCGGCATCATCAGTTTTTTTCAAACGGACGTGCCCGCGGCATTTAAGGAGGTGCGAGACGAAAAGCTGCGGGCGGAGTTTAAAAGCAGCAATCAGACGGTGATCGCCGCGCTCGGCAGCTACCAAAAGTTCCTGAAGGACGAGCTGTTGCCGCGCTCGCACGGCGACTTTCAGATCGGCGCGGAGAATTACCGCAATAAACTGCTTTACGAAGAGATGGTCGATATCCCGCTCGACCGTCTGCTGGAGATCGGCTACGAGAATCTACGCGCCAACCAAAAGTGGTTCAAGGAGACGGCCGCCCGGCTCGACCCGAAACGCACCCCCCAGCAGATTCTCGAGGCGATGGCACACGACCATCCCGCGCCGGACAAACTGCTCGTGAGCTTCCGCGATGTGCTCGGCGGCCTCCGCCGGTTCATCCTCGATCATCAGATCATCACGATCCCTTCGCCCGTCCCGCCCGTTGTCGAAGAGACTCCGCCGTTTATGCGCGCGCTGACCTTTGCTTCAATGGACACCCCCGGCCCGTTCGAGAAGAAGGCGAAGGAGGCCTTCTTCAACGTCACGCTGCCCGAAGCGAACTGGCCAAAGGAGCAGGTGGAAGAACACATGGCGGGCTTCAACTACGGGACGATCATCTCGACCGCGATTCACGAAGCCTACCCGGGCCACTACGTGCAGTTCCTCTGGGTGCAGCACGCGCCGTCGAAGGTGCGCAAGCTTCTCGGCTGCGGCTCCAACGCCGAGGGCTGGGCCCACTACACGGAACAGATGATGCTCGACGAAGGCTACGGCGGCGGCGACCTCAAGCTGCGCCTCGGCCAACTGCAGGACGCGCTGCTGCGCAACGCCCGCTACATCGTCGGCATTAAGATGCACACCGGCCGGATGACCTATGATGAGGCCGTCGATTTTTTCGTCCACGAAGGCTACCAATCGCGCGTTAACGCCGAACGCGAAGCCAAACGCGGCACCTCCGACCCGACCTGCCTCGTCTACACGCTCGGCAAGCTGGAGATTCTCAAGCTGCGGGAAGACTACCGGAGGCTGCGCGGGGATCAATTCAGGCTGCGGGATTTCCACGACGAGTTTATGAAGCAGGGATTTCCGCCGATCAAGCTCATCCAGCGCGCGCTGCTCGGCAACGACACCCCGGCGCTCTAACGATGCCGTACGAATTTTTTCTCGCGCTCCGCTACTTTTATGCGCGCCGCAGGCGCGCCGCCGCGCGCGTGACGACACTGGCGGCAGTTACCGGGATAGCTTTTGGGGTGGCCGCGCTGATCGTCGCGCTCTCCCTCGCCAACGGTTTTCAGGATGAGATGCGCGACAAGATTTTGCGCGGCACGTCGCACATCTCGCTGCTGCGCAAAGATGGTCAACCGATGGCCGACTGGCAGGCTCTCATCGCACGTGTGCGCCAAACGGCCGGCGTCCGCGATGCTTCGGCGACGACCTACGACGGGGCACTCCTTAGTGGAACGAACGGTTCGGCTTTTGCGGTGCTGCGCGGCGTTGACGGCCGGTCCGCTCGCTCGGTCGGCGATCTCAGCCGCACACTTATTGAAGGCTCCATCGAGCCTCTGCTCAACGACGCATCTTCCAATGAAGCGAGCGGGCGCGATGGCCGGGCGACGACACCTGATCCGAAGGGCGCGGGCAACCTCGGGCCAGCCGTCACATCATTTGATCGAGTGCCGAGCGAGGCGGCCCTGCCGAATCTGATTCTCGGCGCGGAGTTGGCGGCGCGTACGGGATTGCGCACCGGCGACGTAGGGCAGCTTATTTCGGGTGAGCCGACGCTGACCCCCCTCGGCCTGGCGCCGCGCTACCGGCGCGTTCGTGTGGCGGGTATTTTCCGCTCCGGCCTTTACGAGTACGACGCGACGTGGGCTTACGTCTCGCTCACGACCGCCGCGAGTTTTGCGGGCCGGTCACAGCCGGCCGCCTCAGTCCTAAGCATCGAAGTCACAGATATTTATGATGCGCCGCGCGTTGCGACCGAGATACGGGCGGCCCTGGGCGGCGATTACACGACCGTTGACTGGGAACAGGCCAACCGCCAACTCTTCGCGGCGCTCGCGCTTGAGCGGCGGATGGGCCTCTTGATAATCATGCTCATTATTCTGATCGCCTCGCTCAATATCACGACTATGCTCGTGCTGGTCGTCGTCGAGCGTCGCTCCGACATCTCTATCTTGAGCGCGATGGGGGCCCGCGCGCGAAGCATTATGTACATCTTTGTGATTGAAGGGGCGTTCGTCGGGATTGCCGGCGCGCTTGGCGGGATTGCGCTCGGCCTGATCGCATGCTTTTTCGGCGACCGCTACCGGCTGGTGAGTTTGCCCGCGGACGTCTACTCTGTCAGCAACGTGCCGTTTCACACGAACGCGCGTGATATCGCCCTCTCCGCGCTCGTTGCTTTCACCCTGAGTCTACTGGCGACCATCTACCCGGCGCGTGCGGCGGCGCGCGTACGTCCTGCCGAAGCCCTGCGCGACAGTTAGAATTGGCGATTTTAGACCTGTAATTTTGAGACACATCGCCGATCTAAAATCGCCAATCGGCCGTCGCAGATTGAAGATGGCTCACACGCTCGTCGCCCACAACCTGCGCAAAGCCTTTCGCACGCCCGCGGGCGCGACAATTGAGGTGCTGCGCGGCCTCTCATTTTCCATCGGGGCGGGTGAGGTCGTAGCGGTGGTGGGCGCCTCCGGGGCGGGCAAATCAACCCTTCTTCATCTACTCGGGGGTCTCGAAGCAGCGGACGAGGGCTCGATCAGGCTGGGTGAGTTTGACGTCGGACGGGCGACCGGCGTGGAGTTGGCCCGCGTGCGTAATGAAATGATCGGGTTTGTCTTCCAGTTTCATCATCTTATTCCGGACCTGACGGCGGCAGAAAATGTCGCGCTACCGCTGCTCATCGGCCGCGTCCCACAGCATGAGGGCCTGCGGCGCGCGTCGGCAGCTCTGGAACGCGCCGGTTTAAGCGCGCGCACGTCGCACCCGGTGGGCCAACTCTCCGGCGGCGAGCGGCAGAGGGTCGCCGTCGCACGCGCACTTATTAAAGGCCCGCGCCTCGTACTGGCGGATGAGCCGACGGGCAATCTGGACTCGGCCACGGGTGACGAGGTAGGCTCGATGCTCGCCCGTTACAGCCGCGAACAGGGGGCCGCGGTTGTGATCGCGACGCACAACGAGCGGCTGGCCCGTATCTGTGACCGCCTGCTGCGTCTAAAAGATGGTAAACTGGAGGGCGCGGGGGGCAAAGGATAGCAGAAGGGGAAAACCGATCATTTCCGGCCGGGCACGATTTTAATAGCCGGTAATCAACGGCAGTTCAATCTTTATTCATTTGCCGTCTGGCGTCTGGCATCCGACATATATATAATGAGACGGGACGGCGTTGTGCGGATGAAGTGTCCGTGCGGCGCAGCAATTATACACGACAGCTATTCGTAACGACCGATTATGTTCGAACGCTACACGGAGAAGGCGCGGAGAGTGATCTTCTTCGCCCGCTACG
>CAYLJO010000007.1:0-55828 GCA_964383905.1 uncultured Blastocatellaceae bacterium
CGACGATCAAAGAGAACATCACGATCCGCCGCTTCACGCGTTACAAAATGGGTGAGGGGCTGGAAAAACGTGCCGACGATTTCAGCAGTGAAGTGACCGCGCTCGCGGGTGGTAAATAGCCGCCCGCCGGAGAGTTCGATGAAAGCAGCAGAGGCAATTTCCGGCGAAGCTCAACCGGCTTTTCGTCGAATTCTGTTAAAGATTTCCGGCGAGGCCCTGATGGGCACGCAAAACTACGGCATCGACGTCAACGTCGCGCGCACCGTCGCCGAGGAGATCAAAGCGGTCCACGAGCTCGGCATCCAGGTCGCAGTCGTCGTCGGGGGCGGCAACATTTTTCGCGGCGTCTCGAAGAGCGCGGGTAATATGGATCGTTCATCCGCCGACTACATCGGGATGCTGGCGACGGTAATGAACGGCGTCGTACTGCAGGACGCGTTGGAAAAACTGGACGTCTACACGCGCGTCCTCTCGGCCGTTGATATCCCGCAACTCGCGGAGCCGTTCATCCGGCGGCGGGCCATCCGTCACCTCGAAAAGGGGCGCGTCGTGATCTTCGCCGCGGGCACCGGCAACCCTTATTTCACCACCGATTCGGCGGCCGCGCTGCGCGCCCTGGAAATTAAGGCGGAGGTCATCTTGAAGGCAACGAAAGTTGACGGCATCTACACCGCCGACCCGATGCAGGACGTGACGGCGACCCTCTATGACTGCATTACGTACCAGGAGGTCCTCGAACAGCAGTTGAAAGTGATGGACGCTTCGGCGATCTCTTTGTGTATGGACAACAATCTGCCTATCGTCGTCTTCAACATGCGCAAGCCCGGCAACATCATGCGGGTCGTGATGGGCGAAGCCGACGTGGGGACCCGCGTCTGTGTGAAGAAACCGTAAGATCAATACCTCCGGAGTGATTTTATGAGCGAGAAAGATGTCATTAAAGAAGCACGTCCGCGGATGGAAGCCGTCATCGAAGACGTGCGGCGAAAGCTCGCGACCGTGCGCACGGGTCGCGCCGCGGTGAGTTTGCTTGATACAGTGATGGTCGAATATTACGGCACGCCGACGCCGCTCAACCAAATTGCCTCCGTGCACGTCCCCGAGCCGCAGTTGCTCACCGTGCAGCCCTGGGACCAGACGCAACTCGGCGCCATTGAGAAAGCCATACGCGCTTCCGACCTCGGCCTCAACCCGTCAAACGACGGCAAGCTCGTGCGTATCCCGATCCCGCCGTTGACGGAAGAGCGCCGCAAGCAGCTCGCCAAGCAGGTGCACGAAATCGCCGAAGAACATCGCACCGCGATCCGTAACATACGTCGTGACGCTAACGAGAAATTAAAGAAGATGCTCAAAGACAAAGCGATCTCGGAAGACAGGGAGCGCGACGGTCTTGACGAAGTGCAAAAGCTGACGAATACTTATATCGGCAAAATTGATGAGGTGGCAAAGAAAAAAGAGCAAGAGATAACAAGCGTTTAGCTACGCGTTAGATTTTGTCGCCGGCCCCGCTTTTCATCCGCCGTGTCAGAAAGAGGCGGGGCTAACTTCCGCGGAAGTTAGCCCCGCCTCTTTGATTCGAGTAATTTGTTCGACCGACGCCTTAACTCTAAGATCACAACTGAGGTCACAACTAGGGTAACCCGATGCCGAGCTCCGGCAGGCCCCCCGGCAAACCCGTGCTGATGCCGGGCGCAGCCGAAGGCCGCCCCTGCCCTTGTCGGGCCTGCCACATCCTCATTAACGGCTCAACACCGGCGACGAGTTTGATCGCCGTCAGGCGCGACGGATCGGCCCCCGACGTGCTTGAAACAATGATCATGTCTCCGGGCTTTAACCCGGCGACCGTAAGCTCGGGCATCCGTTCGATGAACCGTTCTATATCAAAGCCGCCACCGCCGCCCACGCGCGGACGTGGCCCTTCCGCACCGGCCCCCGCCGTCCGCCGGCGCCCACCCTCCGGCGAGGGCGAGCCGGCGCCGTCCGGCCCCCTCATCCCCGCCCCGAATTCGGCCGGGAAGCGACGCAGCATCGAATCTTGATTGGTTACGATGGTCAGCGGGCGCTTGCTCTGTAGATCGTTGACCTTCACCTCGCCGGTCGCCGTATCGACCGCGGTGACCGTTCCGGCAATCGTGCGGAACGAGCCTGACACGATTTCTTCGGGTGCGAAGCGCGTCCCGTCGGCGCTCCGCTCACCTAGGGCGCGAAGTTGATCGCCCACTACCAACTCGCTGAACGAACTCGCTTTGGCATCATTAAACTTTACCGAGTCAGGCGCGTAGCGACGGAAGACAACATTGCCCCCCGCCCCGATGATCACCGGCTGAGCACCTTCCCTGGAGCGGACGAGTACCGTAATCTCTTTTGCTTCCGGGTTGAGCGCCGTAACGGTGCCGGCAATACCTCGCCTCTGCCATTCTTCGCGATCATGCTCCTGCTTCCGCGCGATTGCGGCTTTGCTCATCACTATCACCTGGCGCGCGGGAACGGACTTCTGATCTTCCGCCACTTTTCCACGCGCCATCACGCGGTCGCCGATACCAATATCCGCCAGGGTGATCGGCGTGGCATTTTTCAAAGTTGTTTCGCCCGGCACGGCACGCAGGTATTTCGTGCTATCATTGAGCAGAACGGTGACCTCGCCAACCTTCGTTTTCACCCGGATCTGCTTATTCGAGGCGTCAACGGCCGTCACGTCACCGAGGGCATAGTTGGGGGTCAGCCCGGTACTCGTGTCGCCCGAAGGTTTCGCCGTTTGTCCCTCAGCCGCAGCAACAACACCGAACGCAAATAGCGCCGATGTAAATATCAGTAAAAGCTTCTTCATTTGCTACTCTTTCCTTACTCGTGTGGAACAGGATGTTTATTTACCCTCTGCTTTCTATGCTAAATGTTTATATCCTGATCAGTCAAAGACGCTTTGCCGCCGCGGTGTGAAAGACCTGCGATGCGGATCTGTACGGTAGGGGAGAAAAATAAAAAGCGGCCATTAAATAGACGCGCGGCGCGGCCCTGCGGTTACAATCAGTGTCTTGTAGGAAAGAATTTTTCGACCTTTCGCAAGAAAATGATCGCTTTAATTAGGCGCGCTTCCAGCCGATGCGGTAGCGGGCCGTCAGCGCCAGCCCAAGGCTTGTCACCAGAAGGCCGGCGACAACCAGCGGCCAGATATAGGGCAAAGATAAGACCATCGTCCAGAACCCCGCGCCCAGTAGCAACGCGACAGATTCCGAGCGCTTCCCCTCCGGCAAAAATCGTTGCTGCAGCCAGCGCCCCGTCGCCGCGTAAATTACCACGCGCCCGAGTAGAGCCGCCACAATCAGCAAGAGCACTGCCGTCATGCCGACCAGCACGCTGATCGGCGTCGGTAGCACCCGCAAGCACACCGGCACGCCGACGGCGATCACAACCGAACCTAAAAATCCGATGATGGCCACGCGCGAACTGGCCAATCTCAGGCGGGCCACCCCGCGGCTCACCGTGCCGGGCATCGCGGCCGTCAACGCCAGTGATATGACAAACCATAACAGAACGGCTAATAGCCGCGTGCCGAGATACGCAGGCGACCACTGCGGCGAGAGTAAGCCTGTGGGGTTGCGCATCATATTGCGCAATTCCTGCTCGTAGCCTGCGTACATCAGGGTCGCGGTGGCGGGGTTGCGGCCCGGCGCGGTCTTTCCGTGATGATACGCACCGCCGATCACCAGCACATCGCCGCCAATGTAGGAGCCTTCGCGCTGAATGACGGAGCCGCCGATGGCCGCGACATCCCCCTCGACATAGCCTTCGACGATGACATCGCCGCCAAAAGCCATGGCGCCCTGCTTGACTCTGCCGCGGATGATGATTGAGCGGCCCAGACCGAACGCGTCGCTGCACGACACGCCGGTAACTTCGACGGGCGCTCTGTCATCCGGGCTGGCGCTTTCCGTGCCCTGCGCGTGAGCGGCGATCGCAGCAATGATGAGCGCGAAAAACGGCGCCACCATTTTCCAGGTGACGCGCACGGCGGATATATCAAGGGGTCTCGGAAGCGAAAGTTCGTTCACAATCCTTTACAGTCGCGCAAGCTCCAGCATACCTTTTATTCCATAATCCGCGCCCGGTGGTAACCGGCAATCAGGCGCGGAAGCAAGGCCAGGGCGGCGGCGAGGAAAAGAAGGACGAGGGCACTCAGAGGATGCGACTCGAAGATAAAACGCCTGCTAATGGCACGTAGGATCACAGTCAGCCCTACGCCGGCATCATAGACTGTGTGCGCGATGACGCCGAGGACGCTGGCAACCCGTTTCGCCATCACGCCGACAGGCAGGAGCACCGATTCACTGATAGCCTTGCCACCCAGCAACGCGAAAGAGAGAACAGCCAACGCCACGCACAGCCGAAATGCTCGCCCGTGTTCGGATCGTTTGCGCACACCGCGCATATCACTTTCGGCCTGCGCCGCCACAATCTGTGCGAAATTTTGTGGCAGGGATAGGCCGGGATCATCATTGAGCGCAAAATCGAGCGTACAGAGCAGGCGCCGCTGGTCCCGCAACCCGGCCGCGCAACATGAGCACCCCTTTAGATGCTGCTCAAAGAGAGAGAGCGCCGCCGGATCAAGTTCGCCGTCGAGATAAGCGGCGACATCTTCGCTCTTGCAAATGTAGTCCTCTGGAGTCACGCCCTCTTCACTCCGACCGTCCGTTTAGATGCTCGTTATCCCTTTTCGCATGAGCTGCTGCCGCATCACTTCGCGGGCCCGAAAAAGACGATTCTTGACTGTGCCAAGGGGTAAACCCGTCACCTCCGCAATCTCGTCGTAACTGAGGTCATGCGAATGGCGAAGCACAATCAGCTCCCTGTAAACCCCCGGCAGGCGGCGCACAACCGCTTCTATTTCCGCACGCCGCTCCGCCCTTTCACTCTCCTGTTCGGGGGTGAGCCGTCCGCTCGCGAGGGGCAATTCGCGCGGTTCCCCCTCTGTTCCGCTCGCGAGCGGTTGCTCGCGTGTCGTGTGCCGCCGCAAATGGTCGACGGCCGAGTTGTGCGCGATCTTGTAAATCCAGGTTGAGAACTTGAATTCCGGGCGGTAACGGGCCAGCGAGCCGTAAACCTTGATGAAAACCTCCTGAGTCAGGTCAAGGGCGGCCTCGTAGTCTTCGACCATACGATAGACGTATACCGCAATAGGACGTTGATAGCGGCGCACGAGCTCTTCGAAACTATCTTCGCGCCCGGCCACGGCGCGCGACACGAGGTCGCAATCCGCTACCGCACCAAGGTCTTTTAGGGTAAAAGGGGATGCGGTCCTGCTCATAATGCTCAGGTTTTACGCTTCGGAAAGGGCAAAAGTTTCAAGCCAAGTCTAAAGAAGCCTAAGGTCAAAAAGTCTAAAGTCAACGTAAAAGTCCGTGGTCTTGGGGTCAAAGGCGATCAACCTAGCCGCCCAGACTTTGGACCTTGGACTTTTTGACTTTGGACTTCTTTATGACCACGCAAGCGTGGCAAGCCCGGCGGGCGCCACAATGATGTCAAAGCTAAGGTCGCCTGTCGGCAGCGCGAGGCCGACGTCCTCCGCCCGGAGGGCAGGCAATTTGAGCCCCAATGTTTCGGCCACAATATCACTCACGCTATCTCCGCTAAAGTCGTCTCCGACAACTAACAGCCGGTCGATGCCCGGAGCTTCTGTGGCGGTGGTTGATGCAAGACGGTCACGGTAAAAGAGTAGGAGGCGGTAGAGTTCGTCGGCGCGGTATTCTTGCTCACACATTACGGAGCGCACGATGAGCGGCTGCTGGTTGCGAAGCAACACGGCGGTGAATCCTTCCGCGTGCGAGCTGACGAGCAGCGCGTCACCGTGTGCGCGGTCTCTCGTCAGCCACCGCTCCTCGCCCATGTGACACGGGAGAATCAACCCTGCGCGCCAGCCGAGTGCCATGAACACACTTTCATATTCGTCAAGCACGGACGTGCGCACCGCCGTCGCAATATAGCGGGCGTTACCCCGCGCGTCCGGTGTCAATCGCTCACGCGCAACACGTAATTCGTCAGGCGGCAGGCCAAAGCCGCGCTCCATCTTCCAGCGCAAGACATCTTCCAGTTCCCGGCGCGAGGCGATTGCCGCCTCCAGACCTATCACGATGGTGCGTGTGGCGGCTTCCGGCAGCGCGATAGACCATTTGCGCTGTCGCGCGAGGCCGGCGCTCGTGACGAGCTCTGCCAGCGCGTCGGCCAGTTCATTCTGATCCATGATGTTGCGCTCATCAAAAGCCGGGCGCACGAGCGAGTCCGGTAGCGCAATGGTGGCCGCGCGCCGCAATGTAAACGCGCCGCGGCCCCGCTCAAGGTGGACTGCTGTTGCGCTGCCGCTACTGATTCCGACCGCCGCCGCCGGAAAACGCGGGGCAAGAATTCGACTTAATAAGCTTGATGGCATCAGAAGTGCTTCGGTGAACAAGGGCTACCAGGTGTTGTACGCCGTACCTTCAGATGAGGTCTCGGTCGATGAGCTATGAACGTTAACCACGCCTTGGCCGCCTTCCCCCGAGTTCGGATCGTCGCCCATCTCAACGCTCCAATTCTTTTCCTGTGTGATCGGGTCCTCGGGGATTTCGCGCATGTATTTTTCGCTGACCAGATCGTCAAGCGATTGCGGCAGCTTCTGCTTATCGGCCGCGTATTGATCGATCAGGGTACGCATCTTGAAGAGATCATCTTTCAAGACCGCCTCACGGGCATGCAGCACCGCCTTCTGGTACTGCGGCAGGGCGACCGCGGCGAGAATAATGATGATCGAAATCACGATCATCAATTCGAGCAGCGTGAAGCCTGAATGAAGCGGCGCGGGGACGCGGGGACGCCGAGACGCGGCGAAGCGGATTGTGTCTCTTATCGCCGCGTCGCTCTTCCTCTCACCAGTCACTGTATTTCTCCCCGTTGAGCGCCGTGTCCTTAGATTTCGAGCGGACATTAAAAACGTTTTCCTCGCCCTTACAATTATCCGGCGTATCATAGGACGAGCACACAACCCAATCGGCTTTGCCCGTCATCGGGTCGACCGGCAGCGAGCGCAGGTAAACTTTTGTCTTCGGCTTGGTTGCCTCTGACTTGGTGGCTTCCAGCGCGGTCACGCTGAGGTCACCACGCCTGCCGAGTCCTGCGCTTCCATACGGTATAACGTCAACGCCCTTGACCAGAGTCTCCAGGTCAGGCGGGTAACGATCTGGATTATCCACGCCGAAGATCTTGCAGTCGGCGATCATCACCTTAACGCGCGGGTCAAGGACTGCGGCCGCCGTGTTCGGGCCTCCTGCCGGCCCCCCCGGCGGTGAAACTACAGGTCCATTCGTTGGAACCGCGGTCGAGCCCGACAGGCCAGCACACTGCGCTATCACCGCTTCACGATGGAATTGATCTATCGCCGCGCGTACCTCGCGCAGCGCCTCGCGCAGCCGCTGCTCGCGCTGGCGTTTGACGGAGACTTGGACGAGCGGGATGACCCCTAGCGTCAGTATCACCATCACCGCCACCGTCATCACAAGCTCGATGAGCGTGAACCCTTGAGATTTTGTCAAGCCGTGGCGCGCCGGCACAGGGGCGCATGAAGGCGGAAATGTGTCACATTTTTGATCGCCGCGCCGCCGCGCCGCCGCATTACCGCATCCACTGTTTCCCGGCATCTTATTTCTTTACCACCACACGACCCTGGGCGAGTTGCAGTTGCGCGTTGCGACCGTCGGAAGCGACCACACGCGTGCTACTACTGCCGAAGCCGATTGTGCTCTCGCCAACTCCAACTGCTTCGATCTCTACAATGACGAGAACGCCTGTACCTGCCGGTTGTGATACGCCAGCCATCGGCGAAACAGAGATCAACAACCCTTCCGGGCCGGCCGACAGTGTGATGACCGGCGATGCGCCCTGCGCGCCTGCGAACATGTTACCCGGCGAGACGCCCCGCACGGCCATGACACGTGGGTCGAACCGGAGCATCACAGCCGTCAGGTTGAGCGGCACACCCGTCCCAAGCACAAGCGCCAGCCGCTGCTTTTCGCCGACGCGCATCTTCTGCTGTTCCGGCACGAAACGCAGTTCCGCCGCAGCGGTTGATGTCGAAGCGGCCCCCCCGGTGGAAGCTTCGGCGACCGGAACGCTAACGCCCAGCTGAGGGGCTGGCTTCACACCCGTCGCCTCACCACCCTTCTCCGCTACCGCTCCGGTCGGCTGTGCGATGAAAGTTTTCAGCGCCGCTCCCACGTCTATAGGGGCAGGCAGCGCGACCGATTTCTCCGCCGTTCTCATCGAAGCGTGGGCCGCCTCGTTGCCCGCCTGAGCAGACGCTCCGGCCGGTAGCGACAAAAGTTTCGTCGCCGGCGCGTAAGCCGGCGGCTCATCACCTGACATCATATTTTTCAGCATTAAGGCCAGAGCGCCCGAACTTTCTGAACCTGCGGATGATGTTTTATTGGCCGTAGCGCTGGTCGAGGCGGCGGAGGCTGGCATCACCGGCGGCGGAGTGTCGCCCTTCGTCGCCTGGATGTTTACCGGAATGGTTTGTGCGGCATTTGCCGTAGTCCCGCTCGCCGTCTCTCCCATGTTATTCGCGCCGCTCGTCATCAAGGCTTTCGGCGCAGGCACGTAAGCCGGCATCTCCGCATCCGGCAGTTGCACGGAGACATTATTTGGGACGCGACGCGCCGCCGCAAGCTGCTCTTCGCGATACGTCTCCTGAAGCATCGCTTCAAGCGATCCTGACGTCGGCATTTGCAGAGTGCCGCTCTGCCGCGGCTCCTCGTCACGCGGTGTGATGGCCGGAGCACGCAAGACGCGCGGTGTGACGGCGATGACAAGGTCTAGTTGATCATTATCACGAGTCGGCGCGGTAAACAGGCGACCGAGAAGCGGGACAAGGCCGACTAGCGGTAACCCGGTACGGCCGTTGGACAGCCTATCCTGCGCGAGGCTCGCCAGCATCATTGTGCGATTGTTCTGGATGCGCGCCGTGCCGGTGATGGTGCGCTCGGTGAAAGTCGGTGTGGTAGTTAACCCACCGAACACGTCCTTCGATTCGATACTCATTTTGACCTGCACGTCCAGGTTCGGGAAGACCTGCGGCGTGAACTTAAACGTCAGACCTGTCGGTTCATAGTTGATGACCGGGAAGCCACCGCCGGGGAATGAGAATGACCCGCCGGGGGTTGTGGTCGTCGATTGGCCGCTTTGGAAGCCGAAGGGGTAGGTCTGCGCCGTTTGCACCGGCACGCGCTGTCCGATGCGCGCCGATGATTCTTCGCCGTTAAAGGCGTGAACCTGTGTCGAAGCAACTAGCCGCGTCCGGTTCTTTTTTTGCAAAGCCGCAATCTGGCCGACCGGCAAGGCGAGACCCACTCCGACCGCGGTCGGGTTGGCGAGGAAACGCCCGAGCCCGGCACGGTTAACAATTCCTCCCGATGAGAAGCCGATGTTGGTGAGCGTCGAGTCCGTGCCGATCTGATTACCTAACTGCAAGAGGTCCGTGCGCGATACTTCGTAGATGTTGACATCCATTACGACTTCCGCGCGATCCTTGTCGATGCTCTTAATGAGCTCCCCGATGAGCCCCACATTCTCCGCCGTGTCGCGCACGGTGACGCTGTTGGTTGCTTTATCAGGGATCACGATGGTCTGCGGCCGCCCCGCAGACGGCGGTATTACGCGCGTGATGAGATTAGTCGCATCCTCCGGGGCAATATTTGAAAGATAGAACGTCCGGATGACGAGCTGCTGGTACTGCGGGCGCCTGGTCTGATCGGCGACGAGGATAGTGCGGCGGCTCAGTTTTTGAAAGAACAACCCCTCTTGTAGAAAAATCCAATCAAGTGCCTGCGCCGTCGTCACGTCATGCAGATTAATGTCAATGGTGCGCGGCTGGCTGAAAGACTGCCGGTCGAAGATGACGTTGAGGCCGAGTTGCTCGGCGAGGCTGCGGATAACAGTTTTCAGGTCAACGCTGTTATAGCTCACGATGCGAAGCTGCTGCGTGGGATAAGGCGCTAAACTCGCCTCCGGTTGGCCGGCGCGGGCGGCTGGCGGCGCCGAGGCTGTGCCATCCGTTTCACCGCCCCGCTGTTGGTACGATGACGGGGTGACACTCACGCCGGGGCCGTTATCCATCGCCGGCGGCCGGTCGCCATTTGGGCCGTCCTTTAAGTTTTGCAGGCGCAGCATGCGCTCCATCTCGGAGAGGGCGAGTTGATTAACCGGATCGTAGGCGTAAGCCTGCCGGAAAGCGTTATAAGCCCCGACATAATCACGCTTCTCGGCCAGCGCGCGCCCCTGCTGCATAAACATCTGCGAAGCATTGAAGACACAGCGCCGGTAGTGGAGTTGATACTCCAGATTGGAAGGATCGGCGGCGACGGCCAGCGTGAACTCCTGCGCGGCCCTTTCCCACTGCTGGGCCGCCTCGTACTGGAGGCCGAGCTTGAAGTGCTTGTCCCCCTTCTTGCCGAGCGCGGCCACCGGCGTGGCTAGTAGACAGATAATCACGAGCAGCGACGCTATGGAGCGCATGGGTAATAGTCTTTTCATCTCAATTCTCTTTTGATTGAGGGGTTTAGTAACGGACGGCTGGCAATCCGCGCAGCCACAAACCACATTTCCCGGGGGCGCTAAGAAGAGCCTTCCTTCGGCTTACACGCCCTTTGCAGGGCGCAGTTCCGAAAAACAATTGATCGTCAATTTAGTTGTTAGCAGCCAGCCGGAAGCCGAGAGCCGGTAACGATTACTTACCACTGACCGCCGCTTTACTTGCCGATGTTTACTTCCTCGACAAATGTCACGCGGTTGATTTCGTACAGCGTCGAGACGCCTGCAAAGACTTTGTTGAGTGCCGATTCGCGCAAGCTCATCAACCCTTCGGCGACGGCCGCGCGCCGCACTTCCGAGCCCGGCCTCCGCTCGACGATCATCTCACGTATGTTGTCAGTCAGATCGAGCAGTTCATGGATCGCCGTGCGCCCGCGATAACCCGTATGGTTGCAGGCATCGCAACCAACATTCATATAAAAGACACGCCCCTGCTGCTCGTCGGGTCGGAGGCCGGACTCAATCAACTCTTCATCCGAGGGGCGGTAAGCACGCTTGCACACCTCGCAAAGCATGCGTATCAAGCGTTGCGCGAGCACGCAGTTTAAGCTCGAGACGAAGTTATAAGGCTCAACGCCCATGTTGAGGAAACGCCCGATCACGTCAATCACGTTGTTGGCGTGAACGGTCGTGAAAACGAGGTGGCCGGTGAGCGCAGATTGGATGGCGATTTGCGCCGTCTCGGTATCGCGTATCTCGCCGACCATGATTTTATCAGGATCATGGCGGAGGATCGAGCGCAAGCCGCGCGCAAACGTCAGCCCTTTTTTCTCGTTCACAGGAATCTGCGTGATGCCGTGTAACTGGTACTCGACCGGGTCTTCGATCGTGATGATCTTGTCTTCTTCGTTCCTGATCTCGTTGAGCGCGGCATAAAGCGTCGTCGTCTTGCCCGACCCGGTCGGGCCGGTGACCAGCACCATGCCGTAAGGCTCGGCGATGTAGCGGCGGAACTTCCGCAAATCATCTTCGGCAAATCCGACGACGTCCAAACGCAATTCCTTGAACGCCTCATTGATCTGCTCTTTGTCAAGGATACGAATGACCGCGTCTTCGCCGTGGACGGTCGGCATGATCGAGACGCGGAAATCAACCGTCCGCCCTTTGTAGCGCACGCGGAAGCGCCCGTCCTGGGGGACACGGCGCTCGGCGATGTCAAGTTCTGACATGACTTTGATGCGCGAAATCAAAGTCTGGTGGTACGCAAGGTCAATCGGATCAACTTTAGCGTAGAGTGCGCCGTCGATGCGATATTTGACCTGCACCTCCGTGTCGCGCGTCTCGATGTGGATGTCGGAGGCGCGCGATTCCATAGCATTAAAGACGATCGTGTCCACGAGCTTGATGATCGGCGACATCTCGGAATCGGTCGCCAGGCGGTCAAGGTCGAGAACTTCCTCGCCCTGTTCGGTCTCCTTAACGAGCGAGATGCGGAAGCCGGAGGCCGCCTCCTGCAACACGCGCTGCGTCGCATCGCCCTTGCGTAGCACGACGTCAATCGCGCCCGCCGTCGCGACGTGCGGCACGATGCGCGCGTGAAGAGTGCTTGCCAGTTCGTCGAGCCGCTCGAGGTCGGTCGGGTCGGCCATCGCCACGTGCAGCCGCCTGCCCTCACGGCGCAACGGCACGAACTGGTGACGCACCATCAGGTCCACCGGCAGTTCATTGAGCAGGGCGTAATCGATCGGGGAGTCGCCGACCGGCGGGAGCAGATCCACGTACGGCAGGCGGTAGCGGCGGGCCAGGAGGCGCGCCTCGCGCACCTCGGGCGGCTCGTTACCTTCCGGGACCTCGCCGGGGCGCGCCGTCCCATCCGTCACGTAAGGACTTGTTGTCTGCTCTTCCAGTGCTTCCTTCATAAAACGCGCCGAACTTCTCTCCTACCGCGACCGAGTCGCCTGAGATAATTTGAGAAGGCTTCTCGAGGTCAGCTCCCCGGCATCCCGCCCGGGCCGTTCGAGATAGATTGAATGATCGGGAGGTAAATAGCGAGGAGAATCGCGATGACGACCCCGCCCATCACTACTAGAATCGCAGGCTCGAGCGTTGTCGTCAACTGCTCGAGCCGCACTTCCGACTCGGCGTTATAAAACGTCGAAACTTCGTCGAGCATCTCGCGCAGGGATCCCGAACGCTCGCCAATCCCGATCATATCAATCGCGAGCGGTGGAAGCCAGCCGGCCGTTTCCAGGCTTTCCGTAAACGAACGGCCCTCACGGATCATCGGCAGGATAGCCGAGCTCCGCCTACGTAGTTCGCGGTTCGTGATTGACTCGGCAGCAATCTCCCAAGATTCGACGAGCGGGATGCCCCCGGCCAGCAGCGTCGCGAGCGAACGCGACGCCTGCGCCACGGATAATTGCACCAGGAGTTGTCCGGCCAGCGGAACATTCAGCAGCGTACGGTCCACCGTGAGCCTGCCTGACGGCGTGCGTGTCCAGAAGAAGAGGGCCACCGCCCCGCCGATCACGAGCGGGGCGAACCAGAAAATATTTGAAGAGAGCCAACCCGAAAGTCCCACCACCAGTTTTGTCAGCGTCGGCAGGTCCCCGCCAAAGCCCGCGAACAGCTCGGACATGCGCGGCACGACATAGATGGTCAGAAAGGCGACCATGCCGAAAGAGGCGAGCAGGAGAAATGTCGGGTAGGCGAGCGCCCCACGTATTTTGCGGCGCAGGCCAACGTTGCGCCGCATGTAAGCGACGTAGCGGCTTAATACTTCGTCGAGCGCGCCGCTCCGTTCGCCCGCCAGGATCGAGGCCGTATAGATTCGCGGAAAGACCGCCCCTTGTTCGGCGAAAGCCGCCGAGAGCGCCGCGCCACCACGAATTTTCTCCTCCACCTCGGCGAGCACCGTGCGCAGGCGTGACGACGTAGCCCGCTTGCGCAGCATCGTGATCGCCTGCAGGATCGGGATGCCGGCGCGGATTAGCGCCGCCAACTGCTGGTTGAATAAAAGAAAGTCATTGGCTTTAACGCGGCCGTGCGGCCCGCCGCGGCCCGCCCGTGTCAGAGCTGCCACGCCGTGTGTCTTGGGGGGAGTCACGGCGAAGACGCGGAAGCCGTCGCGCTCAAGGCGCGCCCGTGCCTCGCGCACCCCCGCTGCCTCGACGGTGCGCGTCACCACTTCGCCCGCCGGCGTTCCTAATCGACAGATAAACTCGGCCATAGCCATTCAGCCATTAGATCATTATATCTAATGACTAAATAAAACAGTAATATACCATGCGCCGCTGTGACTTAGACACCATCAATATCCCCACCCTACTATCCACGCCGACCGGTGCTGAAAGTTCCAGGTACATCGCCATTCCTGGCTCTTCTTGCGCGTTATGCGGCGGTTATCCTACAATGTAGCCAGCCACTGCCAATTGATGACCGTAATAGCTGGCGGGTGGTCTCCCCGCAACTTGGTCAAAACTGCTTACCACATATTGCGCCCGGCTCGCGCTTGTTCCTCGGATCGGGCTTCGACGTCATGGTTTATTTTTTGATGCCATTGCAACAGGGTTTGAGACCATCAAAAGATTAAGTTGCGCGACCGGTAGTCGATGGGGTACGAACCCGTATAATTTGCGAACAGCGGCAAGCGTCATTAAGGTCCAAATTGCGCCGCCCCGAGTGATATGATGCGCCAGCCGTGCTCGGTAAAGAAAGCTCCGACACGACTTAGAAACCGCGTTGCGGCTTTTCGACTGCGGTTGCGGGGCGGCAACTAGTGCGGGTTTACAGGCATCTTTGTCAATGTGTGCGCGTGCGCCGAAGAACTCCTTTGGCGGAGCTACTTGCCCCAGCCGCGCGGCGGAGCCGGATCAAGCGGCTCGCTAACCCGGGCGGAAGCGCCCTGCCATTCCCCCTTTACTATTGGTTGGGTATGTAGGGCGCTTCCGCGTGTGATGCATAGGATAATTATTCGTCAACCAGGAGTTTAGTAGCACTAGACCTGATTCAGCGGGAAGGTCGGATTATGAAACATTGCCGGAATAAAATGGCCCGCGCACGCCTGCGGGCCGCGTTTCTTGCCACGTGTGCGCTAGCCCTCGCGCTTCTCGTTGTCTCGCACGCCGGGCACGCGCAGCAACCACAACAGCCTCAGGGTGGGCGCCCGCGCCGCGCCGAATCTGGTCAGGGCAAAGGCGCACCTACCCTTGCTAAACCCACGCCGGCGCCGAGTCCCCGCGCTACCCCGACGCCGACGCCGGATCAGGCAGGTCAGGAAATTGATGAAAAGGAGGTCATTAAGGTAGATACCAGTCTCGTGGACCTGCACGTGCGTGTTATTGATCGCAACAATCGACCCGTTAATGACGTGCGCCCGGAAGAGTTTCGTGTCTACGAAAACGGCGTGCCGCAACAGATCTTCTCGATCAGTAAACATGAGGTGCCGGTCAGCTATGGCCTCGCGGTAGACACCTCTGGCTCGCTCCGCTCGCAGTTGCCGACGGTGATCGAGGCCGGAAAAACCATCGTCAACAGCAATAAGCCCGGTGATGAGACTTTTCTCGTACGGTTTATCAGCAGCGACAAGATCGAGACGGTGCAGGATTTCACGTCGAGTAAAGACCTGCTTCTTGATGGCCTCGACTCCCTGTATACGGAAGGCGGACAAACAGCAGTTATCGACGCCGTCTACCTATCGGCCGAACGCGTCGGGCAATACAAGAAGGGCGACGACAACGATCGCCGGCGGCGCGCATTGATTGTCGTGACGGACGGCGAAGACCGGGCCAGTTATTACAAGCAGGATCAGCTCTTCAGACTCCTGCGCGAGGAGGACGTGCAGATTTACGTCATCGGCTTCGTCAATGAGCTGGAAAAGGAGGGCGGCCTGATCAAGAAAAGCCCGCGGGACAGGGCGGTCAGCTTGATAAACCGCCTTGCCAACGAGACGGGCGGGCGCGCCTTCTTTCCGAACTCGCTCTCGGAACTACCGGAGATCGCTAACCAGATCACGCGCGACCTCCGCACACAGTATATAGTTAGCTACTACCCGACCAACAAAGCGCATGACGGTTCTTATCGGGCCGTACGGGTCACCGTCGCCGATGAGCGCGGGCACGACAAGCGCATCGCCATCACGCGCCCCGGGTATACCGCGCAGCGTGATAATGGAGCGACACCCAAGGCACCCATCACACGCAACGCGACGCCTGCGCAGCCGGCAACGAACTTGCACCGATCTCCGTAAAGTATCGATCAATTTAACGAAACAATGAAACTCCGGCCGCATAATTCTACCGCGGGCCGGGGTTTCTGTTTTATCGAATGTTGATTGACCATATGCCCGGGCCGGCGCTTCCTACCTGACGTTGTTACTTACCGGCCCGGACCGAGCCGCTGATCTTTTTCCGCGTCGTCTCGCCTGTCCGAAGCACCGGCAGCGCCTCGTCAACATCCGCGTGCGGGCGTGGAATGACGTGCGTGGCAACGACCCGGCCCACAGCGCGGCCGCGGCCGCGCCGGCGTCAACCGCCGCACGAACCGCCGCGACATCGCCGCGGGCAATCGCGGTCACAAGCCCCGCGTCAATTTTTTCATAACCCACGAGATGCACGTTCGCCGCTTTAACCATCGCGTCAGCCGCCTCGATCATCGCGATCAGTCCCATGCATTCAACCATGCCGAGTGCTTCCATACCGAGCCTTTTAGATTAAGGGCCTGCCGGTTAAGTTTCAAGAACATCTCTCTCCCCTGCTCATCAAGCAGGCCATTTATCACTCTATTAATTACGGAGCGAATGAATCGGAGCGGGAATGTGTCCGCCGCGCCGGATGAAATCCGCGCAGGAGAAAGCGCTGACGGGCATGACGGGGGCGCTGCCGAGCAGCCCGCCGAACTCGACCATCTCGCCAACATCTCGCCCGGGCACGGGGATGATGCGTACCGCGGTGGTCTTGTGGTTCATGACGCCGACGGCCATCTCGTCGGCGATAATTGCCGCAATCGTCTCGGCAGGAGTCGCGCCGGGCACGGCGACCATGTCGATGCCCACCGAACACACGCTGGTCCAGGCTTCGAGTTTCTCCAGCGTTAAGGCGCCCGCACGCGCTGCTTCGATCATGCCCGCATCTTCCGAGACGGGAATGAACGCGCCGCTCATGCCGCCGACCGAACTGCTCGCCATCACGCCGCCCTTCTTGACGGCGTCAGTCAGAAGGGCGAGCGCGGCCGTCGTGCCGTGTGCGCCGGCGCGTTCAAAGCCCATCGCCTCGATAATTGCCGCGACGGAATCGCCGACCACAGGCGTCGGCGCCAGGCTGAGATCGATGATACCGAATGGCAGGCTGAGACGACGCGCCGCCTCGCGCCCGACAAGCTCGCCGGCGCGCGCTAATTTGAAAGAGAGTTTTTTAATGACCCCCGCAAGCTCGTGGAGCGGGAGGTCGCGCGGCGCGTTGCGTACCGCATGATTGACCACGCCGGGGCCGGACACTCCGACATTGATGACCGCTTCCGGCTCGCCGACGCCGTGAAACGCGCCCGCCATGAACGGATTATCTTCGACGGCGTTGGCGAAACAGACAAACTTAGCGCAAGCCAGACCGCTCTGCTCGCGTGTGCGCTCGGCCGCTTCTTTAATCAGGATGCCGACACGCCTTACTGCGTCCATGTTAATTCCGGCGCGCGTCGTCGCGACATTGACTGATGAACATAAACGCTCGGTCGTCGAAAGGGCTTCGGGAATTGAATCGAGAAAATCGCTCCCGGCGCGCGTCAGGCCTTTATGGACTAATGCCGAATAGCCACCGACAAAATCTACGCCGACGGCCCGCGCCGCTTCGTCAATGGCACGCGCGAGCAAGGAGAAGTCGCCATCTCCACTTCGCGCGCCTTCAGCGATCAGCGAAACGGGTGTGATGGAAACTCTTTTATTGGCAATGCGGATACCGACTTCGTCGCCAATCTCGTTAACGGTCTCGACGAGGCGCGCCGCCACACGTTGAATTTTCTCGCGCACCCGCTCCGCCATCCTCTCCATCGAGTCGTCGGCGCAATCGCGCAGGGACAGACCGAGGGTGACCGTGCGTATATCCAGATGCTCCATCTCCGTCATCCGCACGGTCTGCAGGATTTCGGCTTGTGAATATTCCATAATTAAGTTTCGGGCCGCGGGTTTTAAGCTTAAAACCCGCGGCCCGGGACCGATTTTTCTACCCGAGGAGTTTACTAAAAAAGAGCAAGGCGACGAAAACAAGAAAGAGCAGAATAGCGACGAGTACAAAACGCACGCTCGGGTCATATGTCGCTTCATCCAGAATGGCGCTTGAAGCCTGGCGTAATTTTTCGACCCGGGGTGCTACATTCTCTTCGATAGCGTTGCGTGCTGCTGCCGCCACGCCCTGCTGCTTCGCACGCGCCCCATCTCCGGCGACCCGATGATCGGCGGCGACTTCCCCGCGTGAACGGTTCGCTGGGGTCAAACGCGGATTACTGGCGGATGTGGCTCCGGAAGCGGGTTCGCTTGTCTTCGCTGCCGGCGTCGTGGTGCGGGCGTTCAACTCGCCATCCAATCTCTTGAGCTCGTTCTCAGGAATTTTGACCGGCTTATTCGGCGCAGCACTCTGGAGTGGACTCCCGCAATTAGCGCAAAAAGCCGCGGGCGGGCGAAAAGCCGCCCCGCATTGTGGGCACCGACGTAAAATCTCTGGTTCAGGCATATGAGAATTTTTGACCGGCGATTGCCGGTCAGCGATTTTGTTATCTAAAATATCGGAACGAAAATCGCCGGCCTAAAAATCGTAAACCCCTATATTCTGTGCATCGCGTTGAACAGGTCTTCTCGTTGCGCGTAGATGCGCACACCGAGCCGGTCACCTTCCCTCCGGAAGCGCTCTTTTAGCTCGGTGGCAGACTCGCGCGAGCGCGAGATGTTGGCGATCAGCACCATCGCGAACTTGCCTTGCACGACCGTTTGATTGATATCAATAATGCTGCACTCAGCTTCGGCCAGAACCTGCGCGACGGCGGCGACGATCCCGGGGCGGTCAACACCAAACACCGAGACGACCAAACGATTTGTAGAGTCTTCAACGCTCGCCTCAGGGCCAACGGCGCTCGCGGCTCTGCCCTCGCTTCCCGCTCTCCTAACACCCTGGCCGTTTGTCGCCAACACAGGTTCAATCGCGCGGTAAACGTCTGTGACTAATTGCTCCACGGTCTGCTCATCGGCCCCGGTGCCGAGGCGGCCGTAAACGGCCTGCGTGATCCGGTAGATCAACTCTTCGTCAGCCATTTTTCGCGATCAATAATCAGCAGTCAGTAATCGGTCGTTCAGCTTTGCCCGGCTACTCGTCACCGACTACTTTTCAGGTCTCCCGTTACCGCTCGCCCTCAACTCGCGCGCCGCTTCACGGGCCTCTTCGGATTCCGTGTCCTGCAAATCCATGCGGTCAACGATGCCGACCACAGCGGCTTCAATCGCCATCTCTTGATTACCGATCGCCGTGCGAGCCGCTTTGCCGTAGGCGCACATCACCACCTCCCCGACCCCCGCCCCCAGACGGTCCGCCACGACGACGATGTTTTTCGTCGGCTCTTTGTCCAGATCATACGGGTGGACGATTAAAAAACGGACGCCCTCAAGATCGGGCGTCTTTTTAGTCGACCAGACCGTGCCAACGACTTTGCCAAGAAACATAAAATAGTAATCGGTAGTCAGCGATTAGTAACCGGTAGAAATAATATGCATACCCGTCAGCGATTCACAGTAGGTAGCTTTTACTGAATACTGACTACTTCTAGCTCTTCGCGAACACTTCCGCCGCCTCGCCCATGTCGCGCGCCGCAGGCGTAATGATCGTGCGCGCGTTCGTGTAAATCTTCTCGCCCTTCTGGATAGCCCGGCGCACATCGTCTTCGCACACAAAGTCCACGGCACTGCGATTGCTGCCATTCGTCGCCTGTGAAGCGCCGTTGGCCGGCGCTAACGCGCCTTGTGGGGCCGCGGGGGTTGATGACGGCGGCCTATTAAAAGCGGGTGAATTCCCGTTGCCACCGCCCGGTGATTCCACCGCTGTCGGGGCGGCCTCCGGATGCGGCGCTGCTTCGGGCGGGGCATACATACTGTCCGCCTCCACATCGATCATGGGCTGGGCCGGTGCCGGCGAAGTTGTCGCATGCAGTTCTGCACGCCCCACCGCGGGCTGTTCCGGACGGCGCCCGGCAAGAAAACGATCAACGATGGCAGCGATCTCTTCACGACCTACCTTGCGGAATGGAAATTCACTGCTACCATCTGTCCCGCCAGCAACGGCGGGCGCGCGTTGCGGCACGGCTTCAGTTTTTTGCGCGGCGAGAGCCGGGCGCGCGCTCTTGACCGGGTGGGTCTCAAAAGCGACACGCTTGATGTCCATCAGATGAAGCGGCGAGACGTTGTCCGAAGTGACGTTGCCGCCCCACGAGCCGCAACCGAGGGTCATTGAAGGTGGAAGGGCTGTCGAAAACCCAATGGCGCCGTGCGTCGTCGGAGTATTCACTGTTACACGTGAGGCGGGCATCTCAACCCCATAAGCTTTCGCCGCCTCGCGCGAACGGGTGTGCACCCCCGCGGTGTGGCCCATGCCGCCGTAACTCAAGATCTCAAAGCAGCGCGCCGCCCCGCGCTCGATCCCGTCTTCGACGTAGAAGGCGAGAATCGGCGAGAGCTTCTCCATCGACAGAGGGAAGTCGCGCCCCACCCCACCGGCCTCTGCTATCAAACAGCGCGTGCCCGGCGGCACATTCAAGCCGGCCATCCCGGCGATTACCTCGACTGACTTACCAACCACAGCCGGATTCAACGAGCGTTGCGGCGTGGCGACGACTCTAGCCAACTGGTCGGCCTCTCTCATGCTCAAGAAATGGCCGCCCTGCGCTTTGAACTGCTCACGCACAGCACTTTCGATAGGCGCGTCTACGACTACCGCCTGCTCGGAAGCGCAGATGGTGCCGTTGTCGAAACATTTTCCGGTCAGGATGTCCTGTACGGCTTTGGGTACGTCCGCGGTTCGTTCGACAAACACCGGAACGTTGCCGGGGCCGACGCCGAACGCCGGTTTCCCAGAAGAATAGGCCGCGCGAACTAACCCGATACCACCTGTCGCCAGAATCACCGCCGTCTGCTTGTGTTTCATCAGGGCTTCCGTACCCTCAATCGTCGCCGTCGCCATGCATGCGATAGCGTCAGGAGGGAGGCCCTCTTTGGTCGCCGCTTCGCGCATGACTTTGACCGTTTCGTTGATGCAGCGCACGGCCGAAGGGTGCGGAGAAAGGACGATGGCGTTGCGTGACTTGATCGCAATCAGGCACTTGAAGATGGCCGTCGAGGTCGGATTAGTTGAAGGTATGATGCCGGCGACCACGCCACGCGGGCTGGCAATCTCGACCACGTCTTTCGACTCGGAAACGACGCCGACGGTGCGCAAGCCCCGAAAGTAGGCCCATACGTCCTCCGCCGCGAAACGGTTCTTCTCCTGTTTGTCTGCCGGGATTCCGTAGCCGGTCTCTTCGACGGCCAACGCCCCCAGGCGCGCCGCTTCGCGCAACGCGGCTTTCGCCATTGCCTCGCAGACGCGATCAATCATTGTCTGATCGAAGCGCGCCAACTCAATCTGTGCGCGATGCGCCGCCTCGACCATATCGCGCGCCTGTTGCACTGAAATGAGGTCCTTATCAACAGCCATGATGAAACCTCCCCGACCGGTGAGAGGTGACAAGATACAAGCAGCATCTTCTTGTCACTTACTCACTTCGCCCTCTCCTTATTATTCTCTCTCGCGCCGGACGGAAGTGTGCGTCCTTGCTCGCCTTCCCCGAGTTGCCCACGCCCGCCTCCCTGCAGCGCACGTTCGTCGGGGCTATAGCCGATGCGACCGTTGCGCGGCAGCACGCGCTCGACCTCCACGTGCGGGCGGGGGATGACGTGCACACTAATCAATTCTCCGACGCGACGCGCGGCGGCGGCCCCGGCGTCCGTCGCCGCTTTGACCGCGCCGACATCACCACGCACAAAGATCGTGACGTAACCTGCGCCGATATATTCTTTCCCTAAAAGTTGTACGTTGGCGGCCTTGACCATTGCGTCGGCGGCTTCAACGGCGCCGACAAAACCTTTGGTTTCGACCATTCCGAGTGCTTCGAGAGGCATCTGCTCTCCTCCTCATTTTCAGGTTGTAAAAGTTAACAGCGAGTAGCTTGGCTTTCTAAACACACCAACGTAGCACCGTGGGCGTGAAGAATCAAGAGACGCGCATCCTTTTGAGCCGACGAAGGTTTGACAACGTTTACTGGCGCACGCTATAGTGCGAGCCAACGGCACGCGGGCATTATATACATGATGGAAGAGGGGTCGGTGGCCCAACAGTAAACCGGGCGGCGGAGTACCTCTTCAGAGTGTTGGCCCCGTGAATTTGCACCTCCTAAGCCAGAATCCCGGAGGGCAGGCGCGGATTTGGTGATGGCAACGTCTTTTGGAGAACAACTGCGGCTCGCACGCGAGGCGCGTGGCATTTCTTTACGCGAAATCTCCGAACAGACGCGCATCTCGATGCGCTATCTTGAGGCCATCGAAGCGGACGATTACAAGCGCCTGCCCGGCGGCATCTTTAATCGAAGCTTTATTAAGGCCTACGCCAGGCAGATCGGCTTCGATGAAAAAGAGGCCATTGAAGCCTATACGCGGACGGCGCGTGAGAAGGGCGAAGTACCGGATGATGTGGTTTCCACACCCTATCAGCCGCGCGTCTATACTGACCCCGGCTCGACGCGTTCACCCTTTGTTACGCTGCTCCTGTCGATCCTAATACTTGCCATTCTGTCGCTGAGCGTTTACGCCGCGCTGCATTGGTATCAGCGACGTTCGGCGGGCCGCACAAATGGTGGCGCGGCCGCACCGGCCGTGCCGACGACCACGCAGACTGTCAACCCGGTCAGTACGCCGGCGAGTTCTCCAATGGCCGCCCCGGCCGGTTTAGACATTCAGGTCAAGGCGCTTGATAAGGTCTGGTTGAGAGCCTACGTTGATAACGCGGTGAAAGCCGCATTTGAGGGGAGCCTGGAGCTGGATCAGACCAAAGAATTCAAGCCCGAACGACGGTTGCGGATTCAGCTCTCGAAGATCAAAGTAAATGCACTGGATGTGACTATTAACGGTCGTACGGCGAAAGTGCCTGCCGACATGAAAGGCAATCTCGCCGAGATGGACATTACGAAGGACGATTACGCCAAGTTCTTACAGTAGATTTCGGACAGCCAGACCGGTTGCGCTCAATATGCGCAGCACGAATGTGTGCCTCGCGTTTGTCTGTCCCGAACCGATCTGCATTTTTCGTTTACCTGCCCGCCTCAAACCGCGGGCAGTTCTATTTTATATTACGGGCGTATATTTTGGACTCTTAATTCATATTCGTGATTCTCATCCGCTTATATCAAAATCTGCGCAAGGAATAGGACACGAGGCATCATGATTAAACCTGACATCACGGAAGGGCTGACATTCGACGACGTTCTCTTAGTGCCAGCGCGCTCGGACGTGCTGCCGAATGAGACCGACACTTCAACGCAATTCACGCGCGGCATACGCTTACAGATTCCGCTCTGCTCGGCGGCGATGGACACGGTGACGGAAGCCGCGCTGGCCATCGCGCTCGCGCAGCAGGGCGGCATCGGCGTCATTCACAAGAACCTCAGTATTGAACGGCAGGCCCAAGAAGTGGACAAAGTGAAGCGCTCGGAATCAGGGATGATCGTTGATCCGGTGACGATCCGGCCGGACCGCCCCGTCAGCGAGGCGCTCCGCGTCATGGAGCGTTATCACATCAGCGGCGTGCCCGTGGTGGACGAAGGCGGCCACCTTGTCGGCATCATCACCAACCGCGATTTGCGTTTCGAGACGCGGTTCGACATTCCCGTCTCCGAAGTAATGACGCCGCAACCGCTCGTCACCGTCCCTGTCGGCACCACCCTTGAACAGGCCAAGGCCGTCCTGCAAAAGCATCGCATTGAAAAACTTCTCGTCGTTGACGGCGACAAGCACATTAAAGGTTTGATTACGGTCAAAGACATACAGAAGGCCATTAAGTACCCGTCGGCGGCGAAGGATGACCTGGGCCGCCTGCGGGTCGCCGCCGCCGTCGGCGCGACGGGCGATTTTCGCGAGCGCGCCGACGAGCTCGTTAAAGCACGCGTTGATTGCCTTGTCATAGACACGGCCCACGGCCACTCGTCGCGTGTCATTGACGCCGTGCGTGAGATCAAGCGCCGCCACACAAACACGCAGTTGATCGCCGGCAACGTTGCGACGACCGAAGCGACGCGCGAATTGATCGACGCCGGAGTTGACGCCGTGAAAGTCGGCGTGGGGCCCGGCTCGATCTGCACCACACGCGTGGTAACCGGCGCTGGCGTGCCGCAGATCACGGCGATTCAGGCGTGTGTGAGAGCCGCGCGGGAGCGTGGAGTGCCCTTGATCGCTGACGGCGGCGTGAAATTCTCCGGCGACGTGGCGAAAGCGATTGCGGCGGGCGCGGACGTGGTGATGATCGGCTCGCTGTTCGCGGGCACGGAAGAAGCTCCCGGCGAGCTGATTCTCTTTCAGGGCCGCTCATTCAAAACTTATCGCGGTATGGGATCAATCGGCGCCATGCGTGAAGGCTCACGCGACCGCTACAGCCAGGAAAGCAACGGGGCTGAATCTAAGCTCGTTCCCGAAGGCATCGAAGGGCGGGTGCCCTACAAGGGGATTCTCGCCGACATGGTCACGCAGCTCGTCGGAGGCTTGCGCTCCGGTATGGGCTACACGGGCTGCCGCACGATCAAAGAACTCCAGGAGAAGACGCGCTTCATCCGCATTACCGCCGCGGGCTTACGCGAATCGCACGTCCACGACGTGATCATCACAAAAGAAGCGCCGAATTACCGCCTGGAATAAGCGCAACTCAAAATTCCAGAAGCGGCGAGTAGCCTGCGGCGGAGGCGATTTTTACACCAGCTATTGAACCGGACGATATGAAGGCAATGGCGCGCAGTCGAAGCTTATTTTCCTGCTAATTCGCCCCAGCCTCTTTGAGTAGCCTGACTACTTCGGCGCGACTCTGCGCCGTTGCGCGCAACCAGCAGGACGAGAATCATTGACTTCATTGTAAGTACCTTCATTCGGCCCAGACTGTTCGCCCTGATCGCAGTCTCGCGTTATACGTGCCTGCATCTCTTAATAATCAGGACTAAAGCTACAGCGATTCCCATACCACGGGCGGGTCTACCCCCAGTGCTATTAATTGTGTAATGTTGTGCCTGGCAAGCGGTGGCGCTGCGCATGAATTATCAGACAGGTGTCAGATGAAGTATGCGTAAGTTAGTTCGAAGCGACATCTCTTCCTGCTTCACTAAATCAGTCCTTACAAGGTTGGTACACTCATGCAGCCTTTAGTTTCTGCTCAGCGGATAACGCGGCGACCGCCGCATCCACCTCTGGCGTATAATAAATGCTTGAGAGTTGATACGGCCACGGCCCATTACTCTTGAGATGCCACTTAACGTCTCCCACCAGATCAGCAATCCGCGTCCGTTGGTGATTGCGCGTGCATTTATCATGCACATCACCAAATGCTCTCTCCATCGGGTTCGCACGTGGACAATAGCTCGGCAACCAGACAATCGCGAAACGCGGATGATTGGCAAGCCACTCCACAACTGCTTTCGCTTGATGAATCCGATAGTTATCCGCGACCAGGTAAATCTTCGTGGCGGCCAGGAATTGGCGGTCGATGGCCTTCAGCAGATCGATGAAGAGCCAGCGGTTCTGGCGTTCTCCGATGACGTATGTGATCTTACCCGTCAGGTAGTTGAGCGCTCCGGCCAAGTAGCGCTTCTGATTCGTGCCAGGTGTCATAAGCTCAGTCTACCTACCCCGCAGCATCCATTCATAACCGATCTTGGGCAGCAGGTGGATATCCAACTCGTCGCTGAACAATACCAGCGAAGATGTGCGCAAATGCTCGATGATGTGGCGGATGCGGGCCAGTTTGCTGACGCGCTCCGGGTCGGAGTCTTGTGCCACATGGCGCGCTCGCTTCCAGACATCACCCAGATTATGTAACCAGCGGCGGATCTTCTCCGGCGAGACCGCGACTCCACGCCGGGCAAACAATTCGGCCGCGAGCGCGGAGCAACTCCACCGGGTGCGGCACCAGCCGAAGGCGCACGGCGCATACTTGAGTATGGAAAGCAGCGAGCGTTGGAGGGAAGCAATGTAGTGCCTGCTGATGCCTGGGTGCTCCACTTCATCAGCGGTCGTGTTAGCGATGGGGATCTCGCCGCGGCCATAGGCTGCCACGGCCCGGTAGACGCTCGATCGGGAGCAGAAGAGAAAGGCGGCGATCTCAGAAGGCGTGCGGCCAACTGCACAGAGCAGCAGGATGTGGAGCGCGAGCAGATAACCAAAGCGGGCCTGACGAAGTTCAGCTAACATCTGTTGTTGCAGGTCAGAAGGTATTTCGATTATGGTTTTTCCTGGCACAGGCAGTAGACCTCTGAAGATGGTTTGTCGAGCAACAACCGATTTATCAGAAGTGGATGGTCTGTGCCAAGTTCATGTGGACTGATTTAGACTCGCGCCTACTCAAACCGGGGCGGCACCGGGCTTGCCATAGACCCAGCGTGTTGACGATGAAAAAGCGCACAGCGATTTTGATCTCCAATCCGCATGCCGGGCGCGGCGGCGCGCACCGCGCCATTGAGGTCGCGCGATTTCGTGACCTTCTTAAAGCCCACGGCGTTGACGTTGAGTTGAGAAATACAGATTGCCCCGGCGATGCGGCACTAACGGCTGAGTGTGCGGCGAGAGATGGCGTGCGAGAAGTGATCGTTTCCGGCGGCGACGGGACGATTAATGAAGCATTGCAGGGTCTGGTGGGGACCGGTGTCCGGCTCGCCGTCTGGCCACGCGGGACGGCCAATGTTTTGGCCCGCGAACTCGCCCTCCCTCTTGATCCGAACCTTGCGGCTGAAGTGATCGCGCGCGGAAAGTCTCGTCGCATCCATATCGGGTGTGCGATTGCTGAAAAGACGGGCGTGAAGCGTTATTTTTTCCTGATGGCGGGAATAGGACTTGATGCCTCAATCGTGCGGCGTGTGCGCCCGCGTCTCAAGCGACGTGTGGGGGAAGCGGCGTTCTGGTATTCAGGACTCGGGCATCTCGCAAGCTGGCGACCCGTACCGTTTAGTGTCGAAGCGAACGGGGCCATCCTTCCGGCGACCTTCGCCGCTATCGGCAAGGCGGCACATTACGGCGGCAACCTCTCGATCACTCCAAACGCCCGGCTCGACCGGCCCGAGTTCGAGATATGCGTTGTCTGCTCATACAGTAGGCTGCGCTACCTTCGCCTGCTCTCGCAAGCGATGCGCGGGGGTCTGACAAAAAGCACCCCGGACGTTCATTTTATTCGCGCGCCGTGCGCGCGCGCCGTTGGCGATGCGCTCGTGCAGGCTGATGGGGAGCTGGTCGGCCAACTCCCCATGACATTCGAGATCGCCCCCTACTCCATCGAAATCATTGCACCGCAACGAAATTACGAACTATCAACGATGAATGATGAATTAAAAGTATGAGGACTTGGTTTTCTATTCATAGTTCCGCATTCCTACTTCATAAGTTCACTTGAGCCATGCGGCGCGGAGGGCAAGCGCCTGCGGCGATGCGTCATCTCTTTTAACAATGCGATAGTCGTAGCGGTCCGGTCCGCCGAGCGTGATCGACGTTTGAATATTGCGGCGGTCACGTCGTACGGTGATTGGAACGCGATCCCCTTGCCGGAAAAGGTTGAGCGCTGTCTCGAACGTCTCGCGTGTGACGCTCTTATTCGCAACCGAGACGATTGCATCGCCTTCTTCCAGCCCTGCGTTCTCGGCGGCCGAATTGTTGCGCACGGTTAAGACTGTTGGGTCGCCGGAATTTCGCCAATCAAATAGGATGCCGGCCGTATAGGGCTCGCGCGCCGGTTCGCGCACGAGCCGCAGCCCGACTGCCGCGAGCGCTTCGTCGTAGGGCGGGATCTGCAACCCGCGTACATAGCGCGTGAAAAAGTCGTGCAGGTCTGTGCCCGCGACTCCCGACGCCACCCTCTCGAAGTCTTCAGTGGTGTAGCCACGCCCGCGCAGGTAATAAGTCGCGTTCGGACTCTGGATGTAAAACTCTTCGTACATCCGCCGCATCACATCGTCAAGCGACGCCCGACCCTGCGTCTTCCCGCGAATCAACAGATCGAGGACGAGGCCGAGCACTTCACCTTTCGAGTAATAACTGATGGAAGTATTCAAGAGGTTGGTGCGCTGGGCGTGCGGCGCGTCGTCAAGGAAAGGCGCGGAGAGGGAGGCTTCTTCGGCGCTCATTAGACGGCTGCCCGGCGAGTTTTCGACAAAGCTAATCGTCCCACTCTCCCTGCTCAAAAAGCGCTCCTCATTCATCAGCCCGGCGCGGAGCAGCATCAGATGGCCGTAGTAATTCGTCAGACCTTCGGCAACCCACAATCCGCGCGTATTTGCCGGGCGCGTCCAGTCCCAGGGCCCCAGTTCTACGGGGCGCAGGCGCTTGACATTCCAGACATGAAAGAATTCGTGGGCCGCCGTGCCGAGCGTATTCTCGTACACGCCGGGGTCGGCGAGCGCGCCGGGCTGGATGATTTGTGTCGAAGTCAGATGCTCCATGCCGTCGCCGGAGCGGTCGTCGGCGGCAAAATGAATTAAGAATGTGTATGAATCAAACTCCGGCGCCCCCCACATCGCCGTTTCGGCACGCACGATCTTTTCAATGTCGCGAATGAGCGCAGCTCGCTTGCCTCCCTCATCCCCGAACGAGTGCACGACGACGTGGTACGTTTTACCATCCACTTTGAAATCGTCCACCGTCCAGTCGGGCGCAATCTCGGTCGGGGTATCGATCAAAAGGTCGTAGTTTGGGAACTGCCACTCGTGCTGATCCGTCCGACCCATGCGCCCGTTGACGATCCTCCAGCCTGCCGGCGGATTAATCGTCAATCCCACAGGGTCGGGTTTGTGGCCGACGATATACATAAAGATGGACCCGCCGTTGAAGTTTGCGTGCCGTGCGTCCAGTTGAGAGAAAGTCCCCGAGAGGTCGTCGCCAAATACTTTGTAGGTTACAGTCAGGCTCTCGGTTCCCGGTGTCGAGACTCGCCATGTCTGATCATCCAGCCGGGTGACGGGTCGGGCAGCCATGTCGCACCTCCCGCCGGGCGGGCAGATGCCGGATGCGGCGCGAAACTCCTGCACGTTCTTCGCGAAATCGAAGACTGCATAGCGACCGGGCGACCACTTCGGCATCTGGAAATCAAGATGCTCGGCCGCGCCGCTTCCCATCTGGACTTCAATACTCACTTCGAAAAGGTGTGATGCCGGACGCGGCATCGCCAGTCGATACTCGATGCGACCGAGCGGCTTTTCCTGCTGCGCAACTGCCACCGCGCACAAAATGCTGACAAGCGCGCAGAGCGCCCCAGCAGCCCGGAACGGCAGAGAACGGCGACGGCAAATCATAAAAGGTTACTCCAAAGCTTCTGCGATGTGATGAATCTGAGCCTGAGTCGTGGCGGACGCGCGATTATCCGAGTTTCATATCTTTCTGTCAAAGCGTACGGGGGAAGGCTTGACGCTTCATGCGCGCGTCGGCTAGTTTGTGGGCCAGGATAAAGGGGGAAGCGCATCTAATTCCTTCATTTTTCGATATGAGCGCAACTGAACGTCTCTACTACACCGATTCACATCTGACCCAATTTGATGCGCGCGTCACCGCTGTCACCGAGCGCGCGAATGGTCTGTACGCCGTGAGGCTTGACCGCACAGCGTTCTATCCGGCCGGCGGCGGTCAGCCGAGCGACACCGGATCACTCGGCGAGGCGCGCGTCGTTGACTGCGTAGATGAAGAGGGCGCGGGCGTACTCCATTTTGTACAGGGCCGTGTGCCGGAAGTCGGCGCAACGGTCACCGGCCGTGTGGATTGGCCCCGTCGTTTTGACCATATGCAGCAGCACACGGGTCAGCATATTCTCTCCCAAGCGTTCGTCGCGCTCTTCGAAGCGCCGACGCGCAGCTTTCGTATGATGAAGCGGGCCTGCGAAATCGACGTCGCGCTGAGCGGGCCGACGGGCGAGCGGATTGAGCGGGCCGTCGACCTTGCCAACCGCATCATCTGGGAAGATCATCCTGTTTACGTGCGACAGGTGACAAGTGAAGAGGCGGCGCGGCTGCCGCTGCGCAAAGAACCGTCACGCGAAGGAGAATTGCGCCTCATCGAGATTGAAGGCTTTGATCTGACCCCATGCGGCGGCACACACTCGCGCCGCACCGGTCAAGTCGGTCTCCTCGCCGTGCGCTCGTGGGAACGCGCCAAAGGCATGGCGCGCATCGAATTTGTTGCCGGCGGTCGCGCCTCGGCGGATTATCGCCGGGCCAACAACACGGCGTACAGCGTGGCGGCGATCTTCAGCGTGGGGCGCGATGACGCGCCCGCTTCGGTCAGGCGCCTGATTGAAGAGAACAAACAACTTTTGCGCCGCATCCGCCCGCTCGAAGAAATGGCCGCCCGGGTCGAAGCGGACGAACTTCTACGCGAAGCGGTACGGCAGAGCGATGGCGTTAAGATCGTCGCGCGCGCATTTGACGGCCGTGATGGAGAGGCATTGAAACAATTGGCCCAACAGTTGATTGCCCGTCCGTCCACCATTGCGCTTCTTGGCTCGCATGATGATGTCGATGCTACGGCGCGACTGGTCTTCGCCCGCTCGGCTGACGCTCCCGGCGATATGAATACCCTCATGCGTGAAGCCTGCGCGATGCTCGACGGACGAGGCGGCGGCCGCGCAGACATGGCCCAAGGTGGCGGACGCAACCTGGAAAAACTTGCGGACGCAATCAGCGCAATAGCGCAGAGACTAATGGGCGAGGCAGTGAAATAAATGGGCTTGCGGGATTACGCCTGTGAAATAGGCTACCACATGCTCTGGCGCCAGCGGCGGAGCGTGTGCTTGACACCACCGCGCTAGCTGTTTGATACTTGGCATTCGTTAAGGGGCAGTAGCTCAGCTGGGAGAGCGCCGCGTTCGCAATGCGGAGGCCAGGGGTTCGATCCCCCTCTGCTCCACCAATAAAATCAGGCATTTGAGGCAGGCTTGCGGGCCTGCCTTTTCTCTTTGCCCCTGTTTTTGACCGGATTTTGACTGGCCGCGCCCGTTTCGGCCAGCTTTTCAACCGCCTCGCGCTTGGCCTCGTCCATCGCGTGCGAGTAGCGTTTCGTCGTCCTGATGTCGCCGTGACCTAGGATCTCGGCGATCACGACAACATTCACCCCGGCATCCGCCAGGCGGGTGGCTGCCGTGTGGCGCAGATCATGAAAGCGAAAGTCGGCGATCCCGGCCGCCTTGCGCGCTTCATCGAATTTACGCTTAACGTCAACCAAACGCCCGCCGGTCTTGGGACTCGGGAAAACATACGCGCTTGCTTTCGGCTGCCGCTCAAGCATCCCGCGCACGGTCGCATTCATGGGCACGACGCGATCTTTGTTGGTCTTTGTGTTGCGAACGTGAACGATGCCCCGCGCGAAATCCACATCGAACCAACTCAGATTAAAGATTTCGCCCCGCCTCATGCCGGTGTGAATCGCCATGATGACGATGTTTAGCAGCCATTCCTCCCCTTCGAGACTCGCAAGCAATCTTGCCTCCTCATCTTTCGAGAGGTAGCGGCTGCGCGTATTGTCCATTCGCAGGGGCCTTACCCTTCGGCAAGGGTTGGTTGGGATCAACTCATCATCCACGGCAAGGGTGAGTATGGCCGATAAGATTGAGAGCTCTCGGTTGACTGTGGCCGGGCTGCGCTTGCGGTCATACCTGGTGAGCGATTCACTTCTTTCCCGTTTGAACTGTTCGACATCCGACTTCTTGACGTCCTTCAAAGTTTTGCCCTTGAAGAAAGCACAAAGCACGCCCGCGATCTGCTCGTCTCGCGCGAAAGAGCGCTTATTATTGGTCTTTTGCAGGGGCAAGTAAGTACCCTTTACAAACTCTTCAAAAAGCGGCGCCGGCAGGGGAGGCGTAGGGTTATATCTTTCGTTGAAAATATCATCCCAAATGGCCTCCGCCGCCCGCTTGGCCTGCTCGGAGTTACGGGCATCAGGGATAATCCCTCTGTACCGCTCCCCCCTGATGGTGAAATCGTAGTAGTAGCATCTTTTTGAAGGATTGCCACTTCCGCCGGGCTTCTTGATGGTGATTTTCATGGTTGCTCTCCTTATGGGAAAAGCAGCCGCCTCAAGGTACGGCTCACTGTATCACGCGAAGCTTTGGATTTCGCAGCCTTTTCCGCGATGCCCCATGCGCCTTCTCAACCGTCCACGCCAACAAATCCCCGCGATGAAAGCGCACGAGGGAGCCGACCTTGCGGTGCGGTATCTTGCCCTTTGAAACCCAACTGTAGAGCGTTCCCGGTTTCACTTGGAGCAGGCTTGCGGCTTCGTCAACGTCTAAAAGTCTGTCAGGGTCAAACGGCTTCTCGGTATTCATCGCTGCAACTCCTATGCGCCGCCCGCGCCCACCGCCTTTGCCGAGTTCGGCGGGTATCGCATGGCGCTTCTGGCGATCTTCTCCAGCTCGCTGTCTGGCATTGGCTCGCTTCCCGGCTCGCAGCGGTCGCGCGCCTCAAAGAGCGCGGCGAGAATCTCGGGATAATCTGCGCCCCTGCCGCGCATCGAACAGGCCACGCGGCGGAACAGGGTATCGTTGCGCTCGCCCTCGATGATTAAACCCTTGATTGCTGCGCCGCCTGTGTCCTGTGGCTGCGCTTCTCCGGCCGATGCGACGAGACAGCCTGCTTTTCTTCTGTGAGCCGTATTATGAGCCATTCCTGGGCGTCTGCTATCGGAGCATCTTTCACTCGGTATCGTTTGCCGCTTTCATGCAGGCTCGAAGCAATAATTGCAAATCCCCCCTTGCCCCGGATGTCTATGCCTCTGCCGATGCGTGAGACTGAGTTTTTTATTTTTAAGCTGGAAGGGGGTTTTAAGAAGGCATGGAAACCGCCGCCGCCCGTCAACGTCGTGAGCGTTTCATCAAGTGGCCCGTGCTCTGTGATCAGAGCGCGCAAGCTATCATCGCCGCCTTTAGCCGGGTCAACGTCTAAGGCAATTACTTCGCCGGTCGCCAACTTGTCAATGTCGCGGCCACTCTCCGCCGCGCGCTCCAAAGCTTTCGCGCCGTAGTTTAGGCTCTGCTTGTCCGCGCGCTGAATATACTCTTCATCGGTAAGCTGCATCTTCGTGCGCTCCTGCTTTTCTCCGGTACGAACGCGCGGGATCATCTTTAGTGCTTCCGGTATCAACTCAAACACTCCTATGTTGTAGCTCTTGAACCTTCCAGATTCCTTGCCGGTGCGCGCGGCGTTCATCACCCAATTAGCCGCCGCAATTAAAAACTCCTGATAGGTGGTGGCTTCCTTCTTCGCCCCGCCGCCCCGCTTAATCTTGATAGGTTGGTAGCCTGTTTGGAAACAAGCCTCTTCGATGGCTTCAAGGTTGCGTCGCCAGAATGTTTCAGGGTGATTGCCTGTGTACTGGCAACGCTGTGCCATCCATTTGTGCGTTCGCTTGAACGGCCCAAGCTTGCCGCTGTTGGCCCCGAGAATGGCGTCAATGGCGTCTCGATCTCGAAGGCGTGCTTGGCGGCCCGAAGGCCCTCGTGGGCGGGCCAAGGTACCCAGGAGGTGACACTTGCGGGAAGGGCGCCAGGTTGAGTTGATCCCAATACGTCCACGTACGAGGGCGGAGGGCCGACAATCAATGGGAGCTGCGGCAAAAGGTTCGGGTCGGTAACCGCCCCGCCCAAGTCAACCGGAGGAAGGGCCGTCGGGTCCGGGAAGTCGGGCGGCGGCCCCAGATCGGCAAACGGGTCGAAGCCACCACCCCCGAGGTCAAAAGCTCCCAGGTCGAGAGTCGGTCCATCAACCAAGTCCTCGCCCATGGTGTCAACGCGGCTGAACATTTACTTCTTAAACACCTCCAGCAAAATCAGGCCGACGCTTCGTATCGTCCGTGTAACCATCTGCTAGCTGATCCACCTTTGAAGTCTAGCGAAGTGGTAACCGAGCAGGCCCAGAGCGACCCACTGAACACATTCAAGGTGACCGATGCCCGGCTGTTGCGGAACAACATTTACGATGGTCGGCTGCGGCGCAACTGCGCTTGTACTCTGCACCGGCGGCATCACCGTAACCGGCGCTTGCATTGATGGGTCGCTCGGCCCATCGGCCAAGCCTCTTCGGTAATATCCAGTTGTCATGATTTTAGTGCTCCATCCCACTTGCTACTACAACTTTTTCCTCAACCACAGGCTCCGGCTTGGACTCAGCAGCTGGCGGTTTCAGTCTCTTAAGAATTTGGTTACGCCATTCAGTTACCCAACCAAGAGAATGCGGTAATGAACCGATGTCACCAGCCTTCGGATGTTTCATCTGCAAACCTGTGTCAACGAGGGCTCCGAGTAGATCCGGCGTCGCCATCGGCAGCAAGCCGCCGTCGATCACGGGGACGAGTTCTGGAAACTCAGCCCGAAGCGCAAGGACATCATTGACCGATTTTCGAGGATTAGCATTCCTGTACAGATCGTCGAGGAGGAAAGAACAGGTTTCGCCCAGGGCATTCATTGCCTCCGGGGAGATTCCCCACACCGGAGCCTCTTGCGTGTTGTCGGGACTCGCGGTCTGTTCCTGTGGCTCCGGCGCTTTGACTTCGCCCTTTTCGTCTGTCGGCTTCATAGGTTGTTCGTTCACTCTCTTTTTGTGCGAAGTGCTCCGCACCGGCTGTGGCGCCGGCACGGGTATCGGAGGTTGCGGGGTCTGCTGTACGCCGCTCAGCGCATTGCCGATCACCACACCGAGTCTCGGCGCGACATGCGGCATGACAGGCTCTGCGAGCTCACGCACCAAGTGTGCAGAAATAAGCGAGGTAACCAAGAAAGACATCTTGGGCGTAGGCATGCGGCCCCCTTTCCACTATGGCAGGAATATCTAAACCAGCGGTTTTAAGCGACCGCCCTAGGTCTTGATAAAACTGCCTCAACGTCTGCACATCATAGCCAGCAATTATCTGTTGATAGACAGGCCAGCGTTCGCCCTCTTGCAACTCTGCCAAAGAAGGATAGTGCTCTGGCTTAAACCTGTGCCTTCTTGCGGTCATCTTTTACCTCTCCTTTCGAGATGATTTCTTTTTCCTACGAGATGATTTCTTTTTGCTTGGTGGTCGGCCGCCCTTTGATGGAGTGAAGTTCATTACCTCTGTGCGGCGTAGCAGTCTATGGCCCCCAACTTCGACAGGATGTAGCCTGCCCCGCTTAATTAGATCAGATATCGCAGAAGTCGAAACGCCCCGCAGCCTTGCCGCTTCAGTCTGGCTTATAAGCTCTTTCATTCTCCACTCCTGTCTGAAACATCTTGACCGTTCTAAGGAATTAGCGTAACATCTTAATTCTTATTAGGAGTTTAATCAAGGGAAAAGAAATGGACTGATAAGCAGTTACAGTGCCTATCAGCCCTTGACCATCAACCCTCTCGCTAAAGAAAGGATTCAGGTATGGGAAAGAATACGTCAGTCAAAAAGAAAAGTTCAACTTCAAAGCGCGATCCGCTCGCGCCCTATCGTGAGCAAGCCGCGCCCATCATCCGGCTATACTTCGGCAAAGACACGCCGGATTACATCAGCGACCTAATTGCCGATTGGTGCAACGAACTGGAAAGCAAGACACAGGTTTTCTGGAATGTGGAAGCCATCTGCGAGGTGTGGCTTCCCTGCGCCCTCAAGGAAGCCGCACGCATGGGCATTGATCCCTTTAGCTCCGGCTCGGAGTTTCTTGAAGACGTGGCCGAAACTTGGAGTGAAAGGCTCTCATTCAATCTCGACTATGGCAAAGATGAGGATGAAAAGACCCCGTGGGACAAGACCAAAGACTTGCGGGCGAAGCTAGAGCGTGACGCCGATGCCATCGCCCACATCATGAACAGCCCGACCGTGCCGGCCGACATTAAGAACGGGTTAGGCGATCCGCTTAGTGACTACACTGACGGCTGCATTGCAGAAAGCCCGGAAGTGCTGCGAGTCTCATACCCGCTAAGCGTGCTGGAAAGGATGCGGGCTAAAGAGAAGGGGACAGAGGTACAGGGCAACAAGTTCATCGGAGATTATGACGAGCAGACGATGAGGCCTAAGGTAATCAACTAAGTTTGTTCCACAGGGCAATAGGATGCGTCAGAACGCATGATTAGGGCGGCTGGCAACGGTCGCCCCTTTTCTGTTATATAACACTCTATCACCCATTAGGATTACATACTTTTTAAGGAGGCTTTCAGTTATGGAGATGTTCTCAAATTATACAAGCCCTCAAGGCCAAACCATTCAAGTTAGATTCGAGCCTCCTAAAAACTGCCCCATCTGTAACGTGCTCATGCTGGCAACATTTTCAGGTTGCTCTCACAACCCTACTACTAAAGAGTTGATGTCCGTGTTTCAATGCACTAATCCAGATTGCAAGAGCTACTTCATTGGCTATTACAAAGAATCAGGGCAACCAGGCATATACTCTTTCATTAAAACCGAGCCGCCTAACCTAACTACAACTGCGTTCCCTGATTTTATAAACGAAGTATCACCCATGTTTTTGACGCTGTTGGATGAGGTTGGGTAAACGTGTAGAGCCTTGCCGTTGACGCGAGGGACCGTCAGCGTGTCATTAAAATTTCCGTTGAGATCATAGTCATGGATGGGTGATACTGTTTGTGCCCTAATGCTAGAAATGGCCGAGCCAATGAATGCTGGTACTGCCACCTTAATTGTGCTGCAAACTGTAAAAGGCATGGACGCCGTCAAAGCTACCGTGCGGGAACTTTGAAAGGATCAAAGATGAACTTACAAGAGCTAAAAGAGCTGGAAGATATATTGGATAAGGAGGCCAACTCACTGAGAGAAAAGATCAGTTTTTTGCGGACGAGAAAGATACCTGTAGAGTCCCCGATCTACGAACGCCGACTCAGCGATGTGGAAGATCAACTGCGGCAGGTACGGTCGAAGATTAATGAAATGAAAGACGTCTAAATACTTTTTAATCGTCCATAGTTCGTCCTCCATGGATACGTTCAGGATAATTTCCCCCATGTTAATATTTGGTTTGGCATCAAAGGTAAGTGTATGGCTCGTAAATCTGAATGATTGCGCGGAGGCTGTAACATAGAAGCGTGACGGATCAAGATTGAAGAGAGTATGAGCACATGCCGGTCCCCCTTGAAGTGCATTGGGAGAATGTCTCAGGCAAACACGCCCCGCGCGCACCGGCGATATCAGCATGAGTAGTTGCTACATCGAATCGCTCGCACAAGTAGCTGACGGCGAACGCATCCCCTTCGAAATACAGTTTTTTTTTGCGCGGTGGACCCAATTTTTGCGGTCTCAGGCGCAGGTTTCGCGCCAACATGGCCGCAACCTTTCAGGCAGATCACGCATCCATTGCCACAACACGTCTCTCTCCCGCTTGAAAAGTGTATGGGTCTTTGCTAAACGTCGGGTGCGCCTTTGTCTCTCCTGAAGCCATTAAAGCGTTCTCCCGGGAGGATATTATGAGAAAGAGTTTTATTACCCCGCTGTTCGCCCTCGCGCTTATCCTGTGCCTGAACGCGCTATCATTCGCCGACACCATCCGCCTTAAGGATGGAAGCGTGATTCGCGGCCAGGTGATAGCCTTTAAAGATCAGCAGTTCACCGTACTTATCGGTAACGGCTCGCGCGGTCGCCGCAGTCGCGTCACGCTCTACATGGAGGATGTGGAATCAATTGAGTTCGATTCGGCGGCCGGCGCCGACTCGTCGCCCCTGACGAATGAGGACACGAGCGCCGCAGGCGGCGCGACCGCGACACAGACACAGCCGGCGCGCCCCGTCACGTCACAACCGTCAACCACCGATGCTGCGGGCGGCATGGCGCAACCGACCCCTCAACCGCCCGCTTCACGCACTTCGCCGACCTCCTTTCAGATCAACGTGCGCGTGCGCGGCGATAACGTAAACAACGGTTGGACGAACAGTGGCTTGGTCGTGCGGCGCGGCCAGCATTTGCGCATCAACGCCTCAGGGAGTGTCACGCTGGGTAGGAACGGCATCTCGACCCCCGCCGGTATTTCTACGCTTCGGGATCCCCAGAGGCTGATGCCTAATGAGCCAACCGGCGCGTTGATTGGCGTTATTGGAGATGATAACGACGACTTCATTTTTATCGGCCGTGGCCGCGACTTTATCGCGCAGCGCGACGGCGTCCTGTTTCTCGGGGTCAATGCGGGAAACTTGAGCGGCAACACGGGCGCTTATAATGCCGTGATCGAAGCTGATGCCTCGCAGCCTTAAGGAGGGGACACGGAGACCAAGGAGACCCGGAGAAGGGGAGACCGAGGCGAAAGGCTGTTTTTCTCTCCGCGTCCCCGTGTCCCCGCGTCTCTGTCGTCCCTGATCCTTATTAGTAAACTTCTGATAGCCTTCGTGCATCCTACTTAGCTTGCTGAGATGCCTGGCTTGACCGTGCGGGGCGCTGCGCCCTATAGTTAGCCAGTAACGGTCTCAAGCCCCTCCTTTCTTGCTGTAAAGGATTGTCTGTCATGAAAAGCATTTCTCTCTTCCGCCGCCGCGTCTTCTCCTTCGCGTGTATGCTCACACTGGCGCTTGGAGCAACCGGCAATCTCCCATCCGTCTTCGCTCAAGCGCGCCGCCAACCGCCCGTCACCAACCAGAAAAAGAACAAGCGGCCAGGTGACGCAAAGCAAGGCGACGAAAAACAGGAAGACTTGCCGCCGGACATCGTCGGTAAGCCGCAAGATACTGAGCCGATCAAGGTTACAACCGCGCTCGTCAACGTCGATGCCGTCGTCTACCACAAAAAAACCGGACAGATCGTGACGGGACTAAAGAAGGATAATTTTGCCCTCTTCGTCGATGGCGTCCGTAAAGACATTACTAATTTCTCCACACCCGAAGCACCGATTACCGTGTCGCTGGTGCTCGAGTATAGTAAGCTGACGGCGATATTCGGATACTATGGCAACGGCGGTTTCGAACCCGGTCAGTACGAGGTGATACGTCCGGCCGCCGCGTTTATCAGCCAATTTGTCAAGCCGCCAAATGACTACGTATCTGTTATCGCCTACGACATGCGCCCGACACCGCTGACGGATTTCACCAATGATCCGGCGCGTCTCCAGCAAGTCATCAATCTTCTGCTGCGCAATAACCCGGCCTTCACCGAGACCAATCTCTATGACGCGCTGAAGTTTACGCTCGTCGGGGGGCGCGGCGATTCGGTAGTGCTGGACGATTCTAAGGAATCCAAGGCCGACTACGGTGGGCTGGTGAGCGTGCAGGGTCGCCGAACAGCCTTGGTTCTGATCGCTTCCGGCATCGACACCTTTAGCAAGATCAACTACGGCCAGGCGCGTAAGATCGCGCAGAATGCGGGCGTCCCCATCTACATTATCGGCACCGCGAATCTTTTCCTTAAGAAATACGACAGCTACTTGGGGGCCACAGATAGCCTCACAGGATTTCCCGGCAGGATGACCTTCCTGCAAGCCGGAAACGCGCTTGGCACATTCGCCAAAGAGACGGGAGGCAAATATATCCCCGTCACCTTCGAAGGCGAAATTCCCAGTGCGCTACAAACAATCAACGCGCTCCTCCGTAACCAGTACAGCCTCGGATTCAATCCCGGTGATGTGCATGACGGCAAGCAGCACAAGATCGTCGTGAAAGTTGATGTCAAAGGCGACGGGCAATTCGACAGTAAAGAATACGTGATCCAGAGCCGCCCGTTCTACAACGCCCCGAAAGATTAGATAAAGTTTCGGGTTCCGAGTTTAGCAAGCGGTTTTAACTCGGAACCCGAAACTTTTCTTCAGACTCCATAAATCCGCAAACGAAACTCGTCATTGAGCGCGAGGATTTCGGCGCGCCGGCCGGAAAATAGGCGAGATTCACGCAGCAGACCGGGCAGTCCGCCGTGCCCGAGGCTCAATCCATAGGCCGAGTTGGTAAAGACCGCCGCCAGTTGTGGATTGAGTCGCTGAGGCACGCCGTAGCATATCGCTCTTTGGGCGAGAGGGGCGAACCCGGTGGTACGGCGCGGGTTGATAATCTCTATCGATCGATCAAAGATGTGTATGCGCGTGGGCTGTTCCCGAAGCGCCAGGTCGCGATGTATGAGGGCGTTGACGACGCCTTCGCTGAGGGCCCCGCGGTGATAATTGGCGCGCGCGGCGACGGGAGCATCCGGTACGTCCGACGCCGGGAAACTACGTGGGCGGACGTCCCACAGGTCACCGTAACGCGAGATGAAGCGCAATGCCGACTCGTATAACGTGTGCAGATTGCCGTGCAGGTTCACACGCTCGACGACGGGAGATTGGGTCGAGTCGCCGGCGAACCGCGCCGCGACGATTGATGAGCGCGGGAGAAGTTCCGCAACACGGTCGTCGCGCCCGAAGAGAAGCAGACCGGCGATGGTCGGAACAACTTCGCTCCCGTTATTGCGTGCCAGCAAAAGATGTCGCTCGAGTATGCCTTCCGTCGGGTAGCCACTGCCCATCACTAGCGCCTCGTCGAAAGCGTCGCCTTCAAACTCTCGCACAAAACTCCACAAATGCGCCTCGTCGATATCCGACATGTCGGCGCCGATAGCCGCCACGCTTTCATACGCCAGCGGCCGCGCCTCATCCAACAGCGCCGAGAGTTCTTCGGCCGATGCCTCACGCTTTTCCGCACCCATGCGAATGTAAAAACGACCGTCGCGCGTGCGATACGGTCGCCGTTTTCCATCGACCTCCAGCGCGACGATGCGCCGGCCGTTATCGAATGAGATACGGTCTATGAAGGGCACGAGCGGGGGCTGGATCTCTTCGCGGCAGATGCGGACGAGCTCTTCCTGCACATTCTCGGCGTCATCGACGCCTTCGACGCGTAATTGATCCGTGACGCCGAAGACAATAACACCCCCGCCGGTGTTGGCGAGCGCGACGATCTCCTGCGCAATCTTCTCCGTGTTTGAGAGTTTAACCTTAAGCTCGAGGAACGTATCCTCGCCGCCGCGCACCAGTCGCATTAATTCCGTGCGCGAAGTCTGCAGGGCAGGCGTCGAGTGAGTGTACTCATAGAAAGAGCGTTCGGTGGAGGGTTCGTGGCGCTGATTGCTACGAAATTTTCGGCGAGCCATTTGTGTCTGGACGGGGCTTGCTGTACCCGCCCGGATGCCCGGATCACCCACTTGTACCTTAAGCCGGAGTGAGTGCCGCCCATCGCTGGAATCAGTGCGGCCTGGCTACAGCCGCGTCACCCTTGGATGCGACTATCATCGTCGCAATGCTTGTCACGACTTCGAGACCGTCAGCTTACGCCCGTGCGGCCCCCTGCGTGACAAGCAGTAATTTAGCGCAACTAGCGGCGCCTGCGAACAGAATAAGTATAACATATTGGCGTGCCCTGGTTGAGTGAATGGATGAGGGGGATTTGAAGTCCCGCGGGACCCGAGAGGGGAAACGTGGAGGGAGGTGGCCGGAGGAAGGTGACTTTCCATCACTCTTTGGTAGTTTCTGGATCAAAGGTCTCAAAGGCGCCAAGTTCGCAGGCCACTGAATACTGCTATAAAAGAAGACCCGCAGGCTCCTGTAAGACTGCGGGTGTTCTTTTTGACTTGTCAGTTTGCGCCTCTAAAGTTCCGCCCACACCCGTTAATTGTTTAACCATGGTCGGCCCTAACTTACGTATTCAAACCGCGCAATGTCAGCTTCGCCCAGGATCACCGTATCGCCCGGTATCAGGAAGGCTTCGGTGACGCGTTGGGAGTGGGGCTCGTTGCGAAAAGTCCCGTTCCTTGATCCGTTATCCACAATGGCGACGCGTCCGTCGCGTGGCCCGATCCACAGATGCTGTTTCGAGATCCTCGGGTCCGGGAGGACAATTTGTGAGAGCGCGCCGTCACGCCCGATGTAAGAGCCTTCGGGCCCAATCTCAAATTGCTGACCGGCGAGGGGACCCGAGACCCACTTGATCGAGCCGAATTTTATCGGGGCAGTGTCCATGCCGCCGTCCATCGCCAGCATCGCGGCCGACAGATCCATGGTCATGGCCTTATCGGGACTCATCGCTATAGGTTGACGAGGCATCACCGATTTTTCGTTGCCAACTGCCGAGGGCGCGTGAGGCATCGCCGTGGCGATTGCCGCCTCATGCTGAGGTACGCCTCCCGGTGATTGCAGCGGTGACCGGTTACCGGTGGCCGCCGGCTCAGGCTGTGCAGTCAAACTCCTCCTCTTTCTCCTGCTCCGCATGATCAAAAATAGGATGAGAGCGACGACGACTAAAAATAGGATAAGGAGGACCACCGCCACGGCGCCGACGATCAGCCAGGCTGGGATTCCTGACCTGTCTTTACCTTCCGAGATGGCCAGTTGGCTTTCCCGAATGAGGTGGTCAATTTCCGAGTGCTGCGGGAAAAGCCGTTTCACCTCTTCGAACTTCGAGATCGCTTTCGAGTAATAGCCCTGCCAATAGAGGTCAAGCCCGTCTCGATAAAGCTGGTCAACCAGCCCCGGCTCATTCGCCGCTCCGGCTTGTTTGACGAACTCCATGACCGTGCTTGAGGGTACGACGAAGGCGAAGCCCGACACCTCCTGGCCGTTGACGCGGTCGCCCCCGAATGTGAGCAACCCGATAACTTCGTCATGATCGGTGAGCACAGGGCCGCCCGAGTTGCCGTGGGTGGCCGGGGCGCTGACCTGCAAAATCGGCGCGCCGCTTGACGCCCGTTTCCGCGCGGAAAGCTTGCCGTCGGTAATAGAAGCTTCAAGCGCGGATTTAGCGTCCAGAATGCCCGTATTGAACGTGTCGGCAGCCCCCGGATAGCCGATGACCGTCACATGGTCTTGGAGCTGAACTTTATCCGAATCACCGAGGCGCAGGATCGGCGCATTCTTGATTTCGATCTTAATGATGGCGACGTCTTTGCCTTGCCCGGTCGGCGCGCCGTAAGCTTTAATCTCGAAGGGGAACGGACTGCCGTCCGGGGTCAGGACGTGATGATAAAATTTGATATCACGAAGGCTGCTGTATTGTGCGATGGAGGAAATGGTTTCCCTGGTATAAGTTCGGGGGTCCTGATTGTAGTCGTGGGCGAGCATGCTAACGTATTGGCCGAAAAGAAGTTCCTTGGCTTTATCCTCCCCCTGCTGCGTGATATTGACGACGTGGGCGTTAGTGGCGATGTAACCATTAGGGTTAATGAAGAGGCCGGAACCTAAGGCCACGTAAGAGACAGGATAAACTTTGGCCGAGCTAAACGTCGGCGGTTGAAAATAGAAGACGCCGGAAACGCCATCTATGATACGCACGACGGAGGGCTTACTGTACATCGCAAGTCGCTCACCCTCAGAGACTTGCTGCGCGTTAACATTCCGCTGGCCAAGGAGGGCGGCGATCAGACTTAATATTGCAAGGACGAGGTACCTACGCATGGTGATTCTCCTTCAAAACTGGGGGTCTATGTTGATCAACTCTGCTTTGATTTAATGTTTAGCAAGAATGCGACGAAGAGAACGATCAACGGAACAGTAACTATGATAAGCTCGCTGACAATAAAGACTGAATTAAACCGGGCCCGGTTTGCGTCTAAAGGATAAAAGGCAAGTATTAGCCGCCGGACGATTGCTAGGAGAAAGCCTAGCAAGAGGCCAAGGATTGCCACTACGGTCGCTATTTTCAAAAAACTCTGGTTCCGCACACTCCCTCGGTCGCGAGCAAGGTTGTCTAAGACATGACGAGATGCCGGGGCGCGAGGGTAAGGTGCTTTTATTCCAAATTTGGCGTAAAGTCAATGATTATTGAACCTGAAAGCCACCCGGAACTCTATGCCGTAACTCAAACGATGGCTTGATTGATAATCCTTCGACATAAAGACGTTTTTCCGGCGGCCCTTTGCGCATACTTGAAAATTCAGCTGATTTCCAGTTATTGGACTTTCCTCTTACCGGGGAGAGCCGTTGGCATAACCCACCTTACATTACCTACTGATTAATTATGCCGGTGCAGCCAAGGCCAATCTTAAACGCTTATATTGGTCTCGGCTCGAATCTGGGTGACCGGGCTGGAAATCTGCTGCTTGCGGTCCGCGGGATGATGAATGCAAGTCTCGCGGTCGTGCGCCTGTCATCCATCTACGAGACGGAGCCGATGGATGTACGCGAACAGCCCGCGTTCCTCAACATGGTCGCGGAACTTGCAGTCAACCCGCTCCCGCCCCCGGAACAATTACTGGCACGCCTGTTGCGAATCGAGTATGCACTCGGACGCCGCCGTGACGTGCGGCGCGGCCCGCGCACCATTGACCTTGACCTTTTACTCTACGGCACGGAGCAACGCGCGACCCCCTTTCTCACGCTTCCGCACCCACGCTTGCACCGGCGCCGCTTCGTGCTCACACCGCTTGCGGAGATAGCTCCGTATCTTGTCCACCCAACACTACAACGCACTTTTGGCGAATTGCTCGCGGAAACCCCCGCGGAACCGGAGGTCAGACTCTGGCGGCCATGAAGTAAGAGACGCGGCGACACGGATATTGGGTGACGCGGCGAAATCTTGTTTTATCTCCGCATCCACGTGTCCCTTCATCCCTCCTTGCCGTGTTGCGCCGCGCTCGCCTATAATTAGGTACTTGTGCACCCCTTAATAACGAAGGTTAGTAACGGGCGGTGGCTGCGAAGGATTCGTGGTCGCCGCATCTCTATGTGACGAAAGAGCAGAACAATGGCCTACCTTAAACCGCAGCGCCCAGAGAAAGTGACCGCCCCTTCTTTGCGCGCCAGCAAGGAGCGCGGCGAGCGCCTCGTCTGTCTGACCGCCTACGAATATTCCATGGCCCGCATCCTGGATGAGGCCGGCATCGACATTATTCTCGTCGGCGACAGCCTGGCCAACGTCGTGCTCGGCTACGGCAATACCGTCCCCGTGACACTCGAAGAGATGATGATGCATACGCGCGCCGTCCGCCGTGGCGTGCAACGCGCGCTGCTCGTCGCCGACATGCCCTACGGCTCCTACCATACGGGAGCGGATGACGCCGTGCGCTCAGCCCTCCGGCTGGTCAAGGAAAGTGGCGCGGAGGCGGTCAAGCTTGAGGGTGGTCGCAAGCGCGCTTCACTGGTGAAACGTCTGGTGGACGAAGAGATCGCCGTGATGGGCCACATCGGGCTCACGCCGCAATCGGTGAACAAGCTGGGCGGCTATCGCGTGCAGGGCAAGACGGCGGAGGCAGCGCGTGCTTTGCTCGAGGATGCCCTGGCGCTCGAAGAGGCCGGGGCTTTCGCCGTTGTGCTCGAAGTCGTACCCCGCGAGATCGCCAAACTGATCACGGAAAGCATCCGGATTCCGACGATCGGGATCGGCGCGGGCTTGTATTGTGATATCCAGGTGGTCGTCTTACATGATTTGATTGGGCTGTCGTTCGGCAAGTTGCCGCGCTTCGTGCGCCAGTATGCGAATTTACGCGAGGTGTTGACGGATGCGGTCAGCCGGTACGCCGAAGACGTGCGCACGGGAGACTATCCGTCCGAGGCCGAATCATATGCGCTACCGGCCGAGGCGGCGGCAGAGTTGCGTCTGACGTCGCCTGATAGTGGTACAGGGCTCAAAAGGTGATAGGTTTCAGTAAGACAGTGGTCGGTAATCAGCTCTTGGCCGCTTCTCATAGTTAGAATTCCCAAGTTTGTATTACGCTTTATCGCCGTCTTAAACTGATTACTGACCACTGATTACTTTTATGGAAATTATTAATCGTCGTCACCGCATGAGTTCCGTGGCGCGTAAGGTGCGGCGCGAGCAGGATCGAACTATTGGACTTGTGCCCACGATGGGCTCGCTGCATGAGGGCCACTTGAGCTTGGTGCGGGAGGCCCGCCGGATGTGCGATGTAGTCGTTGTTTCCGTATTCGTCAACCCGACGCAATTTGCCCCCGGCGAGGATTTTGATCGTTACCCGCGCGACCTCACGCAGGACACGGCGCTCTTAACCGACTACAATGTTGATTACATTTTTGCGCCCCCGCTGGAGGAGATCTATCCGAAGAACTTTTCAACCTACGTCACGGTCGAAGGGTTGTCGGAACAGCTCGAGGGCATCTCGCGGCCCGGCCACTTCCGCGGTGTGGCGACCGTGATCACGATTCTACTGAACATCGTGCGACCCGACTTCGCCTTCTTCGGCCAGAAGGATGCGCAGCAAACACTCATCGTTAGGCGGCTCGTGCGCGATCTGGCTTTTGACACTGAGGTCGTTACCTTGCCCACGGTGCGTGAGGAATCGGGCCTGGCGCTGTCATCCCGTAATGCTTACCTGAATGATGAGGAGCGGCGAGCGGCGACAATCCTCCACCGCGCGCTCGAGCGCGCCGCTTCGGCCTATACGGGTGGCGAGCGCTCAGCCGCACGCCTGGCCAGTACTGTTCGCGCAACAATAGAAACGGAGCCGCGCGCGCGCCTTGATTACGTCAGCGTGACGGATGCCGATACGCTGGAGAGGCTTGAGAGGCTGGATGACCGGGCGGTGCTCGTTGCGGTCGCCGTTTACTTCGGTAAGACTCGCCTGATAGACAATATTGTGCTTAACCGCGTCAAGCAAAAAAACGGCGCGGCGGCTAAAGGATAAATTTTTACCGCGCGAAGCGAAATTGGGTCGGCGACACACATCGTGTCATACCCTCTCGTCACTTCTACACCCCCACCGTCTTCATATAAAATTCAATTGATGTCTCAAAGAACAAAACAGAAGGCTCACATCGAACTCAACTTGAATGGCGAACAGGTTGAGGTGGCTTTTGCGCCCCACAAAACGTTGCTCGAAGTGTTACGCGAAGACCTCAACTTGATGGGCACCAAGCACGGCTGTGAGGTCGGCGAGTGCGGGACCTGCGCTGTTCTTGTCGACGGCCGCGCGATTCTCTCCTGCCTGGCGCTCGGGTTAGACATAGAAGGCCGCCGCGTGACAACCATTGAAGGGATGGCGGAGGGCGGTAAATTACACCCCCTGCAAGAGACTTTTGCGGACCTCGGGGCGGCCCAGTGCGGCTACTGCACGCCCGGTTTCTTACTGGTGGCCAAAGAGCTGCTCGAGGCCAATCCACAGCCGGCCCGTGAAGAGATTAAAGAAGCTCTCTCCGGCAACCTCTGCCGCTGCACCGGCTATATTAAAATTTATGAGGCGGTTGAGCTCGCCGCGGCGCGGATGCGCGGGCTCGAAGTTAAGCCCGCGAAAGAGAGCATCTATGGCTGCGAATGAGAAGAAGAACGGGGCCGGCAAGGGCGTCAACGACAAGCCGCTGAAGGTCGTCGGCAAGCCATTCCGCAAAGTTGACGCGCGCGCCAAATGCACCGGGCAGACCAAGTTTGCCGACGACATCGTGCTGCCGCGCATGTTATTTGCCAAGATTCTCCGCAGCCACGAGCCGCACGCTATTATTAAGAGTATTGATACATCTAAAGCGCAACAGCTTCCCGGTGTCTTCGCCGTCATCACCGGAAAAGATCTGCCGGTCCCTTACGGCATTCTCCCGGTCAGCCAGGACGAGCATGCCCTCTGTGTAGACAAAGTCCGATTCATCGGCGATCCGGTCGCGGCGGTCGCGGCCATTGATGAAGACACCGCATTCGACGCGATGAATCTGATCCAAGTCGAGTACGAAAAGCTCAACACCATCTCTTCCATTGAAGAGGGGGTAATGATCGAAGAGCCGCGCATCCACACCTACGGCGACGGCGGCAATGTTCATAAGAAAGTCAATCTTGAATTCGGCGACGTCGAAGAAGGCTTCGCCGAGGCCGACCTCGTCCGTGAAGACATCTTCTTTTACGAAGGCAACACGCACCTGCCGATGGAGCAGCACGCGGCGGTCGCGCACTTTGATGCGGACGGCAAGCTGACGCTATGGAGTTCGACGCAGACGCCGCACTATGTCCACCGCGCGCTCGCCAAAGTCTTAGGGCTGCCCGCCAGCCACATTCGCGTCATTGCCACACCGAACGGCGGCGGTTTCGGCGGCAAGAGCGACCCATTCAACCATGAAGTCGTCGTCAGCAAGCTCGCGATGATGACGGGCCGGCCCGTGAAGGTCACGCTGACGCGCGAGGAAGTCTTCTACTGCCACCGTGGTCGCCACCCGGTGGCGATGTCTGTCAGGACCGGGGTCAAGAAAGACGGTTCGATCACCGCGATGGACTTCCAATCTTTCCTCGACGGCGGCGCCTACGGCAGCTACGGTGTGGCGAGTACCTTTTACGCGGGGGCGCTCCAAACGGTCACGTACGAGATCCCGCGCTACAAATTCCGGGGCCTACGCTGCTTCACCAACAAGCCTCCGTGCGGGCCAAAGCGCGGGCACGGCACGCCGCAACCCCGCTTCGCCCTCGAAGTCCACCTCGACAAGATCGCCGAACAGCTCAGACTCGATCCCGCCGAGATGCGCAAGCAGCATCTCCTCCCGCCCTTTTCGGTCACGGCGAACTACCTGCGCGTCGGCAGCATGGGCCTGGGGCGCTGCATCGACAAAGTTGTCGAGGGCTCCGGCTGGAAGGACAAGTTTCGTCAGCTTCCCTTCGGAAGGGGTGTGGGCCTGGCGTGTAGCTCATACATCTGCGGCGCGGGCCTTCCGATCTACTGGAATAGCATGCCGCACTCCGGCGTACAGCTACGTCTCGACCGCCAGGGCGGCGTCTGCGTCCAGTGTGGCTCAACAGACATCGGACAGGGCTCCGATTCCGTCCTCGCCTATATCGTTGCCGAAGTGCTCGGCATCGACCCGTTCGACATCCGTGTTGTCACGGCCGACACCGACTTGACTCCGGTTGATCTCGGCAGCTATTCGAGCCGCGTGACGCTCATGACTGGTAACGCCGCTTTGCAGGCGGCCGAGCGTGCGCGTGAGCTGCTCACAATGGCCGTCGCCGAAAAGCTCGGCGTCAGGATCGAGAACCTCTCGTTCGCCGACAGGCACGTCTTCGATGTGGAAAATCCGGAAACAGGCGTCACGTTCGCTGAAGCGGTAGTGCTGGCCGAGTCGAAATTCGGCACCATCGGCACGGTCGGCTCTTACACGCCGCCCGCTTCGCCCGGCAAATACAAGGGCGCGGGCGTCGGCCCCTCGCCCGCTTACAGCTACTCGGCGGCGGTCGCTGAGGTTGACGTCGATCCGGCCACCGGCATCGTCACGGTCGAGCGCATCTGGATCGGTCACGACATCGGCCGGTCAATTAATCCGGTGCTCGTCATGGGCCAGGTCGAGGGCAGCGTCTACATGGGTCTGGGCGAGGCGCTGATGGAAGAGATGACCTACCGCGCCAACCGCAACGTGGTCCATAAGTTTCCGTCTCTACTTGAATACAAGAGCCCGACGACGTTGGAGATGTGCGACGTCGTGACTTATTTAATTGAAGACGCCGACCCCAACGGCCCGTTCGGCGCGAAGGAGGTCGGGCAGGGGCCGCTCCTGCCCGTCATGCCGGCGGTCGCCAACGCTGTCTACGATGCTGTCGGCGTGCGCATTGATGAAGTGCCGATCACACCGGAGAAGGTGCTGGCAGCCCTGCGTGCCAAGGCACAGGGCAAGGAGGGACGCTTCGGACCAAAGTCGGTGCCGGAGGTTGAGTGGCCGACGCCGTTAAGAGTGCCAACGCCGGCCGAGGGCGGCGATGGCCGCGAGATGCCCCGTGTTGCCGTTCATTCGTGAGCTATCAGGAAGGACTCAAGGCTGAGGCAAACTTTTGGTATTGAACCTATGATGAGACTTCCTAAATTCACTTACCGCGTGCCGCAAAGTATCTCGGACGCAGTGAAGATGATGGGCGATGCCGGCCCGGAGGGGCAGTTCGTGGCCGGGGGCACGGACCTTTACCCGAATATGAAGCGGCGGCAGCAGACGCCAAAGACGGTCATCTCGGTGACGCGCCTGCGAGAGCTAAATCAGATTACAGGCGATGCCAGGAGCGGGCTCAAGATCGGCGCGTCCGTTTCATTGACAGACATTTGCGAGCACCCCGTGATCAATCGCGATTACCCGGCGGTGGCGCGGGCGGCGCGACTGATTTCAACGCCCATCCTGCGCAACATGGGGACGATTGGCGGCAATCTGCTGCTTGATACACGCTGCAACTACTATGATCAGAATTACGAGTGGCGCAAAGGCATCAATTTTTGTTTGAAGAAAGACGGAGACGTCTGCTGGGTCGCTCCGGGCAGCTCAAAATGCTGGGCTGTGCAGTCGTCCGACCTCGTGCCGCTGATGGTGGCCATGGGGGCGAAGGTGCGGCTCGTCTCGACGCTCGGCTCGCGACAGGTAGATGCGGCGGGCCTTTACAATAACGACGGGATCGATTACTTGCACAAAAGGCCGGACGAATTGCTGGCGGAGATTCACCTGCCGCCGGTTAATGGCTGGCGCGCGACGTACAAGAAACTGCGGCGGCGCGGGGCGTTCGACTTTCCTGTGCTCGGAGTGGCAGCGGCACTCGAGATAGAGGGGAATGGCACGGTTCGGGATGCGAAGCTGATTCTTGGCGGTGTGGCCCCGGCCCCGCTTGAAATTAAGGAGGCGGAAGAGATCCTGATTGGCCAACCGCTCAGCACGGAGCGCATACAGGCGGCGGCGGAAGCCGGCTACCTCAAAGCGCGCCCGCTCGATAATACTGACTTCGTGATGAACTGGCGCAAGCAGATGGCCCGCCCTTTCATCGTGCGCGCCCTCGAAGAATTACAACAGGCCGGGTAAAGCTGATGCCGAGAACCAGACACACCCGCAGAGAAGTACATTCGGAAGCGCAGTGGATAATGTGAACGGAGTCGCTGCCATCCTGTTAGCCGCCGGACGCTCGAGGCGGATGGGCGCGTTTAAGCCGCTGCTTCCCTTCGGCAATAAAACAGTCATTGAAAATTGCGTCAGTTATCTTCTGGAAGGCGGAGCGGAGATGCCCGTCGTCGTCACTGGCTATCGCGCCCATGAGGTGCGCGAGCGTCTCACGGGCCTTCCAATTCACTTTGCCTTTAATCCTGATGAAGCGAGCGAAATGAGCGCGTCAATCGCGCGCGGCGTCGAACAGATCTCTCATAAGGCGGAGGCCGTTTTAGTGGCGCTTTGCGATCAACCTGCGATTCCACCTGAAGTGATACGCCTGATGATCGGTGAATGGAGAAGCACCGGGGCGCGCCTGCTCCTGCCTGAGTATCAGGGCCGCGGCGGCCATCCGGTCTTGCTTGACCTCTGTTATCGTGAAGAACTGTTAAATTTAGACCCACGACGTGGTCTACGCGCCCTCTTTGACGAGCACCGCGATGAAGTCAGGCGGGTGACGGTCACCTCACCCTACATTGCGCGCGATATTGATACATGGGATGATTACCAGGCGCTTTATCGGGAAATCTTTGGCGTCGCGCCTCCTCAAAAGGCCTTACAGGATTAGGGGTTATGCAACTTTCACGGCCTTATCCAACCGCAACACAAAGGATCTTCATCTAAGTATTGCTTGAGCCGTCCCCCGCGGTGTTCAAGCGTACACACTCAGATTAAGGCAGCCAGCGGGGACATGAAGAGGAAAATAAGATGTTTCCAAAGAATCGCAACCCGGTTGTCGCCGCAGGGCTGTTAATCACGGTTATACTGTCAACGGTCGCCTTCGCGCAGAAAAGGGGTTCGGCTACATCGCCGGTTGAGTTTTCGATGCGCTCGATTGACGGCCAGCATGTCACGTCTGACAGCCTCCGAGGTGAGGTGGCCGTGCTGGCGTTCGGCGCATCGTGGCTGCCGCTATCGCGCACCCAGTTGCAGGGCGTGCGTAAGCTAGCCGACGACTACAGCAGCAAAGGTGTGGTTGTCTACTGGGTGAGCACAGAATCGGAATCGCCGAAATCCAGGAATTACGCGTCGGACGACCAACTGCGCGCTTTCGCCCGCAAGTACGGGCTGAATGTCACGGTGTTGCGAGACCCTGACGGCCAGGTGTCAAAGCGATTAGGCGTTAATGAGCTCCCTTCCATCGTGATTCTGGACAAGCAGGGGAATGTTTCCGGCGCGCCCATCGGCGGCCTTGATCCTAACGGTAACCTGTCTGACCAGCTTGCGGGCCGCTTGAAAGAGATTTTGTAATAAATCGTAGCCCCGAAAGTTCCGCCCTCCCTGTTCAATAGCCTGTAGGGATGAGAAGAGGCCGCTGCTGATAAGGTAACCCCCCTCGTCTCTCCATAATTCCTGCCTGTGCTTGAAAAGCCCGGCGGCCAGCATCCCCGCTCACCCGCTTAAACTCTGCGCAAGCTTGTAGACCAGTTGAACGGGCAGGCCGACGACGTTCCAGTAATCACCCTCAATGGCTTCGATAAAGAGCGCGGCTCTGCCTTGCACGGCATATGCGCCGGCCTTATCCGCCGGCTCACCTGTCGCCACGTACCAGTTGATCTCATCATCCGACATTGGTGCGAAACGCACGCGCGTTCTTTCGTACGCGCCCACGTGCTCGGGTGGCGCTCCGGCGCGCACCAGAGCGACGCCGGTTAATACTTCGTGCCACTTGGCGCTTAAGAGCCGCAGCATGCGGCGGGCATCCGCTTCGTCGCGCGGCTTACCTAGAATACCCCCACCAACCACTACCACCGTGTCAGCGCCCAGCACAACGCCTGACGTGCGGCGGGCCACCGCTTCAGCTTTCTCACGCGCCAGGCGTTTGACGTAAGCAACGGCGCTTTCCCCCGGCACCAGAGATTCGTCAACATTTGCGGTTAAGGCCTCAAAGGGCCACCCGACAATGCGCAAAATCTCTGCGCGCCGCGGGCTGGAAGATGCCAGCACCAGCTTCTTCATTCCCGCCAGTTTTATTTGAAACCTCGCGTCGTTCGCTTGTGACTCTCGTTCGTTTTCCATTACACTCAACCTGGTTTGAGATTATAGATTTGTGCTTGCCGATTTGCGACCCGGTCTTTTCAATCTAAATTCGCAAACCCAGGATTGATGGATGATCTGATCCGAACATTACCGAAGCTTTTGCGTGCGGCGGGTGAGATGGAAGAAGTTGCCGAAGCCGCCGCCTTAGTCGCGTGGCGGCGCGTCGCCGGCGAGGCGTTGCGCGGGCAGGCCGTGCCCTTCCGGCTCTATCGTAAAACTCTCGTCGTCGCCGTTGCCGACGCGACCTGGCAGAAGCAGCTCGAAACCATGAGCGGCCAGTTGCTCTTCCGTCTTAATTCCCTGCTCGGTCAGGCGCTGGTCACGTTCATCGAATTTCGCATTGATCCGAAAACGGTTCAGGCGGAGCGCGCGTCGCTTTCACGTGAAGTAAATCGTGCTGAGTTAGAGAAGCGCGCCTTCAATAGCACGTCCGGCAAAGTGCTCGCCGCCGCCGGAGCTATTCACGACGAAGCTCTGCGCCGCCGTTTCCTTCTCGCCGCGGGCAGTTGTATTGATCGCCGCGAAAGCGGCAGATAAAGAAGCAATCGGTAATCAGCGACCGGCAGTCAGTTTTGAGCGGACGAGCGACTCGAGATTACCGGTTAATAATTATGCCGATCACAGAAGCCGACATCGAAAAAATTGCGCAGCTCGCGCATCTCGAAATCACAAGCGAGGAGCGGCGCGCCTTTACGCCACAGATCGCTGAAATCGTCGCCTACGTCGAGCAACTTAATGAGCTCGATACCAGCCAGGTCGAGCCCGCGACCGGCGGATTGACACCCGAAGGCGAGCGGACAGACTCAGCGCGTGATGATTTAGTGCGGCCCTCGCTCGGAGAGAAACTTGCCCTTGATCAGGCGCCCGATCCGGCCTCCGGCTATTTTCGTGTTCCGAAAGTCCTCTGATAGTAATCAGTTGTCAGTCATCAGTAGGAGCTGGCGAGTGATTGCTGATTATTAATTGCTGAATACTGGTTACTAACTCACCATGAACCCTTCTGATTACAGTATTGATTCGCTGCAAACGCGCATTGCGCGGCGTGAGACGACGGCGCGCGCCGTTGCCAAGACCGCCCTCGATGCGGCTGAAAAATTGAATGATACGCTTAATGCTTTTCTTCAGATTGACCGCGCAGGCGCTCTCGCGCGCGCTCAAGAAATTGACGCGGCCATCACGTCTCGTGAGGCGGCCACTCTCAGGGGAGTGACCATCGCTATTAAAGATAACATCTGTGTTCGTGGCCTACAGGCTTCCTGTGGCTCGCGCATCCTCGGCGCATACCACCCGCCTTACAATGCGACTGCCATCGAACGCCTTCGTGAAGCCGGGGCGATCTTTATCGGCAAAACCAACTGTGATGAGTTCGCGATGGGGTCGTCCAACGAAAACTCCGCGTTCGGTCCGGTCAAAAATCCGTGGGATACGACGCGTGTTCCGGGCGGATCATCCGGCGGGTCGGCGGCGGCGGTGGCCTCCGGCATCGTACCCGTCGCGCTCGGGTCTGAGACCGGCGGCTCCGTGCGCCAGCCCGCCGCGCTTTGCGGCATCGTCGGACTCAAGCCGACTTACGGGCGCATATCGCGTTACGGCCTCGTCGCGTTCGCCTCGTCGCTTGATCAGATTGGCGTCTTTGGCAGTACCACGCGGGACGTGGCGAGCGTGCTGGGCGTCATTGCCGGGCGCGACGTAAACGACGCCACCACCGCGGATGTGCCTGTGCCGGATTACACGGCGGAATTGACGACTAACATTAAAGGGGCGCGCATCGGTGTGCCCCGCGCGCTTTTCGGCGAAGGACTGGACGGCGAGGTGCAAGTGGCGGTCGAAGGGGCGATTGAGGCATACCGCGAGCTCGGCGCGGAGATCATTGATATTGAGTTGCCGCACGCGAAATACTGCATCGCCGTCTACTACATCATCGCGACCGCCGAAGCCTCTTCTAACCTCGCTCGTTACGACGGCGTGCGCTACGGCTTTCGCGCCGAGGAAGCGACCGAGTTGCGCGAGATGTATCGCCGCACCCGCGACGAAGGTTTCGGCGCGGAGGTCAAACGTCGCATCGTGCTCGGCACATACGTGCTGTCGTCCGGCTACTACGAAGCCTACTACCGCAAGGCGCAGCAGGTACGCACCCTGATCAGGCAAGACTTCCGCCGTGCGTTTGAAAGCTGTGACGCCATCATTACACCGACCGCGCCGACGACCGCCTTCCGCCTCGGCGAAAAGGTAGACGATCCGCTCTCAATGTACCTGAACGACATATACACCTGCACCGCGAATCTGGTCGGCGTTCCCGGAATCTCTATTCCCTGCGGGCTCTCTACGGAAGGCTTGCCGATAGGTTTACAACTCGTGAGCCCGCCGTGGACAGAGAACGGACTTCTCCGTCTCGCGCACGCCTATGAACAGGCCCGGCCTTTCACCGCGCGGCCACGCGTGTTTGTTAATGGAAAGTGAGGAGTAAATCAAAGTTTTGGGTGAAAGGATCTAAGTTTTATGATTCGGTAGTTCCCTTTCCTGGAATGTTCTCGTCCGACGCCCCGGCTTCTTGTCAGGGATCAAATCGCCTGTGAAGATCTCAATGACACCTTTGGCGGTGCCGATGACCGGCGTTACATCAAGGCCAACGTGAATCGCGCCGCGCACCAGCCCTTTCTTTTTGACTTCGTAACCTGTCAGTCCGATAGCGAACACCGTGCCGACGACCGGGATCGGTTTGATCAGTCGCTTCGCCACACGCCATCCGCCCGCGTGCAGCATCCTTCGTTTGAGAGTCGCCGCCATACTCGAACCCTCTTCAGCTTAAGCCGAGCTCCGTTCGCAGCTTGCGTTCATCATAGGGCGACAGGTTGAACGTGCGGCCATCCACCTCAAAGGTCGGCACTTTGCGTTTGCCGTTGTTGACTTTCAGGACGTACTCGGCGGCCCCTTCGTGTTGCTCAATATCTACCTCTTCGTATGAGATATTATTCTCTTTCAAAAAACGTTTGGCGTTGCGGCAGTCGTCGCACCACGTTGTCGTGTACATTTTCAACATCACCACAAAACTCCTTGATCGCTTAATCAGGGGGCGTTTTAAAGAAATTAACATAGACGGGGAAAGAGCGGTAGGGCAGGTGCGACTGCCGCTCTTCTCTCTAGAAGCCATCCCTAAACCCGTTTGAGAGTGACCAAAGCACAAGCCAGATGGA
>CAYLJO010000008.1:0-38608 GCA_964383905.1 uncultured Blastocatellaceae bacterium
TTCGACAACCCTCAAGCTACCACTTCTGGGGCACCCTTTCATATAGCAGTTAGGCGCTTGATCGTTAGCTCGTAAAAATCGCTAGAGGAGAACGGTTGTTACAGTGAGCTTCCAGTCGGCACGCACGATTATTGCCGCGGTCTGCCTCTGGATTGCCATCCTGCAGGCGGCTGTTTCGCTCGGCGGCAACGTGTTCCAGATGGTCGTCATCGACCCCGTATGGAGCGCCTCGCCGCCCGAATCCACCCGCGCGTTCTTTATCGGTACGCCGTACTACGAGGCGCTGAAGAGGTTTCACTTAAGCCCGTTACTCTTCGTCGGCCTCTTATGCCTGCTCGGGTCGCTCGCCTTGTATTGGAATGTGCCTGTTAAGCGCAACTGGATTCTGCTGGCCGTCGGCATCCAGTTACTGATACTCATCGGCACGGTCTTTTATGTCTATCCGATAAACGACGTCCTGATCCTGCGCGGCGGCGTGGGTCTCGACCCGGCGGCGGCTCAAGTCTTGGCGCGCCGCTGGCTCATGGCCGACCGGATACGCCTCGTCTTCAAGCTGGCGGTCTTCCTATGCCTGCTGCGTGCGCTGAGTCTCCCGGCGGGGTTCTTACGGTAATAGGTAATTTCGCGCGTCCATATCGAGGCCGCGCCTAACATTGCATGCACCCGACAGCGATCTGGTTGATTCTTACAAAGTAGGTAATCAGCGGCGGGTGATGCTGGCGTTAGGCTGCTATGTCTAAAGAGGGAGACTCGGTATGCATCGAACTTTTATCGTCGGAATATTGGTGCCTCTGCTCGCGATCTTGGCCCCGTCACGCACATGGGCACAAAGCCTCAGGGTGACCCTGCTGGGGACCGGGACGCCGATTCCCATAGTCGAGCGCTTCGGCCCGAGCACATTGGTCGAAGCCGGCTCAGAAAAATTGCTCTTCGACTGTGGGCGCGGCGCGCCGCTGCGCCTGTGGCAGCTTCATGTACCGTTGAGCGCGGTGACCGTGTTTTTCACACACCTCCACTCGGACCACATCGTGGGCTTTCCTGATCTCTGGTTAACGGGATGGCTCCCGAACCCCTTCGGCCACCGGACTGGGCCGATGCGCGTCTATGGACCAGCGGGCGCCAAAGCGATGGTCCAGCATCTTGAGGAAGCGTATCAGGCCGACATTCGGATCCGCATGGCCGACGAGAAACTCCCGCGTTCGGGGGCAGACATTCTCACCACTGAGATTACGGAGGGCGTGGTCTATGAAAAGCACGGCATCAAGGTGACAGCGTTCGAGGTAGATCATGGTGAGTTCATCAAACCGGCGTTCGGCTACCGCGTCGACTATCAGGGACACTCCGTCGTACTCTCCGGTGATACGCGTGTGAGCGAGAATCTTATCCGGTTGTCCAAGGGAACGGACGTATTGTTTCATGAGGTCGCGGCGGCGAAACGGGAGAATCTGAATACATCGGAGGCGGCGCGCCGAATCCTCGGGCACCACACGACGCCGGAAGACGCGGGCAGGGTATTTACCCGCGTGTTGCCCAGGCTGGCTGTGTACACCCACATCGGGTTGTTCTCAACCGACCCTTCCATTGCCGCCCCAACGGTGGAGGATCTTTTATCGCTTACACGTACGACCTATTCAGGGCCGCTCGAAGTTGGAGAAGATTTAATGAGTGTTGAGGTGGGAGACAGAATCACGGTACACCGGTTCACACCGCCGCCGCATTGAGGCTAGTTAATGGCTGAGGCAGTGGCTAACACGTGGCCAACACCAGGCGCTCTATAACTGCCTGTCGGGGTTTACCGCAGCCAGCAGCCTAACAAGCCGTTCGACCGGAGTCGCCGCCAGCGCCTTTGTCAGGAAGCTGATCTGGTTTCATCATGGTCTTTCGTTTCGGCGGCGGTCCGGTCAACTCTGCCGTTACGCGTCAGAATCTATATTCGAGCTAATAATCCGGCAATAACACAATCTATTGCGGTTGCTCTGACACAGCACACGATGTATGCGACGGGTGCAATTCTGTATGAAGAGTACACGCGCACGTATAGAATGTCAATACGAAGTGAAGGTGTGGGCCCGGTTTCGGATGTGCCCGGCCGAGTGTATTCTTCTGTGGATCCTCTGCGGGCGCGTAACGGCTCCTGACTCAGCGCGCGCGAATTATTCCGTTCGCCGTCAGGCAATGCCGGCACGAAGCTGACAGGGGATTCGGTATGATATACGGGAGCCGGACTGGAAGAAATCTCTCTCAAGCTTCGTCTAATGGTTGATGCCTCGACACCTTACCGGGACAAACTAATGATGGCGGGAAGATCTCGTTTTCGGCGCTTTTCCACAGCTATTGCCATGAAATCTGTCACAACTCCCGCGCTGGCAGCCTTTTTTCTTGTCATCGCTTCGGCTTCGCCGTCCGTATTCGCGCATCAAGAGTTGCGCCCACACATATTTTATGAGATTCGCGTCGACCCGGCCGACCTGTCGGGTTTCACCGTCGAAATGCGAGTCCGTAGGGCCGGCGACACGGTGCGTATCGCAATGGCTGCGCATCCGGAATACGACGACCGCTATTGGCGATACGTCGAGAATCTCAGCGCCGAGTCGCGTGGTGCGAGGCTCACAGTCACGCGCGAGGAAAATACGCTGTGGCGCATCTCAGCGCCGGGCGGTGACCTGAATGTGAAGTACCGCATTCATCTACCGCCGCAAACCACGCCAACACGCGCCGCATGGCGGCCATTTATCTCACCGGCGGGTGGACTCGTAGGCGACCTGCACTCACTCATGTACGTCGTTGGCGCGACATCGGCCCCCGCGCGCGTGACACTCGACATCCCGGGTGGTTGGGCAATCGCATCCGGACTCGAGCCCACCCATGATCCGCGAACATTTGCCGCTTCCTCCGTCGCGCTGCTGCTCGACTCGCCCATCGCCATCGGCCAATTCCGCCGCTGGGATTTCGCGGAGAAGGGGGTGCCGCACACGGTCGTATATTTGTCGCAGCCGGACGCGACGCCCTTTGACTCTGTTTCTTTCATCGCCGGCATTCGACGGCTCGTGAGCGAGGCCCTCAAGATCTTTGGGAAGCCGCCTTACCACAGTTACACGTTTATCTACCAAGACGGCGCGGACGGGGCGCTCGAGCACCTCAATTCCGTCACGATCGGTGCGAAAAGTCAGAACCTCGCGCAGGGACTCACGGGTGTCTTTCAGATTACCGCCCACGAGTTTTTCCACACGTGGAACTTGATGCACGTTCGCCCGGTCGAACGCGTTGGCGTGCGGTATCGTCCCGCGGAGCAGACCTCGGAATTGTGGTGGGGTGAAGGCGTCACCATCTATTTTAGTGACCTGCTGCTGCGGCGCGCAAAGCTTCCGGTATTTGATCCGACGCGGATCGCGCGCCTGGAGTACGAGATCGCGGATTATCTTCTCACACCGGGCTACTCGCGCATCTCGGCCGAACGCGCCAGTCGTGCGAGCGGCGACCCGCCTGCACTAGGCGATGACTTTGCCAGCGTCTATCTTCAGGGTGAGCTGCTCGGCGCCATGCTCGACCTGATGATCCGCGAGGCCACGCACGGGCGGCGCTCACTCGACGACGTGATGCGCACGTTAAGCGACCGGTTCACGCCGCAACACGGCATCAACGGTCGCGACATCGAGCGCGCGGCGCACGACGTTTGCGGCTGCGACGCCCACCCGTTCTTCGAATCATACGTGCGGGGGGCACGGCCCATCGATTTTGACCACTATCTGCGAGCAATCGGTCTGCGCACGCACGTGTCTTGGTCGCCGGCGCTCGGCAGCGATCGAAAGCCCGCGCCCGACCTGCGGATCTTTGCCTTTATGACGCCCGAAGACTCGGGGCCGAAACTCCGGCTCACGAATCCCGACAGCGCCTGGGGCCGCGCTGGCTTGCACACGGGTGATCGCCTGGTCTCGCTCGACGGACAAAGGGTCGCGACCGCGACGGATTTCAGGACCCGGCTCGGGCAACTTCGCGTCGGCCAGACGGCGCGGTTGGAGATTATGCGCGATGGCGACGTGTCAACGGTGGCAGTCCTGGTCACCGGTTACGACCGTCCGACCGTCCGGATTCAGGAGATTGCAGACGCGACGCCCGAGCAACTGAGATTACGAGCGCGGTGGGCTGACGGCGAGCCGTGATCAGGCGAATCCTTGTAAGGAACTATCCTTCAATATTACGCAGGCAGGGATATCCCTGCTCCATCATTCCTCCAGAGGTTTTTCAAGACAGGGCCGGGGGAGTACGGCGCCGGCGACCGGTTCCGTGGCATCCGCGTGCCTGTATTAAGGAGACTCGCGGCTCGATATCAGCAACTCACGCCCCGGCAAGCTGAACAACTGCTCCGGTCCCCGTTTCACGAGGACCGGTTGCTCGCTTTGCTGATCCTCATGCGCCTCTACCGCAAAGGTGACCAGCCGCTGCGGGCGCAGATCTACGAGTTATACCTGAAGCACACAAAGTTCATTAACAACTGGGACCTGGTTGACGTCTCGGCGGGGCACATCGTCGGCGCGTTCCTGACGGATAAAAGTAAGGGGCAGCTCTACATCCCGTCTGAGTCAAGCAGTTTATGGGAGCGCAGGATCGCTATGATGGTGACATCGCACTTCATCCGGCGGGGTGAGTATCAAGAAACGCTCAGGATTGCGGAACTGCTGCTGGGCGACAAAGAGGACTTGATTCACAAGGCGGTCGGCTGGATGCTGCGCGAAGTGGGCAAGCGCGACCCGCGGAGTGAAGAAGAGTTCCTCAGGGTGTATTATAAGCGGATGCCCCGCACAATGCTCAGGTATGCTATAGAGAAGTTTCCCCCGCGCGAGAGACAGAAGTATTTGCATAGTGAAATCTGATGACCGAACGCTTAAGATGCCGGAAGATTTTTCTGATCTGGCCAGGAAGCCTACCCATATCTGGAGCATGAGATGCCTGCGCAACTATCATTCGCTCCCACTCGCTCGGCTGTGCTGAGCATGGATTACCAAACATCCATCGTGTCCGTTTACGCCCAGGACCAAGCTGATCTGCTGGCGCGCGCTCACAGCGTGCTGGAGGGCGCGCGGGGTTCCGGGGTGACTGTCATCCATGTCCGGGTCGGATTCCGCCCCGACATGCCGGAGGTCAGTCCGCGCAACGTATTGCTCGACGCCATCAAGTCCAATGAAAAACGGCGGCAGATGTTTGAGGATGAAGCCGGCGCGATTCACCAGGAGGTCGCGCCGGAAGGAGATGACATCGTCGTCACCAAACACCGGGTCAGCGCCTTCGCGGGCACTGATCTCGATCTTATCCTCCGCGCGCAGGATATTGACACGCTCATCCTCTTCGGGATCGCGACCAGCGGCGTGGTGCTCTCCACCCTGCTCCACGCTGCCGACGCGGATTATCGCCTCATCGTCATCAAAGACTGCTGTACCGACCTCGACCGTGCGGTGCATGACTGCCTCGTTGATAAAGTCTTTCCGCGCCAAGCCGCGGTTGTGACGGCGAGCGAATTTCTTGGTGTCTTGAAATCAATTCAGGGATGAGCGCGCGTTGATGGCCGAGCGCCTTTTTATGGCGGGTAACAAAAACCTTAACCGGCCGCTTTAAGCCGTTCGTCCCTCAACAAATTCTCACCGCTCTGGATTAATCGCGTTGGCCGCTGAATGTTAGGCGCCAGGCTGTTGACTGAAACGGCCGTTTCATGTAACGTCTGTTTCATGAGAGTTCGTGGTGGCGGGCGGAAGGAAGAGATCTTGAGCGCCGTTGTCGATTACATCTTGCAGCACGGCGTCAGCGACCTCTCCCTCCGGCCCCTCGCCGGAGCAACCGGGACCCGGGCGCGCCTCCTGATCTACCACTTCGGGTCCAAGGAAGCATTGATCATCGAGGCGATGGGTCACATCCAGCGCCGCGCCCAGCAAGGCTTCCTCGCAGTGATCGGCAAGCGTACCCCACGGGCGCCCGGCGACCTCGCCCGCCGTTTCTGGGCCTGGGCCACTGACCAGAAGAACGAAGGCATTGCCCGCCTGTTCTTCGAGGTTCATGGTCTCGCGCTGCAGAGTCCCAGACGATACGCAAGCTATGCGCAAGAGTCGGCGGTGAACTGGCGGGAAATGGTCACGAGTGCACTGCCGCAACGTGGCAGTCCCGCGCGCCGGGAAGCAATCGCCACCGTCATAGTTGGCGCGCTCGACGGCCTGCTGCTTGACTATCTTTCGACGGGTGACCTTGCTCGCACTTCGCTGGCACTCAAACTCTTCGCCGCCGAAATTGACCGGTCAGTTAAAGGGAGGAAGAAATGAAGCGGGTCATCCTTCTAGGTTTTATGATCTGGCTACTGGCTTCCGTGGCGCTGCGTTTCTGGGGCCAGCACCTTTTCAATCCGGGAAGTATCTTCTCAATTGGAGGGCTCCTGGCCAGCTCGGCGTTACTGATGGTGTGGCTGCCACGCTGGCTCTTTCGCCGCCAAGCGATCCCGCCTGGCGCTCGCGCGCTGGCCGCCATTGCGCTGGTCGCGCCCGGGATGCTGCTCGACACTTTTAGCGCCATCTGGTTTCCGGTGGTTTTCCCAAATATCCGCCCTGACGCCGGCGCGCTCTTCGGCGGGTGGCTGCTGTTGTGTAACGTGATGGTGTTGATCAGCGCCGCGTTCAGCGATTCGGCAGCTAACGGGAAGGCACGGCGCGGAAATTAAGCTTCGGGGTGAACGATTTAAATCCGATCAGAGAGGATGGTTTATAGCTCGCGCCAGAGGGGCGGCTATATAATGTTCACGTTGAAATACCTGGATTAATTCTATCAGTTGTTCACTACCAGCCGTTTTTTCTCTCGGCGCTCTTCTGCAGCGCTGACCCTTCAAAGCTCACTTAACAATAGCAACAGTGCCGCCGCACGCGCATCAATTGCCAGGCGGCGTGTTACCGGCAGAGTGCCCATCGTGGCGGCCTAAGATTGCCTACTCCGCCATTATTCAATAGAATGCCCTTGAAACAAGGGCAGCACCAGGCCACGAGCCTGGTCGAGGGTGTGCGCGGCGCCCGTGACACTCAACAGTTGATCCTCGCAGGAGATTCGGCCGGCGGGCGGCTTACTCGAACAACTGCCGGCTAAATCGTTAGCAACTCATCTCAAAAATTTTCGATCAACGCGCATCAAATCTTAACAGGTCGCCGGCCGCAACGATCATGGCCGCGCGAACATCGATGCAGGATCAAGAGCGCAAGAGGTTACAGGAACACTCTGACTCCCCGGTTGCGCCGTGGAGAAAGTGGGGCCCGTATGTTTCCGAGCGCGCGTGGGGTACGGTTCGCGAGGATTACAGTCCGTGGGGTACGGCCTGGGACTACTTTCCGCACGATTTGGCCCGCTCGAAGGCCTACCGCTGGGGCGAAGATGGGTTGGCGGGGATCTGCGACCGCTACCAACTGCTGGTATTTGCCCTCGCGTTATGGAACGGGCGCGACCCGATTCTCAAAGAGCGGCTGTACGGACTCGTGCCCGACGAGGCGAATCACGGCGAAGATGTCAAGGAGTACTACTTCTATCTCGACGCGACGCCCACGCACTCCTACATGAAGTACCTGTACAAATATCCGCAGGCGGAGTTCCCTTACGTGAGATTGATCGAAGAGAACCGCAGACGGCGCGGCACAGAAGAGCCGGAGTACGAGTTGCTGGATACAGGAGTCTTTGACGAGGACCGCTATTTCGATGTCTTTGTGGAGTACGCGAAGGCGGACCCGGAAGACATTTGCATCCGCATCGAAGCTTTCAACCGCGGTCCGGAGAGGGCGCCCCTTCACATTCTGCCGCACCTCTGGTTTCGCAACACGTGGGCTTGGGGGCAGCACCCGAAACCGGAGCCGTACATCCGCGTCGGGCCAAGTGGCAAGGGGTTTGCTAGTCTTGAAGCCTCGGATTCGACCGCCGAGCCCCTCTCGAATTTACCGTTCGAATACAGTCTCGACCGGCGTTATCTCTACGGTGAGGCGGGCGGGAAGCTCCTCTTCACCAACAATGAAACGAACGCACCGCGCGTGTGGGGTCCGTCCGCACAGAGTCGCAGCTCATATGTGAAAGACGCTTTCCATCGCCACGTGATCAGCGGTGAGCCTTGTGTAAACCCGGCACGGACCGGGACGAAGGCATGCTTCCACTACTCCGACTGTGTGGTACCGGCAGGCGGCTCGGTCGTCTTAAGGTTGCGGCTCTCTAATAAGCTGTTGGGTCAGCCGCTCGCGGACGTGGACCGGATCATCGAAACGAGGCGCGCCGAGGCTGACGAGTTCTATGAATCTCTTCATCCACCGGAGGCCACTGAGGACGAGCGACGCGTGCAGCGGCAAGCGCTCGCAGGGATGTTGTGGGGTAAGCAGATCTACCTTTACGACGTTCACGCCTGGCTTGACGGCGACAACCCTGCCTGGCCACCGCCCGAGTCGCGGCGGCACAGTCGCAACGTTCGCTGGCAGCACCTCAACTCGATGCGCGTCCTCACGATGCCGGACAAGTGGGAGTACCCCTGGTTCGCCGCATGGGACCTGGCCTTTCAGTGTCTCCCGCTCGTCCTGGTGGACCCGGAGTTCGCCAAAGAGCAACTCTGGCTGCTGCTCTTTGAACAGTTTCAGCACCCGAACGGGCAGATACCGGCTTATGAATGGGAGTTCTCTGATCTGAACCCGCCGGTCCACGCCTGGGCGGTCTGGCGCGTTTACAACATGGACCGGATCCGGAACGGAAAGGCTGACCGTCAGTTTCTCGAACAATGCTTCCACAAGCTGTTGATCAATTTCGCGTGGTGGGTCAATAAAGTGGACAGGCAAGGCAATAACGTCTTTGAGGGCGGCTTCCTCGGCCTGGATAACATCACCGTTCTCGACCGCAGCCATGAATTGCCGAGCGGCGCGACGCTCGAACAATCCGACGCGACGGGCTGGATGGGGATGTTCTGTTTGAACCTGATGCGGATCGCGCTCGAACTGGCAAGGGAGGATAAAGCGTACGAGGCCCTCGCCACCAAGTTCTTCCAGCATTATGTGTACGTCGGCGCGGCGATGAAGCGCATGGGCGGGCGCAACTACCAGCTGTGGGACGAGAACGATTCCTTCTTCTACGACGTGCTGCGTTCCCCGGACGGCTCTTTCCACAAGTTTCGCGTGCGTTCGCTGGTGGGCCTCATCCCGCTTTACGCGGTCGAGCGGTTGGAAGAGGACTATATCGTACAGTTCCCTTCCTTTCGCACCAACCTCCACTGGTTCCTCAAGAACCGGCAGGACATTGTGCAGAGTTGTGTGACAACCGTCGAGCGCGACGGCAAGAAGGTTCACATCCTTGCCGTCGTCGATGAAAAACAGATGTGCCACCTGCTGGAGCGCATTTGGGATCCGGCCGAGTTTCGCTCCGAGTACGGGCTGCGGAGCTTGTCGAAATACCATGAGGCACACCCCTTCGTTTTTGGTGAGGGCCGGGTGGGGTATGAACCGGCCGAGTCTACACAGATGCTCAAGGGCGGCAATTCCAACTGGCGTGGACCGGTGTGGTTCCCCACCACCTTTATGATGGTCGAAGCCTTACGTAAGCTGGGCAAAGCGTATGGGCCTCTGCTGAAAATAAATAACGCGGCCGAAGGCGAGGAGCCCATCACGCCCTACGACATGGCGAAGGGCTTTGCCACCCGCCTGGTCAAGCTGTTTACGCGTAACGCGATGGGCGAGCGTCCGGTTTATGGCGACTGTCATAAATTCCAAAACGACCCGCATTGGCGTGACCTCTTGCTCTTTTACGAGTATTTTCATGGTGATTCAGGCGCCGGACTGGGAGCCTCCCACCAGACCGGCTGGACAGGCCTCGTCGCCTCGCTGATCGACGAGTGGCGAGGGTAAAACGGATGAAAGGATGGGATGGGGAGACTTGGCCCTTGGGAAAACTCGGCGATCTCGACAATGAATTTCTGTCCCCGGATCGCGACGGCCCTGATCTTTTATCACGCGGGGTTTGGTGACGGCCATCTTCTGATCCTGCAAGAACCCGCATTGAACAGAACGCGTCATTAACCGTCGTCTAAAGTTGGAAGGGAAAGCGCACATGAAAACTATCGAGACAATAGATATCTCAACGGAACGACCGGGACAGCTCGGTGACTCCTGCATCATGGTGATTTTCGGGGCCTCCGGAGATTTGACCAAGCGCAAGCTGATCCCTGCGCTTTACAACCTGGCGAGGGAGAACTTTCTGCCGAGGGAGTTCGCCGTCGTCGGGATCGCCCGGAGCACGATGAGTTCCGAAGAGTTCCGCGAGAAGATCACCGAGGACATGAAAAATTTTTATCAGGATGGCCTCGATGCCGGCACCTGGCAAGAGTTCGTCAAGCGGCTCTATTATCTTTCGGGCAGCGGCACGGATGTTACCACTTACAACGAGCTGAAGGATTTACTGGCCCACATCGATACGGAGTACGGAACGCGCGGGAACTACTTTTACTACCTGGCGACGGCCCCCGACCTCTTTTCGCCGATCGTTCAGCACCTTGGCTCAGTTGGACTTGCCCATGAGGATCATGAGCGGTGGCGGCGGATCATTATCGAAAAACCTTTCGGACGCGACCTCGAATCGGCCCGCGCCCTCAACCGTGAGCTCAGGGAGGTGCTGAACGAGAACCAGATTTACCGCATCGACCATTACCTGGGGAAAGAGACGGTCCAGAATCTTTTGGTGTTCCGCTTCGGCAACGGCATCTTTGAGCCCGTCTGGAACCGTAACTACATTGACCACGTGCAGATCACGGCGGCGGAGAACATCGGCGTCGAGGGGCGCGGCGGCTACTACGACGGCGCGGGCGCTTTGCGAGACATGGTGCCGAACCACATCCTACAGTTGATTACCCTCACCGCGATGGAGCCCCCGGTCTCTTTCGCGGCGGACGCGGTGCGCAATGAACAGGCGAAGATTCTGCACGCCGTCCAGCCCTTAACCCCGGAGGATGTGCTCAACCGCACGGTACGCGGCCAGTACGGCCCGGGCATGATCAAAGGAGAGAAGGTCGCAAGTTATCGCTCCGAGCCGCTGGTCGCTCCCAATTCCAGCACCGAGACGTTCGTGGCGCTCAAGCTATCGGTGGACAACTGGCGCTGGAACGATGTGCCGTTCTACCTGCGCACCGGCAAGCGCCTGACCAAGCGTATTACGGAGATCGTCATCCAGTTCAAGCGCGCACCATTTATGCTGTTCCGCAAAACATCGGTCGAACACCTGACGACCAACCGCCTGATCATCCACGTTCAGCCCGACGAGGGTATCTCCCTGCGCTTCGGGGCTAAAGTGCCCGGTCCGATCGTATCCATGGGCGCGGTGAATATGGACTTTCGCTACGCGGACTACTTCGGCAGCTCATCGAGCACCGGCTACGAAAGGTTGCTCTACGATTGCATGATCGGCGACGCGACGCTGTTCCAGCGCACCGACATGGTTGAGGCCGGCTGGAGCGTCGTCGAACCTGTGATAGACGTCTGGAGAGCCCTCCCCCCGCGGAACTTCCCAAACTACGCGGCGGGCGCCTGGGGGCCGAAGGAGGCCGACGATTTGATCGGGCGGGACGGGCGACAGTGGAGAAAAATTGAGTGACGATAATCAGGTCGGATGATGCATTGAATGCGGAAGCCATGTGTTAATGCTTTGAAGCAGCATACCCAGCGCTGACGGCCGCTCCAATAATTGCGGTCGCGTCGCTGGTGGAAATAACCTCAAAAGCGCTACCCTGCAGGGGACTCATCTTGACCATTTCGTGCAGGTACTGGTCCAGCAAATTAATTTGAATGAACCTGGCATTGAGACCCGAGATGAAAAACTTTCCGGGGCCGTCCAGATGAATACTGGTCGCCGTGGCCGCCGCCAGCGCGCGGTGCCATAATTTCACAAAGTCACTGCACCGCGGGTCGCCCGAATGTGCCTGATCAAATACTTCCTCGGGCTCCAGATCGAGAAAGCGCAGCCGCATCGCGCGATGTCCCATGATCCCCTCCAGGTGCCCTACGCCCCCGCACCCGCAGAGATTTTCTTTCGGATCGAGAGTCACGACCGCGTGCCCGCCTTCCGAAAAGCCATCGGCCTGCGGGTAGCGCCCCAATCCGATGCCGACCCCCAGAAACCAAACGCGGACGAGCTTATCGAGTTGTCCGCGGGTGGCCGCTATCCCTGCGGCCAGGGCCGCCGCATCATTGAGGATGTGGACCGGCGCGGAAATGCCCTTTTGATTGAGCAAGGTGGCTAATGCTTCCCCAAGATTCAACCCCTTGGTCTGCTTCAGATTCGGCGAATCTTCCACTAAACCCTGCCGGTTAATGCCCGGAAATCCGACGCCGATGGCCTCAACCGCGTGCCCCTGACTGACCAGTTCAATCTCTTGCCCGATTCGCCGGGCAATCTCTTCGGCGGGCATCCCGTCTAAAACGCCGGAAGCATCTTCGGTTTCGGGAAATTTGCGGATCGGGCCCACGGGCTGATTGTTCTCCACCAGCCCGGCGGCGATATGCTCCGTCACCAGCGCGCCGATTATTTGTCCCATACGTTCTCCGGAGGAATCCAAGGCTCAAAGTCCGAAGGCAGATTTAACATCGGACACGTTTTTAGCTAAACCTCGATAACTTGTTCAGACCATTGAATGCCGCGGCTTTGTAGCATTCGGCCAGCGTGGGATAATTGAACACGGTGTTGATAAAATATTCGACCGTACCCTTCAGAATGAGAACCGCCTGACCGATGTGCAAGATCTCCGACGCCCCTTCACCGATGATGTGGACGCCTAAAAGCTCTTTCGTCCCCCGGTGAAAAATGAGCTTCAGCCGCCCGGTGGTGTCGCCGCGAATCTGGCCGCGTGCGATCTCGCGGTAATAAGCGAGCCCGACCTCGTAGGGCACGTCTTCGTCCGTCAGTTGCTCCTCCGTCTTCCCGACGAAGGAGATTTCAGGAATCGTATAAATGCCGTAAGGGTAATTGGCCGGATCCGATTGGATGTTCGTCCCGAGGGCATGACCGACCGCAATCCGCCCCTGCTCCATCGACACCGAAGCGAGACTGGGGAAGCCGATGACGTCCCCGACGGCAAGGATATGGGGTTGCTTGGTGCGGTATTGGCTGTCGACGGCAATGCGACCGCGGCCGTCCGCCTCAAGACCCGCGGCCGAGAGGTTCAGGTCGTCAACGTTTCCCTGGCGACCGACGGCATACAGGAGGGCATCGCCGGAGATCCGCTTCTTGCTTTTCAGATTCGCGACGACCATTCCGTCCGAAGATTCCTCTACGCTTTCCACCTCCTCGTTCAGACGCAGCGTCACGCGGTTATCGCGCAGGTGGTAACAGAGGGCCTCCACCATCTCCGAATCGGCAAACCCCAGGAGGCGCGGTTGCTTCTCGATGAGGATGACACGCACACCGAGGGCGGCGAACATGGAAGTGTATTCCACGCCGATGACGCCGCCGCCGACGACAATCAGCGTCTTCGGGATGGCGGGAAGGGCAAAGATCTGGTCGCTATTGATGATCGTGCGGTTGTTGATCGGGACCAGAGGTGACTCAGCGGGCCGGGTGCCGGTCGCAACAACGATGATTTCAGCCTCGTAATCGGCTTGCCCCCGTGAATTCTGGATACGGATGTGGTGGGGGTCGAGAAAGCTGGCCGCCCCGGTCAGCATCTCAATCCCGTTACGTGAAAGCTGGGCCGTGGTGACATCGATTTCTGTTTTAATGACCTGCTGGACGCGGAACGAAAGATCCGCGACCGTGATCTTCTCTTTGACGCGGTAACTCATCCCGTAAATGCTTTGATACTGGTAGCCCGAGAGGTGCATCACGGCTTCACGCATCGACTTGCTGGGGATCGTGCCGGTGTTAATGCAGGCCCCGCCGACCACCTCCCGCATTTCAACCAGGCCCACCCGCTTGCCGAGCTTGGCGCCTTGAATGCCCGCCCGCTGCCCCGCCGGGCCAGAACCGATCACGAGAAGATCATAAGTTTGCATGGTTAGCTCACTGTACTCGAATGCACGCGTGCTCTCGCCGGTACACTTCACCATGGGCACTCTGGTGAAGGACAGGTTGGTAAAGGATCCACCCCAACCTGGCCGGTCTTGCTGTAAAAATCCAGGGGCTGTACAGAGCGCTCATTCTAGCCGAGTTCGGCGGAGTGCGCTAGGGCATGGTGTGGTCGGCGGTAAGTCAATTTGGCGGCGTGCGCCATTATGTTTTGAGTATCTTTGGAGCCGGCGGGAATGTACGCTCTTACCGGCTACATGTGGAAGGGAATGAGTTCTTTATACGTTTTAGCGGTCCGAGCACCTGACCCGCAGGCTAGGGCCACTGAATCACCTTTTTCCTGGAGGAAGCGGCAGCACTGTTCGGCGGTGCGGGCGAATACTGTTGTTGATTATTCAACGCGTTCTGTGACCGGACAGCCTGAGGCGTGGTGGCATCCTGTCGCCCCCTATTTTTACTGCCCGCGGGTAAAGATTTTGGCTCCTCCTCGCGAGGCTCTCTTTTAGTATTATCTTGCTGCGCGAGGGTCACCACGACCGGTTCGTCGTTGCTTTGAATGTTCGTACTTTGAGGTGATGACCGGGGGGCAACGCCCGGTTTCGCATTCCTCCCCAGTGTCAAGCCCCTTACGCTCGTCAGGTTCGTTTTCGGAACCTCCACAGGAATACTATAAGTACTCGGTTGAACGCTCTGTTTAACCTGCCCCGAGGAGGGCGGCGCTATGATCGCCTCGGGCTGGCCAGCATAAATATTCGCAAACGGTACGTTCGGGCTCTCCTTTGAAGCATACTTGGCGTCCTCTATCAGCTTGTAAACTGACGCCCCTGAAACAATAAGCAGCAATACTGCTGCGCTAATCATCGCCAGCCGCCAAAGGCCCTTGCGGGAGCTTCGCTTATGCCAGTACCGGCGGTAAAAGAATTCATCCGCCTGCCCACCTACTTTTTCATCATCTTTCGCATCAGCCTTGTCCCCCCCGAGCGGGCCCCTCGGGATAATAGACTGAATGGTAATCTCTGATTCGTCTGGTTCTGCATCGAGACCCCCAAGCGGCCCGTTTACTTGTTCGTGAGCTTCCCTATCCGTCATGACGGGTTCGGCCGCGCGGTCTTTCTCCGGCCCTCGGGTGCCGGCGGATTCGGCGTCTTTCAGCAGTTGCGCGATACGCGCGTAACCACGCGACATAGCCCAATCCAGAGCCGTTGAGCCATGAATGTCTTTGGCATACACGTCGGCGCCTTTGCCCAGTAAAGCTGATACACTATCTGCGTGGCCGAAGAACGTCGCAAGGGCTAGGGCCGTCATGCCGTCATACCTTTTAGTATTAACATCAGCGCCCTTATCTAACAGATTCTGAACGACGGCGGTGTGGCCTTTTGACGCCGCGTACATTAGTGCCGTCACGCCGTTGGCAGTATGCGCGTTTATGTCAGTGCCCTCAGCTAACAGAATTTCAACGCTATGAATGTCACCCTTAACTGCCGCGCGCATCCACGTTTGTGTATCCATTGTGATCTATCCCCTTTGACCGACGACGAATTGTCGCCGAAGGCCCTCAAAGCTCCCTTCCCGACGGAAGCGTGAAGTTTAGGAAATCTTTAATTCAGTATCCGATGAGTAAAGTCCGGATTGCTCAAACGAATCCACGACGGCCGGCTGCACGAGCGCACGCACGCGTTCGCGAAGAGCTATTTCGAAATAACGGGCCTCTTCAATCCCGGAGAAGGCGAGCGCACGCAGCTCCTGCTCAATGCGGCGCCGGTAATTGGAGACGAGTGTATCAGAAACAGCAAGCGTTGCAGCGACCTCCAGTTGCGTCGAATGACGTGGGCTCAAATAGCAATACCATAAAACGCAGAGCATGCGGTCATATTGCTTAAGCTTGCCGCGCACAGTTTTATGCAATTTTTTTAGAAACTGATCCACGTATCCAATGGCCGCTGACTCCGATTCGCGTCGCAGGAGCCCCTGCTCAGGATTTTCACCGTCGTCCACCGGCTCGAGCCGGCCGCCGCCGCTCTCATCCGGGTCGTTTCCCATTAACGGCACGAGGTAAATATCCATCACAGGCAGGCGTGACAACACGAGGCTCCGGAGCGTACGCATATCAATGGGAGCGTCAGCCGCTTCGAGCACAGAGATGATGAGATCCTCCAATTCCGCGTTGCTGATGATAATTTGCGAATCGCCCGTGCAGCCTGCCATGCGCGTGTCGCGCTGGCGCACGGGGATGATCCTGATGCGCTGCTCGAGGTCGTGGTAATCACGCCTTTGCTTTTCGTCCAACCACTCGGACAGACCATATGCGCGGTGGGCGAGTCGGCGGCGCTCCTCAACCTCCACGCCCCTGTTATCAAAACAGCGAAAGTTGCTGCTCGATTGGATGATGGTTGAGATGCGACGCGCGAGGCGGTAGGATTCGGGGTGGCGTTTACGCAACTCGGTCGTCAGCAGGTTGGTTAACTCGATCTCGGAGACCTCCCGCTCAATCTCGACATCCGTCATCTGTGAGTTGAGATAGTGCTGGAAACGCTGCTTGCTGAGGAGCTGGACGAAGAGCTCTTGCGTCAGATCTGTATAAGCGTTGCGCGCGCCTTCTTCCACCAGCAGGCCGGCGCTATGCGAAGCGCGCACGAGCGGGTGGTGGCAAACGATGCGGTGCAACTCGGCCCATAACCGGTCGATCTCTGAGTTACGCAGTATTTGACTCCACTTCTTACTCCGACATACTTCGGCCGGAAAAGCAGTAGTGCTGCGTTTCGACGGACAGCTTGCGACAGCGCGAGGGGACTGCATAGGTTAAACCACGTACAACGATCCGATCGAACCACCTGTTTTAGTGGAGCTGACAGAGCAAGGCAGGGGAGAGTGCTCATCAACGAACACTGCAGAATAGGTGCACACTAACCCTATTGAACTGAAAAGTCAAGGGCCAGATTTGCTAATAAAAGCGTCTCTCAGCTCACAAAATCCGGGCTGAGAAGCTGATTCTGCTAAGCCGGCCGTGATCTGCCACTCTTCTCAATCCTGGATAGCAGCTAGTTTGCACATGACACATCGTTCTGTTCCAGCCATTCTTCGAGGGCGATCAACACCCAGATTCGAGACCATGAGACATCCGGACGGTTGTCGAGGAATGCGCGCCAGAGCTTGCTCACCCGCTCGGGCATGAAGATGCCACGACTGTTAATACGCTCCGGTTCCTGATGACTTCTGGAGCGCGACTCTTCATTGAAGAGGGCGGCTTCAGCCGGTCCGTCCTCAAGGTGGAGAAGGCGACCGTATGCACGGTACACGTCCATACTACTGATCGCCACCACGCGTTGCGCCAGGCCACGAAATGCCTGCATCAGGGTACGGGCGTCGCGCTCCAGGTAGGGGAATACGTCGAGGACAACGTGCGGCGCGAACTGCTTGAACTCCGCGTCGGAGGACTGTAGCTGCCGTCGATCACCGGCAATGTGGAGAACGGAAGATGGTAAGTCCGCCATCGTCAGGCCGCGATTGAACCCAGCGACATCATGTCCGTCGGCGATCAGGCGCCGGACGACATGCGGCCCGATGAAACCGGTTCCGCCGATGACGAGCACTCGCATAAATCACCTACGCGCTAGCTGAGAGGACGCATCAAAGATGCGTCTCGCTGGCTCTGCAACTAACCGGTCAGGCAGGCATGATCGCACGATTACCGCAGGCTACCAAGAAAGGGGAGACAGCTAAGGGGGACGCAGCGTGGCCCGTCATGAATTGTTCTTCTACGGAGCACTATATCTAACGCGATAAGGCGCGGATATCGGATCGCAAGGCGGCGATCTCTGCGCGAAGGTCTTCAATGGATTCACCGACATTCGGGCTCGGCTCGGTTTCGTGGAGGTCCATGTAAGAACTGAAAGCGAAGAACATAAGCGAGAGCCAGAGGGGTGCGCCGATCGACCGATCGACAAAAAAGAAGGCGTAGCCGCCGACCGCAAACGGGAATATCTCTTTCAGATCAATCGTATCCGCGGTCGCGTCCTTGACGATATCACTTAATAATTTTAAGAAGTCATGAACCGAACGGGCGGTCCCTGACTCATCCTTTTGCGCTTCAACGTTGAGGGCGAATAACTCCTCGCGCGCCGCGTGCTCGGCAAGCTGCTTGTTAAAGTTGTCTAGCAGAGCGGGGTCATAATGTATCAAGACGCTGCCCGTCGTCGGATTGACATCGACTCGCCTGACACCGGGCCGCGGTGAGATTGATTGCCTGATTTGCTGCAGTAAGGCACGATCACCCTTGGCATGAGGCAGCCTGATGCGTACGCGACCCGGAATATGATGGACTAGCTGTGCTTGTTGCCTCATCGATACGCCTCCGCTTGATCTTTCCTGCTTTTATTCGGCAACTATCTTACCATCGCCAATAACGCAGCAATCAAGCCAAAACTGCTCTTCCATACTGATGACAGCCGCCGCCGGTCAGGCGGGCAAGCGGCGCTTCGGGGTGGAACGCCGCGCAGGTCTGATGGCCCGTCTCAGGTTGGTAAACCCGGCCCGCACTGCGGTCTCGGCAAGCGGGAGCCCGATGCCTCTCACCGTTGCCATCAATCCGGCGCGCACCACCTTCTTGAGGTGAGGTCGCAATGTGTCCTCAAGGTTCGGGATGAACTTTGGCGCCAGCATCGCGGCGACACCGACCGCCATGCCCGGCAGCAACTCCGGCTGCACCATTGCGACAAGGACGCCGGCAAAGATTGTCGGCTTCATACTCGAGCCAAACTTGTTTAGCCTCTTTTTATTCGCCATGACGATTCACCACCCTCTAAATGGGCGCTCATTAAAGCCCCGCCACTGCTCGACCGGTTGGGGCGGTCTCAATTAATAGCGGAGGATTGGCCGCACCGCGTTGAGACTGGCCAGAATTGCGGAACCGTTGCTGATCAGAGTCGTCAGGGCCGGCGTGACCAGTCCGCCCGGTATTGCCAGGGCGAACGCCGCCGTGTTGAGTCCGGCGATGATCGCGAAATTCTCCCGGATCAATTTAATCGCCTCCCTGGAAGCATCCAGCGCGCTGATTAGCTTCCACAGATTCTCTTCCATGAGAATTACGTCGGCCGCCTCGTGCGCGATGTCCGCCCCGTTCTTCATGGCGATACCAACATCCGCGTGGGCCAGCGCAGGCGAGTCGTTAATGCCATCGCCGATCATCGCGACGACCCTACCCTCGCTCTGGAGCCGCTGAACGACCTCGGCCTTTTCGGCGGGAAACACGTCGGAGAAGAAGCGGTCAAGGCCGAGTTGCGCGGCCACCCGCTGCGCAATTGTACCGTTGTCGCCGGTCATCATGATCAGATTACGCAGGCCGCGGTTGTGTAGCGTCTTGATGACGGCGGAACTCTCCGGACGAATCTGATCGGCATAAGACATGAGGCCCGCCAGATTCCCGTCGACGGCGAGTAGCAAGGCAGAGTACCCGCGATCATTGCGATATTTCAGATCGGACAACGCGCCGTCCAGTTTCACATTCATTTTGCGCAGGAATTTTTCACTGCCGAGGTGGACCTGGTATCCGTTAATTTGGACGTCAAGACCTAAACCGATGTGATAGTGCGATTCGGTGCGCTCCGGCACCTTGATCCCGGCCTCCAGCGCGCGGGCCCGTATAGCCTCGGCCACCGGGTGCGTCAGGCGTGCCTCGGCCGAGGCGGCGAGGGCCAGAATCTTTTCTTCCGGGAACCTGCGCTCGTTGTACGAGACGATGTCGAACACGCGCGGCTCGCCCCGGGTGAGCGTCCCGGTCTTGTCAAAGACGATGGTGTCCACGTTGTAAAGCTTCTCGAGCTGACTTCCACCCTTGATGAGAACGCCGTGCCGCGCGGCGTCGATCATGACCGCGAGGACTGAAGTGGGCGCCGCGACACGGATGCCCGTCCCGTAATCGATAATCACCATCGATAGAAAGCGGTTCAGGTCCCCGCTCAAGGCGTAGAGGCCGGTTGCCGCTGCGAGCGAGGGCGCGACGAGCACGTCAGCGAATTTCTCGGCATAATTCTGGATCCGAGTCTCGCCGATGGGCGCCTCCTCAACGAGTTGAACAATTTTTGCGGCGGTCGTTTCTGTGCCGACCCGCTCGGTGCGAAGGTAAAGCTTGCCCTCTTTAACCGCCGTCGCTGCGTAGACCTTATCACCGGGGCGCCGCTCCACAGGCAACGACTCACCGGTGATAGTTTTTTGGTCGACGGAGGCATACCCTTTGATGACTTCACCGTCAACCGGAATCATCTCACCCGGATACGCAACCACCGTATCCCCGGTCACGATGTCGTTGACAGCCACCTCAATCTTCTTCTTGCCCCGCAGCACCCAGGCCTTCCGCCCCTGGTAATCGAGCAACTCGGAGATGGCCCGCCTCGATTTTGCGGCAGTGCGGTCACGGATGAAGTCACCGAGCCCGATCAGCCACGTCATGAAGGCGCTCGTAAACAGATTGCCCTGAGCTGTTGATACGGTGATGGCGAGGCTATCGAGGAAGTCCACGTTAAGGCGATGCTCATTGAATAACACATGAAGGGCGCGTTTAATAATCGGCAATGCGCTTAAACCTATCAGCGGCAGAGTTGCAAAAGTGCCGACGGGGCCTCCGAGCAGGCTCAAGGCGAGTGAAGCCGTCGGCAGGGTAAGGGGATTCAACTGCCTGATTGCGGCGAATGATTGGGGTAAAAATGGTTCGCCCCCAGTTTCGGCATCACTCTTAATATTGCCGTTGGGCCGTGGTGTGGGGCGTGTGGGCAGCGTCGAAGGGCTGACAGCGCGCATCGACTTCTCTAACCTGGCCGGAATATCCGGTCTCTTCGCTTCATAGTTGATGACTATGGACGCAGAAGCATGATTGACGCGAACGCCCGTCACGCCTTCCTGCTCTTCGAGCATGCGCGCGCAGGCCCCGGCCAAACCTTCGGCCCAGTGGATAGCCGGCACGTGCAGCCGGATGCGTCCGGGGATCGCATGCTTTACCTCAAAATCTATGGCCATCGTATGTTAGCGACGCTTTCTCGGTGCGGTACTCCTGGACCGGCCCTTCTTTGCCGGTGGCGCCGGTTGTGGTTTATCCAAGACTATTTCATGATCTTCCACGTGGAGGCTCGGTTTCGGATGATGCAACGCGACAAACGAGTTGAACGAGAAGATCCCGAGTGTCACCCATAACGGTGTAACTACTTCCGAACCGGCCTCCTTGAAGGTGTAGATGGCAAGACCGAGCGGCAGGAGCACCTTCAGATCAACCATATTGCCGGTGGCCTGCTTGACGCCTTCGTTGAGATGCTTGACAAAGTTTACGACCGCCCGCGCCGTCTCCGAGTGCGCGGCCAAGTACTCCGCTTCGGCCTCGATCTTGTTGGCGATCTCATCCGCCTCTGTTATCTCGGGCGGTTTGAGCGCGAACAGATCTTCGCGCTCGCCATACCGGGCGAGATGGCTGTGGTAGTCTTCATGAAGATCAGGGTCGTAGTGTATCAGCAGGCTACCCGTCGTCGGATTAACCTCAACGCGTTGCACGCCGGGCTGGGGCGCGAGCGACTCTTTTATCTGCCCCAGGAGAGCAGAGTTGCCCCTGGCACCGGGCAGCTTAACGCGCACCCGGCCCGGAATGTGATGAATGACCTGTGCTTGATAAGCCATCCAGCTACCTCTAAGCTATGCATTCGTCGAGCATAACACCACAACAATACCCTGCCTGCAAAGAACGCGGACGCCCCTTTCAGGATATAAGCGACTTCTGAGGAGGGTTCTATTTAAAGATTAAAGTCGCTCTTGCGCGTGGTTATGTGTAAGGTTAATTATGCGCTCGCGCGGCGCTTAGTAGATTGACGCCCACCTCGCCTGTGTTTGACTGCCGGTCTTCCGTTCCCTTGTTCGGCGCGCGCCTCAGCTACCATATCCTGCACCTGCTCACCCGCTTCTGCGACCATCCCTCTGGTCGACACGGCCGTCGCATAACCGGCCCGCACCACAGTCTTTACCAGTGGCCGCAGGGCGGTGCCCAAGGTGGGTAATACGCGGGGCGCCAGCATGGCGGCAACGCCGATCGCCATGCCCGGCAGCAGTTCCGGCGCAAAGATGGCGACGGCCGCGCCGGTCACGAGTGCAGTCATCATACTGCTACCCTCTTCTTCGCCAAACTCTCCAATCTCATCATCTGTATCTTCGGCCATGATCATCCTCCAAAAGAGAAAATTTTTTCAGTAATGACAATTAAAACAGGGCTACGCATTGAGACCTGATTTAACCTGTGCTAGCCGTGTTTGCGGGTGCCAGGAATATTAGTCTGCGCGGACCCTCACGTCAACCGTCTCCGGCCAGTTTGTAACATCATCCCGGCCGGCTTTTTCTTGTGGAATCTATGACGAGAGTTCACACGGTCATTTACCACCCGAGGCACTAAAACCTCATCAGTCCTGCAATTAAAACTGCTATAACCGTGCAAAATTTAACCCCGATTTAATATCCGCGTAAACCGAATTTAATTTTACCTGCTTTATTATCTACGTTGATGAATTCTGCGAAGGAGGTACTTGAATGGCAACTCCCACGTATATTCATAAGCTCGACGGGCGATTGCGAATTAAAATTCCGGAGATCAAGGGCTCGCCTGTCAGAGCGTCCAAATTAGAAGATAGCCTGGGAGGCATGAAAGGCGTGACCATTGTGAAAGCGAATCCTTTGACCGGTAACCTGCTGGTCCAATTTGAACCCGGTGCGACCGGCCACGATCACATTTTAAAGGCCCTTCGAAACCTGGGTTGCTTAAAAGTCGGTCGAAGCTTTCAACATCGCGCCGCAAACGCCCCGCGTCAGTTAGAGAACTATCTCATCAACCTCTTTATCAAAGCGGCGGTTGAGATCACGGTCAAACGACTGATCCTGGCGTTAGTTTGAATCCTTATCTAGGGTAACCCCCCATAGGCTCGCCTGATCCCCTCGGGCGCGGCCACGCCTGAGTCTCTCTCTTCAGACGCTACTTATCGGTTTCGAGTTCCACAACAATTCTCGAATGTGGGCAGGCCTTGGGCATCCTTTTGTATTTCCTTAATGCCGGTGGCCTCGGCTTTTCTCTGATGGGCTTTTCTCTAAGTCACCGCCCTTTTGTGAGGGTCTCGGATAATGAGCGGCGCTCTTTCCCTTTTTACTTGTCTCTTCTTTTTCGTCGGGACTCTTTTCGCCCTTCTCTTTGGCGCCGGGCGCGCCTTCTTTGGCTGCCGCAGCTTCAATCTCAGAGTTGACTTCCCCGCCGATGAGGATCGCCACCCCCGTCAGGTAAAACCACAGCATGAGGATGATCACCGCCCCCAGCGAGCCGTAGGTCTTGCTATAAGAGTCGAAGTAATGCAGGTAGATGCGAAAGGCGAAAGAGACGGCGAGCCACAGGGTGACGGCCACGACTGAGCCCGGCGTGACCCACCTCCAATCCTGGTCGCGCAGGTCCGGCGCCCAGTAATAGATCAGAGCAAAAGCCAGGAGCACGAAGGCGAGCACGATCGGCCACTGTAGAATGTTCCACGCCAGCTTAAAAAGATCGCCCAGCCCGTAGCTGCCCGCGACGCTCTCCGCGATCTTGCCGCCGTAGAGGACAAGCGTGAGGGCCGAGATGATCAGCACCGTGAGCGCGATGGTCAACCCAACGGCGATCAGGCGCTGCTTCCACCACGGGCGCGATTCCTTGACGTGATAAGCGGCGTTGAGCGAAGCGCTGATGGCCCCCATGCCGTTGGACGCTGCCCAGAGGGTGGCGAGAATGCCGAAGGAGAGCTTCCCGCCCCCGCTCCCCTTGCTGATCTCGTCAACGGTTGTCCGGATCAGATCAGAGGCGGAGGCGGGCACAACCCGGCCCAGGTAGCCGAGCAGGTTATCTCTCAGCTGTGATCCCGATTCGGCGAACAAACCGAGGAGGGACATCAAAAAGAGCAAGAGCGGAAAGAGCGCGAGGAGGAAATAATATGACAACTCCGCGGCGCGGCCGAAGACTTCATCCTCGCCGATATAAGCCCAGACTCGCCTGGCCAGTTCTTTCCACGTCAATCCGCCTAATTTCCAAAGCGACGCCACGATTCCTGTTACCTCCTTGATCCCTAGAGCGTGTTATGAACTTTGCCATAAGGTAAGCTGTATGGATGGAACGCAAAGCTTACCCCAATGATGTTACAGATGACGAATGGGCCTGGTGGCCCCCTATTTGACCTTGATGACCCAAGAGGCCCCACAACGCCAGCACTCCTTGCGCGAAATATTCAATGGCCTGCGCCGGCTCATCCGTGCCGGCGCAGAGGGGCGCATGATGCCCCACGACTTGCCCCCTGGGAAGCTGTTTACCAGCACACCGAGCGCTGGATTAAGGCCGGCGTGTTTGAAACCATCGCGCATGGCCTGCGCGCTTTGCTGCGCTTGGCCCAAGGGCGCAATGCCCAGCCATCGGCCGCCATTTCCGACAGCCGGGCGTGGCAATCGACGCCGGAAAGCGGTGCGCGTGCCGGGTATGACGGTGCCGAGCGCAAGAGAGGCAGCAAGGTGCATCAGGCCGTTGATACGTTGGGCTATCTGTTGAGCTTGCACGTCACGCCAGCTTCGGAGCAGGATCGGGCGCAGGTCGGGCAGTTGGCCGAGCGAGTTCAGGAGGTGACGGGTGAAACGGTTGAGCCGGCGTATGTTGATCAAGGCTACACGGGTGAACAAGCGGCAGACGCGGCGGCGGCGCATGGGATGAGACTTGAGGTGGTGAAGCTTCCGGAAGCCAAGAAAGGATTTGTGTTGTTGCCGCGGCGCCGGGTAGTCGAACGCAGCAAGGCGTGGGGTGGACGGTTCCGGCGGCTGGCGCGAGATTATGGGCGATTGCCTGAGACGCTGGCAGGGTTGCATTTCTTAGCCTTCGTAATACTTATGTTGAAGCGGGTTGTTGAAATCCTTGCTTAAAGTTCATAACACGCTCTAGTCATCTACCGCCATTAAGCGGCTCTACCGAGCACGATACCGGTTATATCACCATTTCTCTCTCACTTTCGTCACATAACTTTAACATGAGGAAGAACCAGCTTATTTCCATCTCTTTTCATGGCATAGAAATTGATTTATTACTTTTAGAAGATTCAAAATGATACAATGAGGCAATCTATATGAGGGATAAAGGAGCAAGCTGGAATGGCTCAAGGGGTATCAAGTGGGGAGGTAAAAAGCACCAAAGCTCGTAGACTTCCTCATTCTCGGCCCATGGGTGGCACAGGCTCGCTTGAAGCAGCAGTGGCTCACGAGCCTAATCCGGTCAAGCGGTTTTTTAAGATCCTCGGCCCGGGTCTCATCACCGGCGCTTCCGACGACGACCCTTCTGGCATCGGCACTTACGCCACGGCGGGCGCTTCACTCGGCTTTTCTACACTCTGGACCGCTCTGGTCACACTTCCGCTGATGGCGGCGGTGCAGTTCATCTGTGCCAAGATTGGGATGGTCACCGGCACGGGCCTGGCCCGTGTGCTCAAGCGGCACTACTCGCGAAAGCTGCTCTACGCGGTGGTTATCGGTCTGGTGATCGCCAACACGATCAACGCCGGCGCTGATATCGGTGCGATCGCTGCCGCGATAAACTTGCTCGTCCCCATACCCATCGGAGCCATGATCGTGCCGGTCGCGCTCATCATCCTGGTACTCCAGATCCGTTGCTCATACCGGCTGATTGCAAAGGTCTTCAAGTGGCTCACGCTGGCCCTGTTCGCCTACATCGGCTCGGCGTTCTTCGCTAAGCCGGACATCGCCGAGGTACTTAAAGGAACATTCATCCCTTCGGTCAGCTTCGACGGCAAGTTTTTAGCGATGCTGGTAGCGATCCTGGGAACGACCATCTCGCCCTACCTCTTTTTCTGGCAGGCGAACCAGGAGGTTGAGGAGGAGATCTCGATGGGGCGCAGGACTCTGAAGCAGCGGGAAGGCGCTACCGATGATGAACTGAAGTACGCCTCCCTGGACGTCAACGTGGGCATGGTCTTCTCCAACGTAGTGATGTACTTCATCATCCTGGCGACAGCCGCCACGCTGTTCAAGGCCGGAAAGAACGATATCCAGTCAGCCACGGATGCGGCGCAGGCGCTACGCCCTCTGGCGGGCGACGGCGCATACATTCTGTTAGCGCTTGGTCTGATTGGCGCGGGTTTTCTCGCCGTGCCGATATTGACCGGATCGAGCGCGTACGCGGTAGCCGAGGCGCTCGGAGCAAGGCATGGTTTGGATGAGAAGCCCAGCCGCGCCAAGCTGTTTTACGGTGTGATCGCCGCCTCGACACTGGTCGGCATGCTGGTCAACTTCATCGGGATCAATCCAATCAGCGCGCTGTTCTGGACGGCGGTGATCAATGGCGTGCTGGCGCCGCCCTTATTGGTCGTCATTATGCTGATCGCCAATAACAGGAAGGTCATGGGGGACCGCGTCAACGGTATCTGGGCCAATGTCCTGGGTTGGACCGCAACCGCAGTGATGTTTGCGGCGGCCGTGGGGATGTTTTTAACCTGGGGTCAGTCGTGATAACTCCCTGATATTGAGATACATTCACTAAAGGAATAGATTTGATGGATCTTGACGGCTTTCAATTATTATCAAAATGGGTGAAGCTTAAATACAAATTGATCTTCATGCCACTTGTGGTTCTCTTATTCTCCCCTTTAGCAGCCCTTGCCCAGCAGCCCTTCTACACGGACGACGCGGATACGACAGACAAGGGGAAGTTTCACTTCGAGTTCTTTAACGAGCACGACATTTTGCAGCGCTCATTATATCCGGGCAAAAGACAGAATACGGCGAATTTCAAGCTTAACTACGGCCTCACTAAAAGAATAGAGTTGGATATTGATGCGCCGCTCTTGACCATCTTCAACGCCAGGACTTCACCGCTCGGGAATCCCACGGGGATCGGCGACACTGAGTTCGGAGTTAAATACAGATTTCACGACGAGCGTGAAGAATCGCGGATTCCGGCGATGGCGGTCATCTTTTACGTTGAAGTGCCGACCGGAAACAGGAAGAAACAACTGGGGTCCGGAGTCACCGACTACTGGCTCTACGGGGTGGCGCAGAGATCACTGACGAAGCGAACCAAGGTTCGGCTTAACGCCGGAGTCCTCTTTGCCGGAAATACCTCAACAGGCTTGATCGGCATTCGTACGACCAAAGGCCAGGTATATACCGGCAACGCTTCGCTCGTCAGAAACTTTACCAGGAAGCTGAAGTTAGGAGTTGAGCTGTTCGGTGCCGTGACAGATAACTTTCGATTGAGTAAAGGGCAGCTAGAGGCCCAGTTCGGCGGCAATTATGCCCTGCGAAAAAATCTTTCATTAGATTTTGGGATCATCGGGGGCCATTTCTCGGCCAGTCCGCGGGCGGGCCTGCTCCTGGGCTTTTCCTACGACTTCAAATGACCTGCGGCAGTCTCGGCCGACCCTTCGATAACATTCTCAGATAAAAGCAACTCAATTGTCACCGAGGATATGAACTGCGAAAAAGGCCTAGCAATTGGCTGCCCAGCATCACCAGGACGGCGCTCGTGACCAACGCGAATGTGCCCCACCCGAGAACATTGTAAAGAGTTGTGTTCCTGAGGTCTCCGGTCAGGCGTCGGTCGTTAATCAGGATCAGAATGAACACCAGAATGACGGGCAGCAGGATGCCGTTGAGCACTTGAATCCACAGCAGGAACCGGATCACCGGCAGTCGCGGGATCAAAGCTAATCCGGCCCCGATCACAATCAAGGCCGTGAAGAGCCCGAAAAAGATGCGCGCGCGTCGAAAATCTAAATTCACCCCTTTAGGGACGCCGAACGCCTCGCTGACGGCATAAGCGGTGGCGAGCGGCAAGACGGCCCCGGCCAGTAGCCCCGCGCCGAGGAGCCCGATTGCGAAGAGCGCTTCAGCGCCACTTCCGGCCACCGGCTTGAGCGCGAGCGCAGCATCGGCAGCCGTCTCAATATTCGTTTTGCCAACTATATAAAGAGTTGCTGCCGTGGCAATAATGATAAAGATTGACATCAGGTTAGAGAAGACCGCGCCCGTATAAGTGTCGATGCGCTCCGGGCCATAGTGTCGCCGGGCGACCCCCTTCTCCACCAGCGAGCTCTGTTGAAAGAGCTGCATGTATGGCGAGATCGTATTGCCCAGCAGGCCGACAAAGAGAAAAATGTAATCGGGATCTTTACGAATCTTTGGAATAAATGCCCCGCGTGCGACATCATTCCAATGAGGGTGAGCCATGATCGCAGCTATCGGGTACGCAAAGAAGACCAGGGTCATGAGAAGGAAAACTTTTTCCACCCAAGCGTAGGAGCCGTAGATTACGATGTACCAGAGCAGGGCGGCAGCCGACGGTATGATAAAATACTTACTGATTCCCAAGAGCTCCATCCCGGCGCCCATCGCCACAAACTCGCTCACGATCAGACCGCCGTTAGCCACCAGAAGGACGGCCACTGCAAGCAGAGCCCATCCGATGCCAAACCGTTCGCGAATCAAATCCAGCAGTCCCCGACCGGTGGCCGCCCCGAGGCGGGCGCACATTTCCTGGACGACGGCCAGCGACACCGTGATCAGCACCATCACCCAGATGAGGTCGTAGCCATACTTCGCCCCGGCGGAAGCATAGGTGGCGATGCCGCCGGCATCATTACCGGCCGCGCTGGCGATCAGGCCCGGTCCGAGAATAAAGAGCAACCGAAGCAGGCCCTTCGGCTGCCGCCGGAGGCCACGTAGCTTGACGCTTCGCCCACGAATGTTCATCCGCACGCCGGCCCCGGTTGTCCGTGGGTGGACCGGCAGCGCGAGCATGTCGAGCTCTTCCAACGGCTCAAGACCGTGGGGCGTAGGCTCCGGGCTCATGAGAATACCCTCGGCAGTTGCACGCTCCAGCCCGGCGGGGCAACACGAGTCAACGCGGCGTCAACTGTCACCACCCCAAGAAGACGCCCCTCATGGTTTACGACCGGCATGCCAGCCAAATGGCTGTTGAGCACACGGTAGGCGGCTTCGCCCGCCTGCTCAAGCGGGTGAAGCGTCGTCACGTACCGATCCATGATCTCTTCGAGCTTCTGCCGGTCGTCAGCGGTGAGGAGATTGCGCAGGGAGATCCAACCGCGTAGATGCCGCCTCTCGTCTTCATCGACAACATAGATCAAGAAAACGAAGTCGGGCCCTTTGAGCCGTTCACGCAATTCATGACGGGCCTCGGCCACCGTGAGACTTCCCCGGACAAAGACGACGTCGTTAGTCATAATTCCGCCGACCGTATCCTCCGGGTAGCGCAGGAGGTCTATGATGCGCTCGCTCTGCTCCCTGGGTAGTCGCTCCAGATAGCGTCTGGTTGTACTGGTCTGGAGGCGGCCGACCAGGTCGGCGGCAATATCCGGGGCCATCTGCGCGAGCAAGCGCAGCGCCAGCTTCTCGTCGAGTTCCTCGAACACCTGGAGCTGTCGCTCAGGCATCATCGCTTCTAATGTGTCGGCGGCGATCGGGTCCGGCAGCAAAGTGATCAGCTCGGCTACATGGAGGTAAGGGAGCGGATTGCACAATCGAGCGATTTCGCCGGGAGGGAGCCGCGCGATGAGACGCTCGTGGCCGGCACCGTTTCTTGCAGCTTTTGGATCCCCGCAAAGGAATTCAATATACTTCCAATCGTAGAGCGCACTGCTTCGCCCGCCATAGCGTCCCTGACTCAATCGCCTCAGCAGTGCTCGGGCGCTTGTATCGGCAGCACGCAGGAGCAATTGCCCGTTCTCCTCTTCCAGCCACAAGTCGTTTGCCCTCGTCGCACGGCGATTCTGCAAATCGAGGACAAGGGCATCCATGATGTCCTGCCTGAGGAGGGCTTTATCCTTTATCGGTTTCGATGATTCCGGTCGACCCGCGTCCAGGTCGGCCACCCTCACCCGGCGCGCGGGCAAGTCCAAAGATTGGACGGCGGCCCAGGGCAGCACCTCTTTTTGCTTGTTCGCGCGACGGAAGATCAGGTGTGTGACCGGCGGGTAGTCACCCTCAAGAAGAGCGACGGCAAAATCAACCAGCTTCGCATGCCGCCGACGGGCGTCAACAAGATCGAAGCGACGAAGCTGCGAGAGCATCACCATTGGTATTCACTCTTTGTCAGTATCAATGTCTAAAATCCCGGGCAGATGATACGGGTGGTTAAAAATATGTTAGTTCCCATTCAGCGAAGCGTCAATGCGCGGTCACCTCGCTTTCACACCGCAAGCGGTCGAGCCGCTCACCGCTTGAGCTTGAAACGTCGGCCCACAATCATCTTGACGATCAGGTGATCGGTGCTGCGTGTGATACCGACGCCGACGCCGAGGTTGAACTCCCACTTGGGTGAAACGTTCAAGTCAATTGATGGGAAGATCTGGTGCTGTTGGTCATGAAAGGGATCAAAGCCGGTGACGGGCCCGATCGTCCCGTAGTACTCCAAGCCGCCGGCGATCTTTTTGGTAACGTCGTAACTCACCTTGAAATTGGGCGAGAACTCAAAGCCCCGCCTGGCATCCGGCCCTTGAACTGCCCTATCCACGGTCGGGTTGAACGACAGATACCAGCGCTTGATCTGTTTATCCACGATCGGACGTATCTCCAAGGTCCAGGTGTTGGCCGAATAGCGGCGGCGCTGATAACCGATCTCGCCGGAGAGACTGAGGCCGACCGGCCAGTGCCACTTTTCAGGGACGCGGAGGCGGGGCCGGATGTGATCTCCCACCCAGTGCCAACCGCTGCCGGACCGGGCACTGGTGAAGATATAAAAACCGATTTCGAACCAAGGGGTGAAGCCCCGAGTGATCTCAATTGTTTCGTGCCAGGCATGGTTGGTTGGGAGCACGCCATCGACCACATCTTTCGTGCCCTGAAAAGTGAAGTTGCTGTGCAACTCGACCATCGTCTTGCCCGGAGGAACAGTCTCGGAGCCGTAGACCTGGATTTCATAGTTGTCTTGGGACCAAACCGCGAAAGCCAGCGGATATAAAATGACGGTACAGAGAAACAGTCTGGATGGCCGGCAGAGAGAAGGGTCGCTTAATCTGAAGCGCGAGTAAGTAATAGCAATCATCCGACGGTACGTCAATTTGTACCCTTTTCGCTTCACATCGCTGCCGCCGCTCGTGTCAGACACTGGCTCATCCAGGCTTGAGGAGAAGAGAAGTTCGTTGCCGCCTCTTCTCCCTTACCGGAGTACTTCCGCTATCCTGAGATAGCTCGTGCAATACCGAAGGCTGCGCCCGCGGCGAGGCCGCCGATGAGCGCCGTCTGGAGCGAACTGCGCAGGGGCTTGGCGCCCGTAAAATGGCCCTTGACGTAGCCAAAAATTAGTAATGCCACCAGCGTTACCATCACTGAAAGCCACAGCGCAGCCCGCGTCTGATGGAGAATGAGGTAGGGACTTAAGGGGATCAACCCTCCGGCAATATACGCCCCGGCGATGGTCAGCGCGCTCTTCAGCGCGCGCTGCGGGTCAGGCTCCTCAAGTCCCAGCTCAAAGCGCATCATGAAATCGACCCACGCTCTTGGTCGTTCACGCAATGCCTGAACGATGGGAGCGATCTGCTCGCGAGTCAGCCCGTAGGAGCGAAACACTTCCGCGACTTCCGCCATCTCTTCCCTGGGCTTCTCGACAACTTCCTGTCGCTCACGCCGGCGCTCACTGGCGTAATGCTCGGCATCGCTTTTAGCTGCAAGATAGCCGCCTAAGCCCATCGCAATCGAGCCGGCGGCAATTTCGGCCAGCCCCGCCGTGATGATGATCCAGGAAGAATCCACGGCGCCGGAGAGACCTGCGGCGAGCGCGAATGGGACGGTCAATCCATCTGACATCCCGATCACAATGTCGCGCACCGCTTCACTGGCGGTGAAGTGACGTTCGATGTGGCGAGTCTGTGGCATCGGCGGATGGTAAAATAAGGCAACCCGCCTGTCAATTGTAATTATATGAAAATAAAGGGTATAGAAATGAAATTCGATTTCATTTCCGAGACGAAGGAGAAGCAGTAGATTATCAAACAGTTGCTCGTTTTAACTTGTGACTACGAGCCCTAGCGAAAGCCTGGGTCTAAAATTCGTTAGATTTCGCGAGGATTCGTGAGATCCCGTGCGGTGAGCGCGACGGAACCCTTTTTTTCGTCGGGATTCGTCAAGTTTTGTCCTTTATCCCCGGTATCAACCAGGGCCAAGAACTATCATGCCAAGGCGCAAAGGCGCCAAGCAACGCGAAGAAGAGTTACCCTCAATCGTAAACTGCTATAGGTAAGTATGAGTGAAGTATCAAAGATCTTCGGCTTGAGGGGCATGGCAAGGGGGATCAATGCCGCGAGCTATGATTATACCAGGCGGGATGGAATTATTATGCATAGCAAATTTTGGATGGTTGGTGTCGGCTGAAGAGTGATTCGGTTAAGTAATAGAGGAAGGCGATTTGAACCACCGCAGGACGCCGCAGGACCCAAGAGGAAGACGGAGGGAAAGCTTGATGAATTGAGAGTAGATTTTAAGGAGAAGAATTTCAGATATGAGGATTTGAGATTTCAGATCAGGGACTGAAGGGTGGAGTCGAGGTCAAAACTCCAGGTGCAACCTTAACGACGGGACCAGCACAGGGCCACGGTCACGGTTGTAGCCGGGATTGTCGATGTGCTGCAGGTCGAACGAAGTGAATACTCCCCGCCAAATGTGAAGGGTGTAATAGCTCTCGAAGATCTTCTCCCGCCCGTAAGTTAACATTCCGTCTCCCAGAAGAAAGCCCTTGCCACCGAGGGCCAGATAGAGCCGGTGGTCGCCTTTGATGCCGTCAGTGACAAATGCCGCGCCCAGCTTATCCTGCTTGCGTTTCCACAAATACCCTTTCAGGTCGCCCCCGAATAGTACGGTGCTGTCGACTTCCGTGTATGCGTATGACTCATTACGCCCATCGTTCCACCCGTAGCGCCCAAAGACACGCAACGGCTTGGAGACTTCCTGCTCGAAGTTCACCCCGAAACCGTACTTAGCGCGCACACCCCCTCGGTGTGCGGTGACGTCGGGCAAGGGATCAATACCCATTCGAAACCGCTCAATCGCCTGGCGGTAGCTGCCCATATTGGCATGGTTCAGATAGGAGAGCAGGCGCAAGACCCCGGGCCGGTGTGGGAGAAAATTGCGACGGAATTCGACCTCAAGGTTTTCCGCATGAGCGCGGCCGAGATTCAAGTCCAGGTTGATGCCGTTGGCGACCTTCGGCATCAAGGCCTCCCCGAATCGCAGGCCCCAATTTTTGTCCTGGTATTCGACGATCACGCCGTAAGTATAACCGCGGGTGTCGGCCGCGTAGTCGTAGGCGCCGTTGTTGTCTACCGTCCAGTTCATGAACTGCAGGTGGCTGTCGCCGCCGACCGAGTTGACGTCGAAGAAATCTGCCATGCCGAACTTACCGGCGCGTATTTCCAAACGCCGGCGGGGCAGTTCGGTAAAGAGCGAGAAGGGACCGCGCGTTGCTTCGACAGTCTCGCGGCTGAGTGGAATGACGTGGTGGAACATCAGCCGGGCCATGTACGGCTTGGAGCCGAGCGTCGGGTTGCGCACCACATCGAGGTTGGTGAAACCCGCCAGGCCGAAGGCGTCGCTGATCCCGCGCCCGCCGGCACTCTCAAGGTCGAACAGTACCTCTGTTTTTGTCGTGAGCTGAAGCCCGGTATAAAGGGTGAGCACCCGTGAGGTGGCGTGCTCCCGCTGAGGTTTCAGGCTGTTGTCACCGGAATATTTGGCCCTGAACGATCGGTGCCACTGCGAGATGATGTTGACCTGCCCGGACAGCCAGAAGCGGCCGTGTTGCTGATGCGGAAAGATCGTTGCGGCGGGGTCGGCCTCAGAAGCGTTCTCGCCATCTTTTGCCTGATCATCCTTGTCGCCATCTTTCGCTGCGGAAGGCCTGTTCTGATCTCCCGTTTGATCAGGCGTCGCACCTGACTGCGGTGCCGGTTCGGGGCTTGCTTTCGGCTTTGGCCGTTGCGCGTGTAGGGTCGATGACCACAACGTCAGGGCGAGGAGGAGCAGAGGCCACGGCGGTCGATGCCACCCTGACACGCAATGGGGCTTGATAAATGCCGAGCCCTTTTCTTTCATGATCCGCCCCACCTCAGCCAGAGTCATAGAATTAACAGCAAAAAGCTGCCTCCATAGCAACAATTACGTCCATCGGAGGGAAACAAAGACCAATATTGACAATAGTCTACTGGCGATGCCGGCTGTCACAGCCTACCTTACGAGAGATGATCGGCGCGACCTGACCCTCGATCAGTAATGCGTTGGCTCAGGAGACAAAGCGGCCTGGACATTAATTGTATCTAATCCATATGAACTTTGTGTAACTGCCAATAACGGGTTCGGTAATTGACTTAACGTCTGATTTACCTGTGGTCTTTGTTCGGAGCACTTTCGCCATTACCGGTACGTGATAAAACGTCAAGAAGGCTATTATCATCAGGTAACCTCGCAACGCCATCAGCGACAGGCTGGACAAAAGAGTGATGATGGCCCAATTCACCCGGTGCCCGGCATAAGCACATTTGGGCCATGCCCTCAAGGGTTGATTTGTTAATGGACGCTCGAACGCCCAGCGTATGTTAAGACTACGTCGGGCGGTGAGCTCCGATGGGAGGCAGAGCCTCTCCCTAGCGACGACCGAAAGCAGAGCGTTCCCCGGCAAAGACCAAAAAGGCAGGTAAAAGTGAGCTAATTGACACAGGCACTCCCCTCCAGAACTTACTCCCCGTCCGACGCAAAAAGATACGGGGTTGGCATTGAACTTGCTTCCCCTTCCGCTCAGGTACAACGGGCCAGCAACAAGAAGTGAAAAACATAACGAAGGGGGCAACTCGGATGCGCCAATTCGGGCGAAAAAGTGAGGAAGGGAAGATCGGTTACATTATCTTATGGTTATTGGGTGTGCCGTTCAGCGTTCTCCTGCTGATTTTCCTTTTGCGCGGCTGCACCTGAGTCTCCGGCGGGTCCTGATCAACTCAAGTGATTAACGGCGAAGGTTAGGTGCGACGCCCGCATCAAAGCGGCGAAAGCTCTCCGCACCGATGGCCTGGGCTGCTGCTCGCACCGGGAACAGTTCGATCGATGCAGCAGCCAGGCTCCGAAGGTGAGTGCGGGCTCCCACAGTATGGCCGCCGTTTAGCTGGTCGGTCTCTTACAAGTTCCGGAATGATCACGTCGATCAGGCTGGAAGAGTGAAGTTAAGGATCAGCACTACGGCGGCAGCAACCAGGCAATAATACCCGAAGAATTTCCAGCGTCCCTCCTCAAGCCACGCGGAGAGCCAGCGCAGGGCGAGCAAGCCCGCGGCAAAACTGAAGCACATCCCCAACAGGCCCGGCGTGAAAAGGTGTAAGGAAGCCACCTCAGCCGTCCGGATAGATGGGTACTGCTTGACCATCCGGTAAGCCTCTCGGGCGATGACCGGGGGTGTGAGGATGACGGCAAGCGCGAAACTGAATTCCTCGGCGCGGGTTCTCGCGATATTAAGAAACATTCCGGTCGAGATGGTCGCCCCCGAGCGGGAAAAGCCCCGGAACGGGAGGCAGATCCCTTGAATGATTCCGACCACAGAAGCTTTTTTGAGGTTGATATCCTCAGTCGCGCCCCCTTTCCCATCACGCGCTCCGGCTTTAACCTCCCCTCTCCTTTCATCCCTGATCCCGGCGGCGATGATCATGACCCCGACCGCGGCCAGAGAGATGGCGATCAGCAGGAGGTTTCTGAAGAGATTTTCGATCTCGGCGTGGGCCTGATGACGCATAAAGACGCGCTCGATAATAAACTGCAGGCCGAGACCGACGATGCCCGTGAAGAAGGTGGCGGCGATCATCTCTTTCCAATATTTGAGCAGATATTTCCACCGCGACCAGAAGTAGACGAGGACGGCAAACATCGTCCCCGTATGGAGCATCACCAGTAAAAAACTCATTTCCGGGGTGGCAGGGTCTAACCCCATCAACTTTTCTGCCACAATCACGTGGGCCGAGCTGGACACAGGAAGGAGTTCGGCGGCCCCCTGAATGATGGCCAGAATAATTATTTGAATAATGTTCATGTGAGGAATATACCCGGACTGCGGGAATCCTCAAAATCTGTTTGCGTGAATTATATTCTGATACCGACTTACACGGCGTTGTGAGCCTAATGTAGAGCGGGTACAAATTCCACGCCCCTCGGCCCGCGTCAAGGCGGGTTGAGGATACTTTTTAGCTCCATCACAACAATATTACGACCGTTCACTTTGCTGTAGCATGTCAAAACTGAAAGTCGATAAGCATGACGCAGGAGTCGCTAAAAAGATGAGAAGGTCAATTCTGTTAATCCCCATGCTATTCGTGATGGCGTACGCGGCGCGCGCCGCCAATTACCCGCCGCCGACGCCGGGCGACTTCGTGATTCATAACTTCCGATTCAAGAGCGGCGAGACGTTGCCCGAGTTAAAGCTGCATTACATGACCATCGGGGCTCCGGTGCGCGACGGTTCGGGCGTCGTACGCAACGCCGTGCTGATCTTGCACGGGACCGGCGGGAGCGGGCAGCAATTTCTTCGCGAACAATTTGCCAACGTCCTGTTCGAGGCCGGGCAGTTGCTGGACGCGACGCGGTACTTCATCATCCTTCCGGACGGCATCGGGCACGGTCAATCGAGTAAGCCGAGCGACGGCCTGCACGCTAAGTTTCCCCACTACACTTATGATGACATGGTACTCGCCCACCACCGGCTGCTGACCGAGAGGCTCGGCGTGAACCATCTGCGGCTGGTGATGGGCACCTCGATGGGAGGGATGCAGACGTGGGTGTGGGGAGAAGCTTACCCTGATTTTATGGACGCGCTGATGCCGCTGGCGAGCCTGCCGGTCCAAATTGCCGGGCGCAACCGGATGCAGCGGCGGATGATCATGGATGCGATCCGCAACGATCCGGAGTGGAATAACGGAGAGTATAGGACCCAACCACGCGGCCTCACCGCGGCAAATTACATCCTGATGATTATGGGCAGCAGTCCGCTACAGATGCAGAAGCAGGCGGCGACGCGTGACGCGGCAGATAAACTTCTCGAAGAGAGGGTGAGGGCGATGGCGGCGCAGACGGATGCGAACGATCTGTTGTACCAGGTGGACGCATCACGCGAATACGACCCGTCACCAAAGCTGGAGAGCATCAAGGTCCCGCTGCTCGCGATCAACTCGGCCGACGATGAGATCAACCCGCCGGGACTCGGCATCATGGAGCGAGAGATCAGGCGCGTTAAACGCGGCCGCTTCGTTTTACTACCGATCACGGATCAGACGCGCGGGCATGGAACGCACACGCTCGCCGCCGTCTGGAAGCAGTATCTGGCGGAACTGCTGGATGAATCTAAAAGGTAACGTCAGGTTAAACGATGGAAGAGGCAACCTGACTGTTCATGAGTCATACTCCGCTGATGGGTATCTCCGACCTCACAAGGTATTAGTTGCTCACAATGTCAAGTAGAAAGCTGATGGCCGGAATTTCCGTGATAAACGACAACGGATAGGAGTAAAATGTAGGGACTATGGCGACAAACACACTTTTAGAATCTCCGGTGCGGAAGCAGTACGAGGAAGAGGCGCGCCGACAGGGCGAGGACCCCGTCGATCTCGTTACCAAGTACATGAACTGGTGTCTTGAAGTTTGGGAGGACGAGGCGTCTCAGCTGAGGCGGATTTGATATCCGCATCACTCACCTGATCCCCTGGGTTCTGTGAAATATTGGTCTGCGTTACATCAGTTCCCTCTCGCAGAATAATCCTTCATATCATTTTCGATGCCGTTGGCGGCGTGGATACAGGCTGCGCCGGATCAGGCAGTGGCCACTCTGGTGCGCAGCAGCATCTCCTCGGTTGTTGCGTTAATATCCATCACGGTCGAGTCGCCATCCTTCAAAGCACCGGTAATGCGATCTGTCACCCTATGTCATGTTTCAGCGTGCTTACTGCCTCGCACGCTTACTCGCCCTGTTTCACCCCCCTCTCGCTGGCTTGTTTATCTTTTTCGTCCTCGCGCCTGTACGCACCGGTAGGTCCCGGTGCCGCCCCGCCGACAACGCCCTTCTCCCCCCTAAATAAATCAACTCGGATCCGCCGGAGTCTTCGTACACGGCAGCGCCCCGCTCACCCTGTCCCCATGACGCCTCGTCATGAGCCATGGCATCCGGGCCGGCCTCATCCATACTGGAAACCGGGTAGACTCCGGAACGCTCAATCTCATCCTTTGGCCCCTGCCCCACGCCTGGCGTTCCGCTCTCACGCTTTTCTTTCCCTTCCGGCCTTATCCCTTGACGATTTTGCTTGGTACTCATAGTACCCCCCCTCTTGAAGTCTCTGCCGGATACAACCGAGCAACACCTCTTCTTCATGAAGCTTTTCGAAGTCGCGCGCGTCGGTTTGATGTAGTTCTTCGCGCAATTCGGCGGTACCTTCGGCCAGAACCTTGCGCAAGATGGCTAACTCCTCATCGTTAAACCGGCCTTTCATATTCATCGTTTCAGGTGATGTCCGCCCCGGCG
>CAYLJO010000008.1:38708-54374 GCA_964383905.1 uncultured Blastocatellaceae bacterium
TCATCGTTAAACCGGCCTTTCATATTCATCGTTTCAGGTGATGTCCGCCCCGGCGCGGCGCATCTCTTCGATGGCGCGGTCACCGTCGCCCGGTTGAAGGTTGACGGCGCGCATGCCCTCGTTGACAGCCTTCACTTTGAAGCCCTCGCGCAGGGCGTCGAGCACGGTGTTCTTGACGCAGTAATCGGTGGCGAGGCCGCCGACCCAGACTTCCGTGACCCCATGCTCACGCAGTAACGAGGCGAGACCCGTTCCGTCGAAGGCCGAGTAGTTATCTTCGTCTCCCAAACCTTTGGAGACTATAATGATGCGCGGGTCATCAATGAGGTCTGAATGAAATTTTGCGCCGCGCGTGTTCTGAACGCAGTGGACGGGCCATGTGCCGCCGTAGGCCGCAAAATGTTTGGTCCGTGGAGGATGCCAGTCGCGGCTCTTCACCACGAGGTCCCCGCGCGAGAGGAACTCTTTGAGCAAGCGATTGAGCGGCCCGACCACTTCATCGCCGCGTTCGACGGCCAGCGCGCCGCCCGGACAAAAGTCATTCTGCACGTCGACAACGATGAGAGCGCGTTTCACTTCATTCGATTTCACATCTGTGCTCCTCGTGCTTTACGTTAAAGTTGGTTATCCCGCGCGAGCGTCCCGGCGCGTTAGGAGCCGGGACTGAGGCCAATCGTGCACCGGCAAACGCCGGCGGGCGGCACAACTGTGATAGACAATCATTCCGGCACGGCCGGTTATTTCTCAGCCCCGGCGTTCTTAAGCAGTTCGACGATGCCGGCGTAGCCGTGCTCTTTTGCCAGCATCAAGGCCGTCTTGGACGTCTCGGTGAATTCACCTTTCACATCAGCGCCTTTCTTCAGCAAGGCTTGAACAATTTCGGCATCGCCGCCCGATGCCGCCAGCATCAAGGCTGTGCCACCATCGTTGGCCCTCGCATTGACGTCAGCCCCGTGCTCCAGCAACGCTTTCGCGGCGTCTGTATGCCGGTTGATAACAGCAAACATCAAGGCTGTACGGCCCTGGCTGTCTTTCGCATTAACGTCCACACCCTGGCCCAGTAATGTTTTAACAGCATCGGTGCGGCCGTCGAGCGCCCCGGACATTAAATCTGTATGGCCCTCCTTATATTTTTCAGAAATACTTAGCTGTGCGCGCGTTGGCATAATCTCCCCTTCTTTTTGTTCAAGCCGTTGTGCCCGTGGTCTATGCATCAATATCTCGTTAACGTTTCACCCGGCACCCCGGCGTGAACCGGTGACGGTTGACGAAGTGGCTTTGCGCGACCGGCTCGATCCTTTAGCCGTCGAACGTGCCCCTGTAGAGCGGGAAGTCTTCGCAGCTTTTTGCTCCTTTTCAGCTGGGCTGGGACGAGCTTCTTGATCCTTCATCTTGACGAGCAACCAGTTATCTTTTTTGCCGCGTCCTTTCATGCGGACTAAGGCAAAGCCCCCTTTCAGTCTTCGGCCGCGCAGCTCAACTTCCAGGTGACCGGTCCTGATGCCCTCCGTAATCGTTTGCGGGTGCGGCTTCTTGCCCGCCAGTAAATTCTCGTACGTGCCCCTGTCCCATATTTTGACCAGGCCCGCGCCATACTCCCCTTCCGGAATTTCCCCACTGAAGTTCGCATAGTCGAGCGGGTGATCTTCGACACGCACGGCCAAACGTTTATCCGCCGGATCCAGGCTGGGCTGCCTGGGTACGGCCCAGCTCTTCAGCACACCGTCAGCCTCCAACCGAAAATCGTAGTGTAGACGAGATGCGTGATGCTCCTGCACAACAAAGATAGGCCGGCGGTGTGACTTGGCGGCCCGCGGGTGGGGCTCTGATGTTTTAGCGAAATTCCGCTTCTTCTTGTATGTTTCCAGCGACATCCTGCACACCTCACGGCCACTCACCCACCAATACCTTTGAAGGCTATCTGAGCCGGTGTCTCTCGAGCCGATTTTAGAACGGAGCGACCGCTGATGGGACGGCTTCACATCTCTCGACCGGATCAAACAACCTCTACTAATCGGTCCCTCGCAGGGCTTCACGCAAGAGTTCTTTAATAATTTTAGAATGGTTAAAAGACGGGTGCGCGCGCCGACACATGATCTCGTTAATCTCGAAGATACACGTCAGGGCGTCTGCCGGTATGTCTTCAGCAGGTTCTACCGCAGACGCTGGATCTATTCCTAACCGGCGACAAAGGCGCAAGAATACCTCTTGCAGCAGGGCGGTCTCTTCTTTCATTTTGGGGATCCGTGTCTTCAAGATGAGTGCAGAATTAACCGACACTTCATCGCAGAGTTGCCTGAACTCTTGCTCACTGATGGTTTTGTTCTCTTCCATCACTTTACCCCTCACCTCAGAGGTCACGGTTTCTCGTCACCGCCCTGATGAACATGCTTTAGCCCGACAGCCCATCTCGCTTCTCAAGAATGTCGCGCAGCCACCACTCGTGCTTCTCGTGGATTTGCACCACCCGCGCGAAGAGATCATTTGTGCCCGGGTCATCCGCTTCATCTGCCGCACGCGCGCCCGCCCGCATCTCTTTGATCACCGTCAAGAGATTGGAATCCGCCTCTTCGATCATCTCGCGCATCGTTAAACCACGCCCGGCGACCTTGACGCTGGCCGTCTCCATCATCTCCAGGGGCGCGGAGACCGGATCCTGCCCGATCATCCGTACGCGCTCTGCGAAATCGTCGAGGGTGGCAAGCACGGCTTCACCGAATTCGTCGAAAAGCAGATGGAGGTCACGGAACAACGGCCCATAGGTCTGCCAGTGGTAGTGCTTGTAATTGGTGTAGAGGATGAATGCGTTGGCGACCTGCCGCTGTAAGTGTTGAACGACTGTGTTGTCCGGCGCATTCTCTCGTGATACCTCTTCGGCGACCCCCTCGGTGTTCGACTTCGCGCGCCGCTGCGCGGCGGCGCTGCTCCCGGTGACCTTAGCCATAACTTTCCTCCATATTTAGCATGCTTGAGCAGCCAAGTTGTTCCTCTAGTGATCGGCTTAACATCGCCGCGCTTCATCCACCGCGTCGCCCTTCCCGCCGGGTCTTTGGTCATCATCTCACCACACTTCGTGGTATTTTTCTCCCCCACTTTAGCTGTTCAGTTCTTCTGACACCACACCGTCGACCATCTCCGGAAGTATGGGGGAGCGGAAGCGCACCAGCGTTGTCACGCCGCCGCCAGATTCGATCTGGAGCGTCATGTCTGACCCGTCCTCAGTCTGTTCGATCCTAACATGTGTTGGCGAAGTAATGTTGTGTGTGACGCGTCCCGTTGATTTCTTACCCAGGATGACTGAGATCACATCCTCGCCGCCCTCCTTTAAATCGGCAGTGACCCCTTCCAGAACCATTTCTTCCGCCTCCACCTGTGCCCCGATAGCGGCCCCGAGCACTTCCACGGTGACCAGCCATCCCTCATGCCGGCGGCTGAAGCTGTTTAAGTATTCGACCCATTCTTCGCGCGGAACCTCCCTCATTGACTCCCCTCTCCTTTCTCTTAGACGCCGGAAGGGTACGTCTCCGGCGGCTCTCCGGTCGCCCACTGGGCACTGCGCTCCAGCGGCTCGACCGCCCGCGTCTCGTCAAAGTGGAGCACCGCGTCAAACTGTTCGGCTAACCGCGCATAGAAGTAGTGGCTCACCCGCTCTGTTCTCGGTAGATAAATGACCCCGATGGCTCGCTCCAGGCGCGGCTCGCGCAAGCCTTCTGCCCCGCGGCCTCCGTCGCGCAATGCGAGCATGAACCGAGGGATACCCACGTCATGAAATAGCGCCTCATAACTGCCTGAAAGCGCAGGGCGGACGCGCTTGCGCTCAGCCTGAGCATCCCACTCCGAGGCCGCCGTCACCGTGCCGCTGTGGGTTGTGAATCCGACCAGCACGGCTCGGCCGCCGTAACGCTCGCGCACGAGTTGGCCGACGTTGAGCTCACCGCGCGCGCCCATCTCTGTCGCGCGGGCGTCGCCCAGGTGTGAATTATGCTCCCATACGACTACTTTTGCGGTTTGCCCCTGCGCGCCGAGGTGCGCGATTAGCGAGTCGAGGGTCTCAGCCATATGGCGGTCGCGCAAGTTCCACGACGAGACCCGGCCGCGAAACATCGAGCGGTAGTACTCCTCAGCGTTCTTCACGAGCCGCGCGTTCTGAAAGGCTGTGAAGAATTCGTCGGCCGCGACGCGCCCGTCGCGACTCGCATAGTCGGCGGCGCGGCGGCGCAGTTCGACGAGTTGATTCACCGCTTCGGTCTCACAAGATCCGGAGAGGCCGAAGCCTGTGGCGTAACCATAGGTCTGGGTGTCTTCGCCAAAGTGATCGAAACACGAATAGCGGTAGCGGGCACGCCTGGCCCCCTCCGGGTCGATCTTATCGAGGTAACGAAGAACCGCTTCTATCGAGGCATGAAGACTGTAAAGATCGAGCCCGTAAAAGCCGACCTCCGGGGTGTTCGGGGCAAGCGCGTCATTGTGCGCGCGCAGCCAGCCGACGAAGTCGAGCACGTCTGCGTTGCGCCACATCCAGGTGGGGAAGCGCTTGAAACCCAAGAGCGCCTCATTACTGTTGGCATCGTCGTTAGAGCCACGCACATAGAGGTTGACGCGGTATGCGTCAGGCCAATCGGCTTCGACCGCGACAGCCGTAAAGCCTTTCTCTTTGATCAATCGTTTGGTGATCTGCGCGCGCTCACGGTAGAACTCGTGTGTGCCGTGCGACGCCTCGCCAATGAGCACCAACGGGGCGTCACCGATCATCCTCATCAACGGGTCATAGTCTTCAACCGCCCCGGCGAGCGGACGCGCGGCCTCCCGGATGGCATTGATCAGGGTAAGGTTGTTGGCTTCTTCCATTGCTCTAGCACCCCTCAAGGATTTCCGGTGGCGCTCTGCTTGTTGTGAGGCGACGGGGCGCGTTGGCGCTCATGCGCGGCCCTTTCGAGCAGGTCACGCACCTCCTGATCGGTGGTCTGCGAAAAGTCTTGATACCAGAGCCCCACCGCATGGAACGGCTCCGGGGTGACGGCGCACACGATCTCATCAACTTCCGACCTGAACTCATCACAGGTCTGCGGCGCTGAGACGGGAACGGCGATGATGATCTTCGCAGGCTGCTGCTGCCGGAGGGCGGCGGCCGCGGCGCGCATGGTCGAACCGGTTGCCAGGCCGTCGTCCACGAGAATCACGGTGCGCCCACGCACACGGGGCGCAGGACGGTCATCGCGGTAGAGTCTCTCGCGGCGCTCCAGCTCGCGCTGCTCTTTGCTTGCAACCGCATCGATCACCTCATCAGGTACATGTAAATAACGGAGCACTTCATCATTGAGTACACGCACGCCGCCCGTCGCGATGGCGCCCATCGCCAGTTCCTCGTGACCCGGGACGCCAAGCTTGCGCACCAGGAAGATGTCCAAAGGCGCATGGAGCGCTTGGGCCACTTCAAAGGCGACGGGGACGCCCCCGCGTGGCAGTGCGAGCACCAATACGTCGGGACGGTTGGCATAATCCATGAGCTGCGCAGCCAACCGCTGACCTGCATCGTGTCGGTCTCGAAATATCATTGTCATCACTCCGAAAGTCTGGAGTCTGGTGTTCTCAGGTCCGCAGCCGGGTTCACAAGACGGATTTACTTTTGACCCCAGACTCTAGAACTCCGGGCTCTTTTTCAGCGCAAACCGGCGGGCGATCCATCGAACAAAAAGCGCCGGATGGCCGCCGCGATCAGAGGCGCGACCGAGATGATTCGCAATCGTGATCAGTCCTTGTCTGCCGCTGACACCGTGCCGGTGATAAGCACCTCCGCCGCTTACCGGCTATCCATCCCGGGCGGACCCGAGCGGTAGATCGTCACAATTTTGCGGCGGCGCTTGACTGTGGCTGCAAGTGCCTTTGAAACCACTCAGCCGCGAGCCGCGCGACTTCTTCGAGTGTGCCCGGCTCCTCAAAGAGATGCGTCGCCCCGGGGACGATCCGCAGTTCTTTCTCGCACTGCAGCAACGAGTAGGCTTTCTCGTTCAGGGCGATCACCTGCGCGTCGTATTCACCGACGATTAAAAGCGTTGGAGACCGAACTCTCCGCAGCGCTTCTCCGGCGAGATCAGGTCTCCCGCCGCGCGAGACGACGGCGCCTACACTATCGCCGACACGGGCCGCCGCCACGAGCGCCGCGCCTCCGCCGGTACTCGAACCGAAGTAGCCGACGCGCAAATGCGAGGTCTCACTTTCTCCTCTGATCCAATCGGTCGCATCCGCCAGTCGCCGGGCGAGCAAGTCGATGTCGAAGCGAAGGTGGCGTGTCCGCACGTCGATAGCCTCCTCTTCCCGCGTGAGCAGATCAAAGAGCAATGTACCGGCGCCGGCTTCGCGGATCACCCGCGCAACGTACTGATTGCGCGGGCTGTGGCGGCTGCTGCCCGACCCGTGCGCGAAAAGGACAATGCCGCTTGCGCCAACAGGGACACTCAATTCGCCTTCGAGCACAGCCTCCCCGGATGGGATTTGCACATCGTGGGTCTGTACGGCTCCTGTATGACCCATGCTAATCTCCTTTGTCTCTTTTGTGGTTTCAAGCCCGCAGCTTTTATCTGCAATAATCTTCTGTCAGCTTGCGAAAACGATAGCGCACGCGCCAGCGCGCCTGACAGCCTGTGCAAGCTTCTCGCGACGGCTGCGCGAATCGCGTTGTGTATGCCCCCTCACTTGCCTATGCTCATCAATGATTCGGACGCCTGTCACTCGCCCGGGCCGCGTCCCCTCATTTCGAACGCATCGTGTTACCAATCATGATCAATACGCGTTAGGGACCAAAGAGGGCGGCTCCCCTTTCTTCTTGGTGATGGCAGGCGATTGGCCGTTCTTGCCCGGTGCCACCATTTCCCCGCCGAGCCGGTCCTCAACCACGATCGCTTCCAGCTTCGGTGTACCCTGAGTCAGGCCCACGATGATAATCGTATAAATCTTACCCGCCTCAATCTTTGCGTTCGGTACCGCCAGTACCGCATTATTCTCGCCTGTGGGACGGACTTCGAGCGTAGCAGTCATCGGATCGACCTCTAAGTAGCCGGTCTTCTTCTCGAAACTCATACCACTGAAGAGCGCATCCCGTTTGCCCTTGGCATAAACGTCCAGTTCGCCTGCGTCAGGCGAGGCGTGAATCACACGTAGCTTGGCCTTACCCGCCGGTGGTGGCACGAGGTCGTCTCCAATGATTTGAAGGGTGACCTCCTTGCCTGCGGGGTCACGAGACAGCGTGATGAGCGTGTAGTGCCTGCCGCCCGCGAGATTTTCACTCTTCTCTGCGCGGGGCGGCAGCCTGTGTTGGCCGGCCGGAAGAACGCTGAAGGTGAACCGGGTGCCGGTCATCTCCCGATAGGGGGTGACCGTTTTATAAGCAATGTTAGTGAATGCGCTCCTATCGTCGGCGAAAACGTCTACGCTCGCGCCGTTGGCGATCGCATGAACGAAGCGCACCAGCGCGGTGTCACGCTTTTCCACCTCCCTGGCGGGCGGCGCCGTTGAGATGGAGGTGTTCGTCGTCGTCGTGACCGTCTGATTTTGACGAGGCTCCCTGGAGCACGCTGTCACCAGCAGCGCTACTGCTAATAATCCAAGCGCGCATGATTCGGTACGCGCATTCATCGCCTTCCCCTTATGTCTCCTCGCCCGCTCGCACGATTGACCGTCTTCTACTTTGTCAGGCCGATCGGAGCCTTCATTTGGCGGGCGGTACCGTTGGTGTCGTCTTCGAGGCAGATGGCGACGGCGTAGTCTTGCCGGACGCCGTGGTGGAAGACCCAACAAGCTTATCTTCAACGATGGTGGCCTCTAGTTTCGGCGCGCCCTTTGACTTGCCCGTAACGACAATCGTGTACGTATCGCCTGCTTCGAACCTCACGTTCGGCACCGTCAGCACCGCATTGTTTTTGCCCGCAGGACGGACTTCGACCGTGCCCCTCACCGGATCAATCTCGCTGTAAGAAGTCTCCTTCAAGGCGTTTATTCCCCCGATGACCTTCTTATTACCCTCCTTGAGGTACACGTCAACCTCGCCGGCATCCGGTGACGCGTGGAGGACCCGCACCTTCGCCTTGCCTGACGAGGGGGGCGTCAGGTCATCGTTGAAAACATTGAGGGTCGGCTTCCCGTCTGACCCGACCATCGCCGCAACCGTATAGTGCCTGCCATCACTCAGACCTTCGCTCGCTTCTGCGAGAGGCTGCGCCGTATTCTGCCCCGCCGGTCGAATCCTGAACGAGTGACGTTCGGCAGACACTTCTTTGTAAGGCGTAGTTGTCTTATAGGCTACGCCAGTGAACTCCTTATTATTGTCAGCGAAGACGTCAACCGAAGGTCCGCCAGGCACAGCATGGAGGACGCGCACCAAGGCGTTACCCCGCTGCTTGACTTCTGCGGCGGGCGGCGCATTCGACACGCCTATATTGGTGGTCGTCGTGACGGGCTGATTCTGATTTGATTCACTGGAGCACGCTGCTGTGATGAGCAGGGCCGCCAACGCCAGCAGAGCGCGCAATTTAATACGATTCCTCATGATATTCTCCTTTCCTATTTCATCGCCCGGCCCTCAGCTTGCAGAAGCTTGACATGCCCCGGCAATGTTCCTTTCGGCCGCTGCGTGCGGCGTGTTCCTCGCTTCAATCAAGGTTTCCATCCGCCTCAGATCCTAGCCTGTGCTCATCCGATACCAGTGATCGTTAGCTCGATAAGAAACACGCGACCTTCTCAGCTCGCCTCAGCCTTCGAGCCAGTCTCAGAGAATTACTTGCCGGGGAAGTGTACAAATTGTACCAAATAAATAGATAACTGTCAGTACGCTATCGTACAAAACGTCCCAAAAGATCACTTAAATTATCAAGAGTAAAAGGATTAAGTACTGAAAAGGCCACCACATCTCTTTTTACAGCTGATATAGCAATCGCAGGAAACCCTTTCCAAACCCTGCCGGTTGAGGATAGCGATTTTGCCGCGACCGTTGCGGATTAGTCCCACGTTTTGAAGATTTCTTGCAGCCGTGGTGACGTGCGGGCGGCGCGCGCCAAGCATCCGCGCGATAAACTCCTGGGTGAGCTGAAACTCGTCCACCCCCGCCCGGTCATTCATCATCAGCAGCCAGCGGGCTAACCGCTTTTCGACACCGTGGAAGCGGTTGCAGGCAACCGATAAGGATATCTGGGTAAGTAGCGCGTAGGTGTAGAGTTGCAGCAAGTCATGAAATAAACCGCTCCTCCTGGCCGCCTCTTTGAACGCCTCCGCCTTCATCCTCATGGCCTCGCCTGCGACTTGCACCACGGCCCGATTGATCGATGTGTCAATCCCTAAGAATACCGGTATCCCTACCACCCCTTCCCTGCCCACCGTGCCTGCTTCAATAGTCAGGCCATCGTCCACGACAGTGAGTATCGAGATCACACCGCTATTGGGGAAGTAGACGTATCGGATGGGGTCATCCAGGTCGTAGAGGATGCCTCTGACGTTCAGCGACACGCGCTCCAGGTCAGGAAGGAGGCGTCCTTTTTCTTCGCCAGGCAGGGCAGCCAAAAGCCGATTCTCGATCAAAATACAGCTCCTTTCGGATGCAGGCATCGGAAGACTCCCTTGAGCCGGTCACACGGGGAAAGCAACCGGCGGCACAAAGGAGAAGACTTGAAAGCCCAGTCCTGTTCTCGAAAGAGTAATTGTCTGGCAGTATAAGCACGGTCAGTATGCGAGGCAAGAGACTCGCGGTCTGTTTGTTCCCGTACATCAATGAAAGCATCTCAAGAAACCATTTCCGGGGAGTTGTGCTCAGGGCGATTAAAGTCGATTTGGTAATGATTGCGGTTACTAATCGCAAAAAGCCCCTTTTAATTTTGCCCCGGCTTTTATAACCTGCTAGTGTCTATCCGAACTACGATGAGCGACGGAGATCCTTCGAGTGGCCACTTTCCTTGCAGCGGCGCGAGAGACGGGGCGACGCCTGTGGCGTCGCGGCACCGGCGGCGTTCGACAGCCGGCTGTGCGTCGCGGCCGTCTCATTGCGTATCTGGCGGTCGTTGGTCCCGGCATGGTGGCAGCCAACGCGGGTAATGACGCGGGTGGCATTGCGACCTATGCTTCAGCCGGAGCGAGCTACGGCTACCACCTCTTATGGTCGCTCATTCCCGTCACAATCAGCTTAGGGATAGTGCAGGAGATGTGCGCGCGGATGGGCGCGGTGACCGGCAAAGGGCTGGCCGACCTGATCCGTGAGCGCTTCGGCGTGCGCTGGACGGCCGTGGTCATGCTCACCCTCTTAATCGCCAACGGCGGCGTCACCGTCTCGGAGTTTGTCGGGATCGCCGCGGCGACCGAACTCTTTGGCGTGCCGCGCAACATCTCGGTCCCGCTCGCCGCTCTTTTCGTCTGGTGGCTGGTCGTCAAGGGGTCATACCGAAGGGTCGAGCGAGTTTTCCTGCTGATGTCGCTGGTCTTTCTCGGTTACATCATCTCGGCATTTCTCGCGCACCCCGCCTGGGGAGAGGTCGCGCGTGTGACCATCCGCCCTACTTTCAGCTTTGACTCGGGTTATCTCTTCATGATAGTGGCCCTGATCGGCACGACGATCTCACCGTACATGCAGGTGTTTGTCCAGTCCTCGGTTGTCGAGAAGGGGGTGACCGCGGAGGATTACCCTCTGACGCGGGTGGATGTGTGGGTGGGCACGATTTTTTCCGACGTCGTCGCCTTCTTTATCATCGTCTCGACGGCGGCGACGCTCAACAAGTATGGCGTTAAGGTAGATACGGCCGCGGACGCGGCGCGTGCGCTCGAGCCACTTGCCGGGCGCTACGCGGAGGCTCTGTTCGCCATCGGCTTGTTCGGCGCTTCGATGCTGGCGGCGGGTGTTTTGCCGCTGGCGACGGCCTATTCCATCAGCGAGGCGCTTGGGTTTGAGAAGGGGGTATCGCACAGCTTTCGCCAGGCGCCGATCTTCCTCGGTATTTTCACTTTCCTGATCGCCCTCGGCGCGCTCGTGGCCGTCATACCCGGTCTGCCGCTGGTGCGCGTGTTACTCATTACACAGGTTATCAACGGCCTGCTCCTGCCGATCATCTTAATAGCAGCACTGCGACTGGCAGGTGACCGAGAATTAATGGGCGGGTACGTTAACGGACCCGTCTATAACATGGCGGCGTGGCTGACGGCGATAATTATCTCCGCCCTATCATTACTCTACATCATGGCGACCTTGTTTCCCGGCCTCGTCGGTCAATGAGACGATGAGCGTCTTTCTCATGTCCATGGGAAATCAGGATCGCCGAGATCCCAGATCGATCCGGAGAGGCGACCGATCATGGTCCGGCACGATCTCCACTGAGATCAGGGGCCGCGCGACCGGCAACTGCTCCCATGCCCGCTCTATTTCCTGCTCCTGCTCGCCGGGACTAACGGTCGAGGAAAGGCTGGTAACGACGCGGGAAGAGCGAAGTTTCTGTGCCGCCTGCAGGATCAGGCTGTACGGGTCCCTCCCGGGAACCGCCACCAGAGAAACCGGCTTGCCCGCCTTCTCTGCCGCATGTACTACTTTACTGAATACCCGGGTCTCACAATCGTCGATGACCTGCCCGGCTTCCTGATTAGCCTCTCGGCCAGCATCCGGGGATCTGGAATTCACTGAAAGAACGACCACGTCCAGCTTCTTCGGATCAGTCTCTTCTAACACCTTCTCCAAGTGGCGCAAGTTATTCGGGTCGTGAACCGCGACCAGGACATTGCCGGGCCGCACCTGCAAGGATTGCGGCGAGAGGTTGTCCCGAACCCCCAGGCGAAACCTCTCTGTTTCACCTTCCTCCATCTTGCCTCTTGCCTTACCTTGCGAGCGCCGCTTTTCCTTAGGCTTGTAGTACTTCTCCGAAAGGGTGAAGGCGGCAAAGAACACCACCGTAAAAGTGACCCCCGAGATGGTCGCCGCCTTCTTGGTCAGCACGTTGATGCCCGCCAGCAGGAACAGCAAGACGGTGATGAGAGTCAGGCCCACAGGCACATCAATTCCTTTGAGACGAAAGTTGAGCGGCACTCTCCACCGCTCCACGTCCGGTTCCGTAAAACGGAGCACGACAACGGCGAGGGCCTTCATCGCGAAGCTCCACACGACGCCGAAGGCATACGCCTCGCCCAGCATATAAACATCGCCGCGGCTGATCACGATCGTCGCCAGCTGCAAAATGACGATCAGATTGATGATCCGGTAGGTGGTGCCGTGCTTTTTGTGAGGCTCGCGGAACCAGTCCGGCAGGATACCGTCTTCGACCACCCGGCTGAGTACGCCGTTAGAGCCGATGATCGCGGTATTGACGGCCCCCGAGAGGATCAGCGTGCCCACCAGGACCACGAAGGCATGGAAGGCCAGCTTGAGGGGGAACGGGCCCGCCAGAAACATCGAAAGGCCGCTGATAAGGTTGTCGAAGTATTTGCCCCGCTCGGGGTCGGGGATGATCATTACCGCAAAGAAGGAGACCAATGAGGTGAACACCAGACTGTAGACGAAGATCACGAAGCCGGCGCGGACGAGGTTTTGATGCTTGGGCGCCTCGATCTCGCGGTAGACCTGGGCCAGGCTCTCCTCACCGCTCATGGCCAGCAGCGAGTGTCCGAGGCCGATCAGGATGGCAACTACCGTGATGCTCGGGGCGGCGGTCCCTTTCAACCACCCCAGGGCCTCGTCGCGGAAGCTCAGATTTGCCGGCGTGGGCGCAGGCACCGGTTGGTAGCCCTTCTCGAAGATTGTGATCAGGCACCAGGCAATCAGGATGACCACCATGACGGTGGTGATCTGCATGATTCGCAGCGCTTTAGCACTGGAGAATGGGATGCCAACCCGGTTGCTGTACCAGAAGTAGAGCGTCACGAGAATGGCAAATCCGGCAGCAAAGAGTGGGGCGGGAATCCGCATCCACGAGATGTGGAAGTATTGCCCCGACTCATTGATGAGGCCGGCCAGGTACAGGCCCGCGCTCACGGCGCTGATCGGCCCGGTTAAAACGTAATCAAACATCAGAGCCGAGACAGAGAACTTAGCCGCGGTGCTGCCCATCGCCTCGCGTACGACTCGATAGACGCCGCCGCGCACGAACATGCTGCAGCTCTCGATATAGACCGCCCGTACGGCGTAGGAGAAGAGCATGATCGCCAGGATGAACCAGGGCGCCGCTTTGCCGATCGCCTTCTCCGCGATGCCGCCGACATAATAAGCGGAGGAGCCAAGATCACTGAGTACAATGGCTGCTGCTCTCCAGAACGAAACGAAGGAGAGCATGACGGTGACCGGGACGACGAATTTGCTCAAGACCGGACGCGCTGGGTTCTCCATAAGTACCGTGATCAAAAGTCCGTCGAAAGGCAGGTAAAAGATCCCCCGCCGCAAGCGGCGGGGGCATTAAGAACCTTCTTCTTATGCTGGAACGTGAGGGCTCTGCGCCCGCGGGCCCCCGATAGTAAAACAAGGGACGGGTTATGGGCCGCCCGGACTGAGAGATCTAAAGCCGCGGATCAGCTTTGCGCCTCGGTACAACTCGGTTCTATCGCGGATTCGTGAGAGCGTAATACCCCTCTTTGCTGCGCACGAAGAGGCGGGGCAACCCGCGAGGCGGAGTGACTTTGACTTTGATGCGGTGCCACTTGCCGTCGTTCTTAAAGTTCGCCGGTTTGTAGCCGATCGAATACTGATGCCGCAGCTCTATCGCGATACGCTCGAAGATATCATCCATCTCGGCCGCGGTGTTCGGAAAGAACGCCTTGCCGCCGGAGACCGCCGAGATCTCTTCTAAAATAGCCTGGCCCTGCAGGCCGAGGGCCCCGTCGTTTGATCCCTCAATGCCGATGCTATAGATAATGACATCGGATTCCTTTAACAGGCGACGTAAATCGGTGAAGGTGTAGCGCGAGTTATTATCCTGCCCGTCGCTGATCACCAGGATGGCACGCTTCGGATGGACGCCGCGGGTGACCTTCTCGACCCCGAGATAACAGGCGTCATAGAATGCCGTCGTCCCGTGAGTTTGTACGAAGGTGAGCTTGTCGAGAATAGCCTTGTTATCGCGCGTCTTATCGAGCAGGAGCTGTGCGCGGCTGTTAAAGCCGATGAGGAAGTACTCATCCAGCTCGTGGCTTGTCTCAAGGAAATGACCCAGGGCCTGGCGGGAGCGCTTGATCTTCTCGCCACTCATCGAACCTGAAAAGTCGAAGACAATGCCGACACTGACCGGCGCATCCTCATCGCTAAAGTAGGTGATCTCCTGCGGGTTCTTATCGTCGAGGACGGTGAAGGCGTTCTTGTTCAGCCCCGACACAAACCGGCCGTAGGTATCGGTAACCGTCACGTTGAATGAGATCAAATCCGTGTTAACGACAAGAGGGCCCTCCACGGTTGTGCCTTGACGCTGTGGCGTTTGGGCGGGGGCGGGTGATGCCGGCTTAGTATCTTTATTCTCCTGCGCGTTGCTGACCAGAGGCAGGCACAGAATGGCAAAAGTGAAGGCGAACCAGGAAACGAGTCTGGGCCAACCCTGGTGATGGTGTTGAGCTCTCATACAATTACCCTTAGTCCTTGATCCGGTGGCTTTCCTCTTTTCCTCGAAGAGAATCCCTGGGAGAGCCCGATCATTCTACAACTCTCCCAAGAGTGCTTACCATGCGTAGCCGGGGAGACTTACGTTTAGCCCACTTGTGTGGGGGTATTGTAATGCTCGCCATTTGGTTATGCAAGAAAATCTTCTGCCCGGGAGAATTATCTTTAAAAAGGCTTCTTCCGCATCAGAAATCCGGGCAAAGTCCCGGCGCCGGGACCGGGCGGTGACTCTCAAGCCGGCATTCTCATACTAACGTTGCCCGAAGGCTTCAACCAACGCGACCAGGCCCGAAGCGATGAAGATGATGCCAGGAGGTCGATCCAGAACAGGGGCATGGTCATTCCTCATGCCTCACTCGCCGCAACTGAAACAAGGTTGATGAGCAGCGTGGCGACAAACACCGCGGCGATAACAGTTTTCCAACTGTAACGGGTGGAAAACGACAGCGTCATAAATTGCGTCTTGTCGCCCATCTCGGCCACACAGACAAAGAAAAAAGTGATCCAAAAGGCGGTCAATGTTTGCTCTCCTCCCCTTTCACTCGTGTCAACGCCACCTGATAAAAGAGCGAAGATGAAATCCGGATAAGCAAAAGAGCGAGACCTTCGCCGCCACGGAGAACAGATTTCTCGGTGGCGGCGAAGGTCTCGCTCTCAGGAAATGGTATTTCCGCTCGCGGGGCGGGTGACAAAGCGCCATTATGTCGGATCCCGCAAGGCCGCTTTTCCGGTGCGGCTAAGCTACTCCCCTTACGTCAGAACGATTTATACTTAGAAACCCTGCTTAATGTCAGCCTGCGTAATGCGCCGCCCGCAGGCTGTAGGATTCATTAGGCATATCTTTGCGGCCTGATACAACAATTTCGATAGCTGGAACATCACCGAAGCGCGGCGCGCGGTTCAGCTTTGGCTTCAGGTTCGAATCATCTGTGTACTCTTCCCGGCCTCGCCCCCGCTCTTTTCCTGCTTTTCACCCTTCAACCAGGCTTGGAGATGCTCAAAGTACAGATAGACTACCGGGGTCAGATACAAGGTCAAGACCTGCGAGACGGCCAACCCCCCGACCACCG